>JAJDZJ010000175.1 GCA_022824685.1 Caldilineaceae bacterium
TATCTCGCCGACTGAGGGCCTGATCCGCGGCGTCTTCCCGTCGATATTCAGTAAGCGCAGGGTGATTTCCACTTATTCTCGCTTTCTTCTGGCCACAATTTCAACTGAATCGGCCTACAGATTTAGATGCGATTGCCCTGAGCGCGATGGTGGAGTCTTTGACGAGGGCGACGGCATTCTTCAGCTCGCGAGGGCTGGGTTCGACGTGGTTTACTGTACCCAAGGCCGGGGGAAAGGCGATGACGGCGGAGTGGAAAGAGGCGCTGATCGCGGCGCGCGACGCTGGGCACGACCTGCAACTGCACGGTCTGACACATGCCGATTGTTACGAGTTTGGGCCGCCCGCCTGGCCGGCGGTCTCCATCCTGCCTTCGCTGCAGAGCAGCTTTGACGAGCGGCGCGAGGAGTTGATGCCGCGCTACACGGTGGATAATCTGCGCGGCTGGATCGAAGAGGGGATGGAGATCTTCGCGACGGACCTGGGGGTAGAGCCGACGGTGTTCAGGGCTCCGTGCGGAGCGATTTCCAAGGCGATGTTCAGCGCGTTGCGAGAGGTTGGAATCGGCTATCATACGTGCATGTATATCAGCGGCAGCGGTTATGCTCATCTGCCGCACAACGGGGGCGACCTGTCACAGAAGTGGGTCGACAACATCCCCTATCGGCCGTTTCAATGGTATGAGGACATTGTGGAGGTTCCGATTCTCAACGAATACACATGGCGGGGCTCCGGTGAACGCAGCGATGAATTTGTCGACCTGGCACGACAGGACCTGGACCGCATTGGCGAGCACAGCCCGGTGGTCGTCATGCTGATGCATACACACGGCATCGCCGACGACTATGAGCACACGTTCAGGATGATCGACGCTGTTTCGGAGCATGTGGGGCGAAAACCGGGGGCATCGTTCGCGACGATGGCCGAGTTAGCGGAATCAGGCGCGCTTGCTGAGGCGGCCACGATGGAAGGCCCGGACATTCTGGAGGTTTAGCGCAGGGGAAGGCACAGATGAACATTATCGTGATCATTTCGGACACATTCCGCTACGATAACCTGTTTGACCGCGCGGCGGCGATGCCGGTGCGGACGCCGCACCTGGACCGCTTTTCGGAGCGCTGTGTGAGCCTGTCCCGGTTATACACAGGCAGCTTTCCGACGATACCGCATCGGACCGATTTCACGACCGGGCGGGTTGGCTGGCCGTGGTATCCGTGGCAGGACCGGCGCTTGAGCAGCCGGAATCATCTTCCGGAGATCCTGGGCGAGGCGGGTTACGTCAGCCAGCTTCTGGGCGACTGCCCGCACCTGGTCAGGGCGGCCTTCTTTGAGGGCTTCAGCGGCGCGCACACGCTGCCCGGTCAGGAGGGGAACACCTATTTTCTGGGCATGAATCACCCCATCGAGCAGGTGATGGCCGACGACAAGACTCGCAATGTGGGCAATCACTTTCAGGGGCGCAATCTGATCGACCTTCATTCGTGGATAAACCGGCGCTGGTACCGGGAGATCGATCGGTTCCCGCCGCGGACGGCCGAGATGGCTGTGGAGTGGCTGGAGGAGAACGGCGAGCACAGCCCGTTCTTCCTGTGGGTGGACTTCTTTGATCCGCACGAGCCGTGGGACCCGCCCGAGTACATGGTGCGCCGCTATGATCCCGGTTATGAAGGGCCGCCGATGCTGCACCCCAACTATGGCAAGGCCAGCGACTATACGGAGGATGAGTTGCGCAATCTGCGCGCCCATTATTGCGCTGAGGCGGAGCTGGTGGACCGCTGGGTGGGGCGGATTCTGACCAAGGTTGACGACCTTGATCTGTGGCGCAATTCGGTCGTCGTTTTCATGTCGGACCATGGGATGGCGCTGGGCGAACATAATCGCACCGGGAAGTCGAATATCAGCAAGTTCGACGATCGATTTTGGCCACTGTACCCGGAGATCGTCCACATACCTTGTCTGGTGGCGGCGCCGGGGCTGGAAGGGGGCCGCAGCGTGGACACCCTATTGCGCCCGGCGGACATTACGCCGACGCTGCTGGAACTGGCGGGAGTAGACGCGGCGACTCCGGAGCCGATGCACGGGCTTTCCTTTGCGGCGCACTTGCGGGGCGAAAGCGAGACTCCTATGCACGACTGTGTCGTGTCAGCGACCTATACACGGATGGAGAACGGGACCTTGCCGCCGAACAAGGTTACACCGATGTTGTATACGGAACGCTGGGCGTACGCTCCGGTCGGTTCCTACGGAGGCAGGCAGCTTTTCGACCTGGATAACGACCCACAGGCGAAGACGAATCTGATCGGGGACCACATTGACGTAGCGGACGACCTTCATGTTGCGTTTCTGGATACGCTTCGCAAGATGGATGCTCCGCAGGCTGCGATGGAGGTGTGGCAACGGTAGAAAGGCGCATTTCCAAACGGAACTGAAACTTTTGCTTACATCGTTCCTTGCGACGGCTTTGGGAAGGTGTGTGAGTGCGCGCATTGCAATATTTGGACTTGACGTGAATAGGGGGTATTATTCTGACGCCTGCGCAAGTCCCCCGCTGCGCGATCACCAGTTGCAGCGTTTGAGCAATATCCGTCTTTTCTTCCGCTATCCTGCGAGAGTCAGTTTCGAGGACATAGTGCGGATGGGAAGATTATGCATTCGTACCGCAGCCGCGATCCAAAGTACGCGTTCAATGGTTGGCGTCTCAGGAGCACTGTCCTGAATTCGTCTTGACCATGATTATACCCTTTCAATATCCTTATTCACGGAGGAATGACAGAATGGACAAGCAGAACCAGAAGATGGTGTCGCGTCGCCGCTTCCTGCAGGTAACGGGCTTGGCAACAAGCGCGGCCCTGCTGGCAGCTTGCCCCGCGCCGGCTGCCCCGGCAGCCGACAGCGGCGGTGATGGCGGCGCCATGATGGAGACGAAGAAGCTGGAAGCCTGGTCGCGTATGACTGACCTGGCGCAGGAGTCGATTAAGGAGATTATCGACATTTACAACGAGAAGAATACAATGGGCGTAGAGGTCGAGTTTGTCTACATTGCCCAGACGCAGGGCAGTCAGGCAGACGAGAAGCTTCTTACGGCCGTTGCCGGCGGCACGCCTCCGGCGCTGCACTATGCTGACCGTTTCACGGTCCCGCAGTTCGCGCACGAGGGTTTCTTCTCCGACATTACGGACTTTGCCGAGGCTGCCGGGGTTACCAAGGACCTGTACTTCGACTTTGCGTGGGACGAGACGGTCTACAAGGGCGGCATCTATGCGCTCTCGTTTGACACCGACACGCGCGCCCTCTGGTACAACATGGACATCATGGCAGAGGCCGGCGTCGATCCCGAGTCGCCGCCCACGAATGTGGATGAACTGATGGCAGCCACCGAGGCGCTGACGGTTCGGGACGATACAGGCGCGGTAACGCGTTACGGTTTCAACCCGATTTACGACCAGGCCTGGCTGTATACGTGGGGCTTTGGATTCGGCGGCTCGTTCCAGGACGACGAGCGGCGGATCACCTTTGCCCATCCGCAGAACATTGAGGCGATGCAGTTCGTCAAGGCATTTGTCGATGAGATTGGTGTTGAGGACATTGACGCCATGCTGGCCGCTTGCGCGGGCGGCAACTGCCGCGGCGAGAACGACTACTTCTGGACCGGCCAGAGCGCGATGACATGCAGCGGCAACTGGAAGGTTGCGCAGCACCATCGCTACAAGCCGGACACGAACTACGGCGTCGTGCCGATGCCAGGCCCGGACGGCCCTGCGCCGCACGCGAGCTGGGCAGGCGGCTGGAGCTGGGCGGTTCCGTTCGGCTACGACGATGTCGAAGCTGCGTTTGACGCCTGTTTCTACCTGTGCGGGCCTGAAGGTCAGCTCAAGTACAACAAGGACACGTTCCACATTCCGACGATCAAGACCGCTGCCGAGGATCCATTCTTCTCCGAAGATCCGCTGCACGCGGTCTTCATGGACCTGCTGCCGGTCTCCCATGCGCGCCCGCCGATTCCGTTGGGCTCCAAGCTGTGGGACCTGCAGGTCAAGGCCTTCCGCGATGAGATTCCCCATGGCCTGAAGACGCCGGAGCAGGCGTTGATGGACATTGACGAGGAGATCAACGCCGGGCTGGAAGAGATCGGCTTCTTCAGCTAAGATTCTTCAGCCAAGAGCAGAGCCGCCGAATGCGGCCCGTTATAGGCTGACGACTGTCGAAGAAAAGAGGTAGAGGAGGGTAGCGGCTCATTGGGCCGCTACCCCACTTCTATCCTGTGAACGTGATCGAATCACCGCCGGAACTGAGAAACCCCAATGGCAACTGCCCTCACTACGGAAAACTTGCCCCGCCGGCGCCTGTCGCAGGGCACGCGGCACACGATCAACGGGCTGTTGTTTGCATCGCCATGGATCGTGGGGCTTTTGGCGTTCTGGATATACCCGACGCTGGCTTCAGCATATTACAGTTTTACGAAATACAACGGCGTCAGAAATCCGCAGTGGACCGGGATTTCAAATTACGTCGAACTGTTTACGAACGACAGCGAGTTTCTGGACGCCGTCTACAACACGGTTTACTTTGCTGTCGTTTCGATTCCTCTGGCGATTATTTTTGCATTTGGCCTGGCTTTGATGCTGAACGCAAAGATAAGAGCCCAGGTTGTCTATCGCACAATCTACTTTTTGCCCACGCTTGTTCCCGAGGTGGCGCTTGCGCTGGTATGGTTGTTTATCTTTACGCCGCACAGCGGGCTGATCGCGGCGCCGTTTCGGGCTTTTGGGATGCGGGGCCCTTGCTGGCTTACGTGCGCTGACTGGGCCCGCCCCACGTTGGTCTTGCTGGCCCTTTGGATCATCGGCCAGCAGATTATCTTGTATCTGGCGGGACTGCAGGACGTGCCCCAGGATCTGTATGACGCCGCGGATGTCGACGGGGCCAATTTCCTCTCCAAGTTCCGCAACGTTACGGTGCCGATATTGACGCCTGTTATCTTCTTCCATCTGGTCACCTCTGTGATCGGGGCGCTTAACTTCTTCGCAATCCCGTACATCATGACGGGGGGAACCGGCTTTCCGGCCAACTCAACGCTCTTTTACTCGATTTATCTCTATAAGAACGCCTTCCACTACCTGGTGATGGGCTATGCTTCTGCGATGGCCTGGCTACTGTTCGTCTTTACGCTGGTCGTTACCCTGCTGATCTGGCGTTCGGCGCGATTGTGGGTCTTCTATGCGGGAGGCGAGGAGTAACATGGCGGTAGAGAGCAGTCAACTTCCCCCAGCGCTAGCAGATGACCAATCCAAGCGCCTCCTGATCAGGCGGCTCAAGAGCATGGTTCGCAGCATCCTCATCCATGCCGGCTTGATACCGGCCGCTTTCGTTTTTCTCCTTCCTTTCTTGTGGATGTTGTCAACATCGCTCAAGCCGGATGTCCAGTTTTACTCCTACCCTCCGGTTCTGATCCCAAGCCCGTTGCAATGGTCGAATTTCCCTGATGCGGTTACCTACATCACGTTCTTCCTTTACATGCGGAATACGCTTACGATCGCGGTTCTGGCAACTGTGGGCGTGCTCATCTCCTCGTCTCTGGTCGCGTACAGCCTCGCGCGCATTCCCTGGCCGGGCCGGAACATACTCTTCATTCTTACGCTGGCAACACTGATGCTGCCCTTTCAGGTCACGATGATTCCGCTGTTCATTGTGTTCAAGAATTTTGGCTGGGTGAACAGCTGGTTGCCCCTGATTGTTCCGCACTGGTTTGGCGGCGCGCTGTATATCTTTCTTTTGCGGCAGTTCTTCATGACAATTCCGATGGAGCTGTCGGAAGCAGCCCGGATTGACGGAGCGAGCGAGCTCAAGATTTACTATTCGGTTCTTCTGCCGCTTTCCAAGCCGGCCCTGGCCACTGTTGCGATTTTTGAGTTCATCGCGCGCTGGCGCGACTATATCGGCCCCCTGATCTATCTAAGTGATCAGGAACTGTACACCTTGTCGCTGGGGATTTACGAGTATCAGTCCCAATACGGCGCAGAGTGGGGCTTGCTGATGGCCGCCTCAGTGATGATCACGCTTCCCATCATTTTGCTTTTCTTCTTCCTGCAGAAGACGTTTGTGCAGGGCATTGCACTGACCGGAATCAAGGGTTAGATCAGAGTCTACGAGCGTTTGGCGACAGCTGGCGCCCCCGGCAGTCCTGGGCGGAGTGAGGACGGCAGCCGCCCTTTTCTGGCGATGTTCCCCTCCCTCCAACTGGCCCCCCTACGGGGATTCCCACAGGCAAAAGGAATCTACGATGGCCGTACGATTGGCACTGATCGGATGCGGCAGGATTTCGCGGCGCCATGCGCTGGCGATGAAGGACCTTCTGGAACGCGGCAGGGGGGATTTCGTCGTGCCGGCAGTGTGCGACGCGGACAACGAGGCGGCGCTGGCGCGCGCGGATATGCTCGAGGAGCTTCTGGGCGAGAGGCCGGCGGTTTACGGCACGCACCAGGAGTTGCTGGCCGAAGCGGAGGTGGACGCTGCCGACTTGTGCCTGCCGCATGGGCTGCATCACGGAATCGCGGTGGACTGTATGGAGGCCGGGCTGGATGTCTTGTGCGAAAAGCCTCTGGGCATTACGATCAAAGCCTGCCGTCTGATGATCGAGACGGCAGAGAGGACGGGGCGTGTGCTTTCGACGGCGGCCCCGCATCGCAGGCAGCCGGGTCAGAGAACGGCCAAGTGGGTGTTTGATGAGTCCGGACTGTTTGGGAGGCCACAAAGTTTTTTTCATCAGTTTCGCAGCGCGTCGTTACTTTCCAGCCCGTCCGAAGGGGGTGGGCAGCAGCCGAATCCGGCCCAACTGTGGGGTCAGGCTGGCAGCGGCGACGGAGAAGCGATGCCGGCGCACAGGCGCTGGCGTCGGGACAAACTGATGTCCGGCGGCGGCCCGGTACTGGACAGCGGATTTCATTACTGCGATTCAATGCGCTACTTTTTTGGCGAGGTCGAGAGTGTTCATGCTGTGCTGCGTTCGGTGAAGACGGGAAGGCCGCAGCCATTTGGCGAGGCGCCTGAAGATACTGTGTTCGTCAACTTTGCTTTCAAGAGTGGTGTCGCAGGCAGTTGGGCGTGGAGCATGGCGGCGCCGGGGGAAGAGGCGTATGACGTCACGTTCTATGGCAGTGAAGGGTCTTTGCGGGATACGACCGGGGCGCCCTTTTCTATCTTTCATCTGTTTCAACGAATGCCGGCGCAGAGGGAGACGGCCCGACTGGAGTGCCATGACGGAACCGCTTACGCGATGCAGGAGTTGGAGACGATGCACCGGGCAACGCTTTCAGAAGAGGAGGAGGAGCATCTCTACCCCGGCGGCGCGACAGACGGTTTCTCGATAGAGATTTGGGAGTTTCTTGAAATCCTGCGCGGCAACAGGGCCGCGCCGGAGATTGACGGCTGGGAGGGGATGCGCTCGCTGGCGCTTGGCGACGCGATCTATGAATCCGGATTGACCGGCGAAGCGGTCCTTGTCGATGACGTGCTCAACGGGACGCGTTCGGCGTATCAGGACCCGATTGACGCGCACTGGGGCTTGATTCAGGGCGAGGCTGAGGGCTAGAGATGGGAGGGATATGATGTCGAGCAGGATGACGCAAGAACAGCGAGCGGACTTCGACAAAAAAGGCTTTGTCATTCTTGAGGATTTTCTGACCCAGGATGAGTTGAGTAGACTGCTCGCAGCGGTTGAAGAGGTGGCGGACAAGGTCCGCAATGTTGAGGGATTGGGACCGGACGACCCCTTTGCGGTTCGCAATGCGCTTTCACACCATGATGCCTTTCTCGATCTGATCGATCATCCGCGAATGCTGCCGCTGGTGGTGGATGCGATTGGCTGGAACATTCAGATTCGCACGACGCATCTGGACTACCGGCCGCCCTATCCGGAGGGTCTGCAACCTGGCCACCTGGGTGTGGGGGACGGCGCGGACCAGGATATGGGATATCGCAATCTGTCCTGGCATCCTGATCTGGCCAGCGGTTCCCTTTTCATGGCGCCCTCTCTTGACGGCAGGCTGCCCTTCATGGAGATCAAGGTATTCTACGTGCTGTCGGACTTGAGCGAACCGCAAAGCGGCAATCTGTGGATGGTGCCGGGCAGCCATCTCCGCTCGCCAAAGGAGCTGCGGGAAATGGGGCGGCAGGTAGATCCTGAAAAAGCTCTGGAGTTACGCCTGAAACCTGGTGCGGCTGTGCTGTGGCGGACGGCGGTCTGGCACTGTGTCGGCCCGAATCTGTCCAACAAGACGCGCAAGATCATGCATGTCGGCTACCATTACCGCTGGCTGCGGCCGACAGACTATGTCACGCAGGACCAGGCGCTGGTGGACCGTAGTACGCCGATTCGCAGGCAACTGCTTGGGGCCCTTGCCAGCGGAGGCGACCCCTTGGGAGACAGCTCGGCGATTCATCCGTCATCGCAGTACTGGCTGACGAAGAATGATGAGGACGTCCCGTTGCGAGCGTGGGCCGAAGGCCTGGCTGAAAGCAGCGAAGACATTCCGGTTCACCTCTGATCAGACGAGGAGACGGTAACAGCAAATGGGAAGCAGATCCGATTTCAATTCTGTCAAGGAACGGGTTTTTGGTGAGCTGGGCCTGTACCGGCAGCTTTCGGGACTTTACGACGGCCAATGGCTGGCGGGAGAAGGGCGCCGGCACGTTTCCGCCTACTCTCCAATAAACGGTGAATGGCTGGCGGATGTCGCAGTCGGCGATGGGGAAGACTACGATCGCCTGATGGAGCGGGCCTGGTCGGCCTTCGGGGAGTGGTCAAAGATCTCGGCGCCAAAGCGAGGCGAAGTCATTCGTGCAATTGGGGACCGTCTGCGGGCGTATGTGGACAGCCTTGGACTGCTGATATCGCTTGAGGTTGGTAAGACGCCGGTCGAGGGCAAAGGCGAAGTCCAGGAGGTGATCGACATCGGCGACTTCGCGGTTGGTCTGTCGCGGCAGCTCTACGGCAGCACGATGGCCAGTGAGCGGCCAGATCACAGGCTGTATGAACAGTGGCATCCTATCGGCGTGGTGGGCGTGATCACGTCTTTCAACTTTCCCTGCGCGCCGTGGTCCTGGAACGCCTTGATTGCCGCGGTGATCGGCAATGTCATTGTGTGGAAACCGTCCCCGGATGCGGCGTTGACCGCGATCGCGACGTCCAACATTGTCAATGAGGTTCTCGACGAGGAGGGACTGCCGCCACTTTTCTTTCTGGCGGTAGACGGAGCAGGGGAGATTGGACAAAGGATGAGCGAGGACCCGCGTCTGCCGCTGCTGTCGTTTACGGGGTCAGTGCGGACGGGGAGAGAGGTGGCTGCAAAGGCGGCCGCGCGACTTGGCCGAACTGTTTTGGAACTAGGGGGCAACAATGCCGCCATTGTAACGCCGGATGCAGACCTGGACATTGCGCTGAAGGGCGTTGCATTCGGTGCGCTGGCGACCGCCGGCCAGCGGTGTACGACCACGAGGCGGTTGATCCTGCATGAAAGCCTGTTTGACAGTTTCTTACCGCAACTGGTCGAGGTTTACAAAGGGGTAAAGGTTGGCGATCCGTTGGCCCCGGGCGTGTTGGTGGGGCCATTGATCCGGCGGGACGCGGTTGAATCGTACCGTTCGGCCATAGATAGGGCCATCGGCGAAGGGGCACGCGTCCTGGCCGGGAATTCGGTGTTGACTTTGGATGGACTGGAAGGAGGGAACTACGTTCAGCCAACTTTGTTGGAAGGGATGCCGGCTGATTCGCAGGTCATTTGCGAGGAGACGTTCGCTCCGATTCTATATGTGGTGGGGTATCGGGACCTGGACGAGGCCTTTGCCATTCATAACCGAGTGCCCCAGGGTCTTTCTTCAGCCATCTTCAGCAACAATCTGCGCGAGGTTGAGGCCTTTCTGAGCGTTGTCGGCAGTGACTGCGGGCTGGCGAATGTCAATACGGGTACGGCCGGCGCGGAGATTGGCGGGGCGTTCGGCGGGGAGAAAGAGACAGGAGGCGGTCGGGAGAGCGGCTCTGACGCCTGGAAGGCATACGCTCGGCGGCAGACGGTCACGATAAACTACGGGCGGGACCTGCCTCTTTCACAGGGTCTAACGTTTGAGGTGGATCAGGATGCCGGCAGATAGCTAGTTCCCGGAAGGGTTTCTTCTGCCTTGTGCGGCGGCATGAATTCGTTCGACGGGACCCCCTAGGGGGACGAGAATGGCCGTGAAGGCCGTTTCACCTTGCGCGCTGATCACGTTGTGGTCGGCGTCAACAGTCCGGGCAGCGATTACCCGGTCAAGGGGATCGTAAGCGGTCAAAATAATCTGGACTTCGACGGCCTCCTGCGTGCCGATGTTGTGGACAGATCCTTTCACGTGGTAAGCGGAATAGAGTTCACCCTCAAAGGCCAAGTCTTCCACGGCCAAATCCCGGTGGTATCCTCCCTCATAGGCCGGCACGCCACTAACCGGATAAATCAGGTAACTGGCGAAGTCTTGTGGCACCATTTCGAATAGAATGGCAAAGGGGGCAGTGCCTCCTGGGTCGACCAGATTCAGGAGAACTGAACCCTCCTCTTCGGCTAAAATGCCCTCCTGTTCGTCCAGGAGTCTGACTCCGACGCGCACTCTCTCGAGCGTGTGCGCGCTGGTATTGTGGACTTCGCCAAGGACCCAGAGGCCGCCCAAGGGCGTGAAGCTGAAGTGAACTTTCTGGTGGTTGAACGAAGCGGGTGTGGGCGTTGGCACAGTTAAGGGTTCGCTGCCGTTTTCCGTCTCGGTCGACGGGATCCGAAGCTGCTGACCAGGCTGAATCGTACGCGGGTCGAGGATGTTGTTCTCGTCCTGAAGAGCGGAAACGGAAACGCCGAATTGGGAGGCTATCCGTTCGAGATTGTCGCCAGGTACGACGCGGTAAACTACCGGTGTCGGGGTAACTGTCAGGGTCGGGGTAGGAGGCGGGGTGAAGGGGGCCGGTGTCACGGTGGGGACCGGGGTATGGTCGGCGGGAGGAGAGAACGGGGCGGTCGGTCCTGGGGAGGGTGTCGTGGTCGGGACGAGTGAAACGACTTGGCCGCATCCAGTTAGGAGAACCAATGCAAACAGGATACAGGCTGCGAGAAAGGCTATCCTTAAGTTGAACTTGTAAGTGTGAGAATCTTTCTTGCACATTGGGTCTTCTCGGAGACGAACTATTGGGCTGTCAACCCTGGTGACCTGGAAGTAGGAGACTCGCGAGGGACTTCATTTGCCTTTCGACCCCACAGAGGGCCGGGGTGAAACGGGTTGGGCAGTTCTTTCATGCAGGCTGGGGCCTAGGACGAGTCAGGGCCAGATTTTGGGATGGCTGTCCACCGTTGACTGCAGTATGCAGAGAGCGACGGGAGCGCGGCTTCAGCGATTTCTTACTCGACTCGATAGGGGCATCGGCGAGGACGCGAATCGACTTAAACAGGGCGGCGCCAAGAATTTTCGCAAGAAGATAGTTACACTTTCCAGGAGTTTCTGATTCTGGAATTATAACACATGGATTTTCTGTCGCCGACGGCATTCAACCGGTGGGTCAGGGCAATCGCATCTAATTTTGTAGGCCGATTCCGTTGAAATCATGGCTAGAACAAAGCGCGAATAAGTGGAAATCGGCTTCAGGTTGCTGGATCGCGAGCAGAAGTTGCCGCGGCACCGGCCGTCAGGCGTCGAAA
>JAJDZJ010000092.1 GCA_022824685.1 Caldilineaceae bacterium
AGGCCCTCAGTCGGCGAGATAAGTTAAATTCTCCGTCTACGTGCCATCTTTCGTACATTTCCCTGTGTCTTACCCCGACCTGGAAGAGTATTCGGCTGCATTTCGATGTTCTGACCCAATTTAGATGCAATCGCCCTGGTCAACCCCCTTTGACACCCCAACTTCGCTATGCTACGATTGTCGCGGGCCTGTTCACGTGTTTCGCGTCAGCGCGACATCGAACCGAATAGCCTACGATGAAAGTCTTTTCCGCCTTCATCTCGCCAATTACACGTTTCCGCCCGGGATCAACTTCTAAGCGCGGAGCATCTGCAGACGGGCACGGGGAAATGGCCCCGTGTCCCTTTTGTTATTTCGTGCGCAGACGGTTAGCGAACCGAAATCAGTCCAAGCCTGCCCTAGCCTGTCTTCGGTCAACCTGTTTGCCTTCATTCCGGAACCAAATGCGCCAGCCATGCGTCACGAGATACAGACTTTTTCGCCGGGCAGTCCTGGCTCAAGAGCGAGGCAAGTCCGCAGCTTTCCAGTGAAGGGGTTTCGCAAATGACAAAATACATCTTCGTGACCGGCGGCGTCGTGTCAGGCCTGGGAAAGGGCGTGACCGTCGCTTCTATCGGCCTCCTGCTCAAGACCTGGGGCATCCGCGTGGCGGCCATGAAGCTCGATCCCTATCTCAATGTGGACCCCGGCACGATGTCGCCCTATCAGCACGGCGAAGTGTTCGTTACCGAGGACGGCGCCGAAACCGACCTGGACCTGGGGCACTATGAACGGTTCATCGACGAGAATCTCAACAAGCTCAGCAACGTGACCAGCGGTCAGATCTATAACGACGTGATTACCAAGGAGAGGCGGGGAGACTATCTAGGCGGCACCATTCAGGTGATCCCCCACGTCACCAATGAGATCAAACGCCATATCGGGCAGATGGCCCGCCTCAGCAACGCCGACGTTGTCCTGGTTGAAATCGGCGGCACCGTCGGTGACATCGAGGGTCTCCCTTTCCTCGAAGCGATTCGCCAAATGCGAAAAGATGTCGGCGCCGAAAACGCGCTCTATATCCACCTCACCTGGCTGCCCTATCTGGCTGCAAGCAAAGAACTGAAGACCAAGCCTACCCAACACAGCGTGCGCGAACTGCGCGACATCGGCATTCAGCCCGATGTCATCATCGTTCGCTCAGACTACCAGGTCGACACCGACGCCCAGGAAAAAATCGCTCTCTTCTGTGACGTCGCGCAGAACGCTGTCATCCCCATGGTCACCGTCGACACCATCTACCAGGTTCCCCTCAGCTTGCAGGAAGCCGGCCTCGACGAGCTCCTGGTCAACCGGCTGGCCCTGTCCACGACCGAAAAATCAAGGGACGGCCTGCGCGGCTGGCGTAATTTCGTCGTCGAGCTGGGCCGCCCCAAAGAAAAGATCAATATCGGCATCGTCGGCAAATATGTCGAGCTGGAGGACGCCTATCTCAGCGTCAAGGAGGCGCTGATCCACGCGGTTCTGGCTGAAGGGCACGACCTGGGCATCGAATGGATCAGTTCAGAGTCTCTGGAAAAGGGCCGCGAACTCGAACGGCTTGAACAACTCGACGGTATCGTCGTGCCAGGAGGATTCGGCTACCGCGGGATAGAAGGCAAAATCGTTGCCGCCCGGTTCGCCCGCACCCGCGGCGTACCGTACCTCGGTCTCTGCCTGGGCATGCAGGTGCTCTGCATCGAGTTTGCGCGCGCAGCCCTGCAGAGCGAGGAGCCCAACAGCACCGAGTTCAACATCAGCACCGAAATGCCCGTCATCGATCTGATGCCGGAGCAGCGCGACATTGCCGATATGGGCGGCACCATGCGCCTCGGCATCTACCCCTGCCAGCTCTCCCCCGATTCGAAGGCCGGCGCGGCCTATTCCGCTTCAGGTTTGCCAGCGCAGGTCAACGAACGCCATCGCCATCGCTTTGAGTTCAACAACGCCTATCGACAGCAGCTGGAGGCCCGCGGCCTCGTGCTCAGCGGCTGCTCTCCCGATGGCCGTCTCGTCGAAATCGTCGAACTGAAAGACCATCCCTTTATGTTGGGCACGCAGTTTCACCCGGAATTCAAGAGCCGCCCCACCAGCCCCCATCCACTCTTTAGCGCTTTCATCCGGGCAGCCATCCAGGGCTGCGCCCGCCCAGTCGACAGCGCCGAAGATGCGTTGCAAAGCCCCAATGGCATGCAGCGGCCATCACCGGTGCTGGACAGGAGTTCAATCTGAACCGAACGACGCATGCAGAGAGCGCGCAATGAAGAAATGGCCATCCCATTCCTTCAAATCGTCCGCGCGTCGCTGCGGGTTCTCTACGCAATCGCCAATCAGTCCTGAGTAGGAGCGAAAATGTCAGGTCATTCCAAATGGTCTACCATCAAGCGAAAGAAGGGCGCCAACGACAACGCTCGCGGCAAGCTCTTTACCAAGCTGGCCCGGGAACTCCAGGTCGCCGCCAGAGAGGGCGGCCCGGATAGTGACACCAACGTGCGCCTGCGGCTGGCCATCGAAAAAGCCCGCGCCGAAAACATGCCCAAGGACAGGATTGAGTCAGCCATCCGCCGCGGAGCAGGCCTGGACAAAGGCGCGGCCGAAATCGAGGAAATCCTCTACGAAGGCTACGCGCCCCACGGTGTCGCCGTCCTGCTCGAATGCCTTACGGACAACCGCAACCGCACCATCGCCGAAGTGCGGCGCTGTTTCACGCGCGCCAACGGCAATCTCAGCGAACCTGGCTCTGTCGCCTGGCAATTCACCTCCAAGGGCTATGTCGCCGTTCACCTCCAGGACAGCGACGGCAACCCCAGCAACCTGGACCCCGAGGAGATCTTCATGGAGGCCCTGGAGGCTGGCGCTGAGGATGTTGAAGTGAGCGACGACGCCGTCGAAATCTTCACCGGAAGAACCGACCTTGCCCAAGTGGACAAACTGCTGCGCGAGTCCGGCATCCAACCGGATACCTCCGAGCTGATCATGCAGCCCAACCAGACGCTTTCTCTCGAACCGCGCGCCGGCCTGACCGTACTGCAGCTGCTCGAATCACTCGAAGAGCTCGACGACGTCAACAAGGTCCACCACAATCTGGACCTCACCGACGAATTGGTCGCGCAGGTCGCGTAACCTTGCAGCCGCAATTCGTGCCTCCACCGCAAGCGCCGGTTCGACCCGCGCCACCCGCGATGGCAGCCGCAACATGTCAACAGGCGCAGTAGGCTCCTTGAATAGCCGAACCGACCGCGAGTGGCGCGTTCTCGGCATCGACCCGGGCACCGCGTCCACCGGCTACGGCGTCGTTGTCGAAACCGCCTCCGGCGACTTTGAACTGCTCGCCTGCGGCGTGATCCGAACAGCGCCAGACCAACCGATGCACATGCGGCTGCGTGAAATCTTCTGCGACATCCAAAACCTGATTCGAGAGTTCCAACCGCATGAAGTCGCCGTTGAAGAGCTCTTCTTCGGACGCAACGTGACGAACGCCATCACCGTCGGGCAGGCACGCGGCGCAGCCTTGCTGGCCGCCGCCCTGTCCGACCTGCCTGTAACCGAATACACGCCCGCAGCCATTAAACAGGCGCTAACAGGCTACGGCAAAGCCGACAAATTTCAGATGCAGGCGATGGTTCGGCAGCTCCTGGATCTGGCTGAAACGCCCCATCCCGATGACGCTGCCGACGGCGTGGCAATCGCCCTCTGTCATCTGCAGGCAGGACGTTTCCAGGCGCTCGTCGCAGACGCTTGACCGCGTCATCCACCCCCACCCTTCTAGTCAGAGGATAGGATATGATTCGCCAGGTGCGCGGCACTGTCTTGGCCGCCAGCAGTAACTACCTGATCATCGAAGTCGGCCAGGGGGGCGCAGGAATCGGCCTCCGTGTCTTTACGCCCGAACCGACGTCTGCGCGCTTCCGAACCGGCGACACACTCTCGCTCCAGACCTATCTGCAGGTGCGCGAGAACGAACTGAGCCTCTACGGCTTTGAAGAGCATGACGAGCTCGCCATCTTCGAGGCACTGCTCGGCGTGAGCGGCGTCGGGCCTAAAGTCGCGCTTGCCGCCCTCAGCACCCTGACGCCCGACGCGCTGCGCCTCGCCATCGCCAACAACGAGCCGGGCATCGTCGCGCGTGTGCCCGGCATCGGCAAGCGCACGGCCGAGAAGGTCGTCGTCGAACTCAAAGACAAACTGGACCCGGCAGAGTCCGAACTTGCGGCCCTCGCCACCGCGCTCGATGCCGATGCAGAGGTGATGGAGGCGCTCACAGGCCTGGGGTATAGCGTCGTCGAGGCGCAGCGGGCCCTCCAGCAGCTGCCGCCCGACGTGACCGAAGTTGAGGAAAGGCTGCGGCTCGCGCTGAGCCGGTTCGGCGAATAGACCCCGCCCCGAGACCGCGTCGCCCTGTCCGCCTCCCGGATCTTTTCAGCCCCCGCGCAGCCCCTCCAGTTTTGACAGCCGCGACTATCTCTTCTATAATCGGTCGCGATTCTCAACTGAAATCACTGAAACAGGAAAGCAAAAAAGAGATGGCCGAAGTACAGCAGCTGCGCAGAGGCAATATCTACGAAGAGGACAGCCAACTGTGGCGCGTTCTCGACTATCAACACATCAAAATGGCCCGCGGCGGCGCCACGATCCGGCTCAAAGTCCGCAATCTCCGCTCCGGCGCAACCATTGAAAAGACCTACAACAGCGGCGCCCGCGTCGATGATATCCGCCTCGATTCACGCGACGTCGAATACCTGTATTCCGACGGCGATCTCTTTCACTTCATGGATACCGACACCTTCGAGCAGGTCGCCCTGGGAAAGGATGCACTGGACGGCGTCGTCCAGTTCCTCAAAGACAATACCGTCGTGGAATTGGAAACGTTCGAAGGCGAACCAATCAGCGTCAATCTGCCGACCACGATCGACCTGCAAGTCGTATGGGCAGAAATGGCTGTCGCCGGCGACACCGCCAACAGCCCCACCAAAGAGGTGGAACTTGAGACCGGCTTCCGCCTCAACGTGCCCATGTTCGTGAAGGAAGGCGACATCGTTCGCATCGACACGCGCGACGGTCGCTACGTGACACGCGTCCAATAGCCGGCGAATAGCCCGTCGTCCGATTTGCCCCTCTGCCGGACGTTACGCTATAGTGTGGAGGCCGTTTGCCGTTGTAGCTCAGTCGGTAGAGCGACGCTCTCGTAAAGCGTAGGTCGTCGGTTCGAGTCCGACCAACGGCTCCACAAAAAAAGCCCCGCCGGCCGGCGGGGCTTTTTTTCCTCGTCTTGACCCTACTGCTTCTGCAATCCCACGCCGGCCATCAGCAGACCCAACTCCTCCGCGGTCGTCTCGTTCCGGTCCAGTATATCCATGATCATTCCCTCATAGATGACCGCGATCCGGTCGCACAGCGCCAGAAGCTCATCCAAATCCTCCGATATGAGCAGAGTGGCCATGCCCGTATCCCGTTGCTCCAGCAGTTGCTGGTAAATATACTCAATCGCGCCAATGTCAATGCCCCGCGTCGGCTGCGCCGCAACCAGCACCTTCGGCCGCCGCGAAAGCTCGCGCGCCAGGATCAACCGCTGGATATTCCCTCCCGACAGATTCCTGGTCATCGTCCGAATGTCAGGTGTCCTGATGTAAAAGTCCTGGATCAACTGCCGGCTGAATTGGGCGATATAGTCAAATGCCAGAAAGATGCCGTTGCTGAACGGTTCGCTCGTATGCTCCTGCAAAACGAGATTCTCCGACACCGCGAAATCGCGCACAACCCCGTCGTGCATCCGCTCCTCGGGTATGTATGCCAGGCCGAGTTCTGTGCGGCGCGCGGTCGTCCAGTCCGTAATCGGTGTGCCATCCAGCTCCACGCTGCCCCCGCTCATCGGGCGCAATCCCGCGATGACCTCGGCGAGCTCTCTCTGCCCATTGCCGCTGATGCCCGCCACACCCAGAATCTCACCCGCCTGAACCGAGAGGGATACGCCCTGCAGCGCCGGCTGTCCCGTCACATCGCGCGCCCGCACGTCATCAAGCCGTAACCGCACTTCGCCCACATCAATTTCGTCGTCGCGGCTTCTTTCCAGCAGGACGTCCCGCCCCACCATCATGCGTGCCAGCTCCTCGCGGCTCATCTCTTCCGTGGGCACCGTTCCCACAAGCCGGCCCTCCCTCAGTACCGTGATCCGGTCGCTGATGGCCAGAATCTCTTGCAGCTTATGGCTGATCAATACCAGGCTGTATCCGTTCTCTTTCATGTAGCCCAGCGTAACAAATAGCTCCTCCACCTCCTGGGGCGTCAGAACTGCTGTCGGTTCGTCCAAAATCAACATGTTTGCCCCGCGGTACAGGGCTTTCATGATCTCCACCCGCTGACGTTCCCCAACCGAAAGCGTCCAGACCGGCGCCCGCGGGTCGATCTGCAGACCGTACGCCTCGCTCAATTCGCGAATCCCCACCTCCACCCGGTCCAGATCGAGTAGTGGCTCCCGGCTCGATTTGAGGCCCAGCGCCACGTTCTCGGTCACCGTAAGCGTATCCACCAACATGAAGTGTTGATGGATCATGCCAATCCCCTGGCGGATCGCGTCTGTGGGAGAATGAATCTCCACCTCGGCCCCGTCCCGCAGAATCCGGCCCTCTTCAGCCTGATAAAGGCCGTACAGAATCCTCATCAATGTCGACTTGCCGGCGCCGTTTTCCCCCAGCAAGGCATGCAGTTCGCCCCGCCGCACGTCAAAATCGACATGATCGCACGCCACAACGCCAGGGAATCGCTTGACAATCCCGTACATCTGTACAAATGGCGCATTTAAGCGAAAGTTTACCGCCCGATGCCCCCCGGTGGGCCTGGCAATCCCGTAGACAATCGAATCTTCTATCCCGCGTAGACCGGTCGCCATGTAAACGTGTCCTTACATCACAGTACTTTGGGGCAGCCGCCTGCCCCTGCACTCACTCATCTTCCGGCAATACTGGATCCACTGCGCCGCTCTTTATGTCCTCAATCGCGGCCCGGGCCGCCTCCTTTACTTCGTCGTCAATCTCAATGTTTTCGTTAAACTCCAGACGCAGCCCGTCATTCTCAAACGTGAGCCTGTATGCCGTGCCTCCCAGTTCCCCCGCTTCAATCTTCCCAATCATATCAACAACCACGTTGGCCCAATTGTAGATCTGATTGGTGACGACGACATCCGGCCCCAAAGAAATCTGATCACTCTGCGTGCCCAGCCACGCGACATTGTTCTCATTCGCAACGCCGATCGCCCCGACCACCTGCTGCGCCGAACCTGTCAAGACATCCGCGCCGGCCTGTATATGAACATGGGCTGCCTCCGCGGCCAGCGTCGTGTCGCTGAATGAACCGGTGTAGCTGATATTGACCTGCGCCTCCGGCTTTACGTCTTTAACGCCCCTGACAAAGCCGTCAATGTATAGCTTGGCGTCACCCGCAACCGGGCCAATGACACCTATCACATCATTCTTAGATAGCATGGCAGCCACAACACCATTGACGTAGCCGCCCTCGTTGGCAACCGCTCCATACGCGAAAACGTTCTCAAACCCTCGCTCCGCGCCCGTATCAGACGATGTGCCCCAGGCGAAACTGGTATCCGTAAAATCGCTGGCTATCTCAAATACCGAATTCCCGTATTGGGCTCCATGCGCAATCACTAGGTCATATCCCTCCGACGCATAGTCTCGAATCGCCGCCGACGCGTCGGTCACCCGGAACATTCCTTCGGAATACGCGAGCTTCAGCGCGCTCTCCCCTCCCATCTCTGCCTGGACGGCCATGAGCGAATCAAACATCGACTGGCTCCAGGCAATATCCGTCGTGCTGCTTGGCATGACTATCGCAATGCGAAAGGGTTCTCCTTCCCCGCCGACCGCCTCTCCTTCGGCATCTTCATCCGATCCACCACAACCAGCGAGAAGCAGCAAGATGATCAACCATGTTGATATGACTCGTCTTAGCATGATTCTCTCTTTGTCTCTGATACGTGAATCAAAGTACGTATTCGCTACCGTTACTCGCCCCGCTCATAGGACCTGGCCAGCGCCGCCGGCTTCTGTATCTGCCGCGCCGTAAAGGCCAGCACAACAATCGTCATGATGTAGGGCATCATGACCGCGATTTCCGATGGAACCGGAATGTCCAGCGCCTGTACCCATAGCTGCAGCGCATTCACCAGGCTGAACAGCAACGCGCCGCCCAACACGCCAACAGTCCGCCAGCTGCCAAAGTAAACGAGAGCCACCGCGATAAACCCCAGCCCGTTGGTCATGTTCTCCTGGAAAACGTTCTGCAGTCCAATGCTCAGGGAGGCGCCCCCAACAGCTGCCAGCGCGCCGCCAATCATCAATGTTGTGTACCGCACACCACTGACACTGACCCCCAATGTGTCGGCGGCCTCCGGATTGTGCCCCACCGCGCGGATCTTGAGCCCCAGTGTCGTCCGGTTGATGACGAACCAGGAAACAGGCACCATCAGATAGGCTAGATAGACCAACGCATTATGATTGAACAATATGTGTCCAATCCCCGGAATCTCTGACAGCAACGGGATGGGCAGCTGTCGAAAGCCGCTGACTCCTTCTACCGAACCGATCAGCGTCTTGAATAGCAGGCTGCTCAAACCAAGGCCGAACAGATAGAGACCGATGCCGCTGATGCCCTGCAACGACTGCATCGTCACGCTCACAAAGGCTTTCAGCAACCCCATCAACACCCCTATCACGATCGCGGCCAAAACGCCTACCCACAGACTGTGCCCCTCGAAGACCACGTAAAAGGCAAAAAACGCGCCCATCAGCATGATGCCGTCCACGCCCAAATTCAGGACGCCGGAACGCTGGCCGAACGTCTCCCCCAACGCCGCAAAAAGATAGGGCGTTGCCAACCGCACGCAACTGTGCAGAATTCCAATTAGCGTTGAAACTGTTAAAAGTTCGTCAACCATGTCGACATTGTGCGCCTAACGTGCTGGCAAACGCCCTCCGGAAGCGACCTTGCGCCAAAACGCAGCCCACTCTCTCCTCTCGTCCCGTTCGCGGGCAGTTAGGTCCCGCTGACTACCCTTCTTCACTCTTTTCTCGGTTATCCCCGTTTCCTTCGATCGGCCCGTCCGGCCCATCCTCCCCAACCCGTCGACGTGTGCGCCTGCGCACATACAGATCACTGGAGACCACAAAGAGGACGACAAGCCCTTGCAAGGCGATCGCCAGCGCGCTGGGAACCTGCACCGCTCGCTGCATCTTGTCCGCGCCCACCAGCAGCGCGCCAAAAAGAGCCGAGGCAGGTATCGCGCCCAACGGATGCAGTTTTCCGAAGAGTGCGGCCACGATCCCGCTGAATCCGTAACCGCCGCTCAGCCCTTCAAGCATGCGATGATGCACACCCAACACCTCCACCGCGCCGGCCAACCCGCACAGCATGCCGCTCAGCGCAAGCGACAACGTCACATATTTGGGGACCGGTATGCCCGCATAGCGGGAAGCATGGGGATTCAGGCCTACAGCGCGAATTCTGTAGCCGATTGTCGTGCGCCAAAGCAGGAAATAGACGGCGAGCGCCAGGAGAACGGCGAGAATCGCGCCGCTGTGGAAGAGGGTGCGCGGCACCAATCGCGTCAGCCAAATCGACTCCGGCAGCGCCGCGCTCTGCGGTATGCTCGTGCCCGCCGCCACATGCTCCGGATCCAGCATCGGCCCCCGCAGCAAAAAGTTCATCAACCGCAGGGCGATCTGGTTCATCATCACCGTGGTCAGAATCTCATTGACGCCCAGCCGCGCCTTCAGCAAGCCGGGTATACCGCCCCACAGGAGCCCTGCCGCCGCCCCGCTCACCAGAGTCAACGGCAGCAAAATCAAGGCCGGCAGATTCCCAAACCCGACCCCAAATGCTGTCGCGGCCAGCGCGCCTACAACGATCTGCCCTTCACCGCCAATGTTGATTACGCCGCCCCGAAAGGCAATGCAAATCCCAAGACCCACCAATAGAAGCGGCGTGGCCTTGGTCAGAGTCTGTGTAATGCCGCTGACGTTGCCCAGCGCGCCTTGTATCAGTGCGCTATATGCTTCAAAGGGATCGGTGCCAAGCAACAACAGGAGCAGAATTCCGACCAAAAGTGCGACCAGCATCGCCGCCACCGGCAGCAATACATCGATCAGTTTGGCCAGATATTGTCGAATTTTCATCCTTTACTCAGTAGCGCGTTGCCATCGCGCCCGGGGATCATCCGACTTTTCGCCTCGCAGCCACATTGCGTACAAGAACCGTCGAATTAGCAAACTGTCCCGATTATAGCACCATTCCCACAATTCAAACAGTGCTCTAAAACGCGTCGCGGCTGCCTTCCTCTGCATCCGGATAGAGAACGGCCGGCGCGGCGCGGGCGAAAACTGCAATGAGGCGCGCCGGCTCCTCCCCCACGTTGCGAACTTCATGGAGGACGCCCTCCGGCACAAACACCGTCGTGTCCGCGCCGACCCGGTGCCGTTCTTCGCCCAGTGTGACTTCAACTTCGCCGCTGAGAAAGGTCAGGCTTTCTTCACAGTCATGGTAGTGCAATGGGATCACGCCGCCGGGAGGCATGTATTGCTCCCAAAGCTCCATCTGCTCTGCGCCGCAGGTGCGCCCAGTGATGATGCGTGCGCCAGGAATGTTGCTGCGCGTGTTGATTGGGTCGTAATCGCTGTGATTATGTGGAAGAACTGCCATCTTTTCACCGCCCCGTTTTCGGATTCCAGCCGCTAGCCGTTTCCCACTGTCCCATGCAACCTTCGCAAGCGCAACATTCGGTTGCCGCCTTTCTGAAATTCATATGGAACCTCTACAACTCTAGCCTCAATGCCCCGCAGCGCAAAAACCTCAATTACGCCCTGCACGTGGGGCGACGGCGCCCCGCCAACCTGCAGCAGCGGAAAGGCCCGCGCCTCCGGGGCCACCCGCAGCATCTCCTCCAGCGCCTGTACATGAAAATCCAGATCAAATTCTCTGCTATACAGAAACAGAAAGTGGGAAGAAAGCGCGAGGTCAAAACTGTTGTCCTCAAAGGGCAGGTCCGGCAGCGAGGCATCCACATAGCGGCCCTCGCGCTTACCCGCCGCGTAGTCGGCCAAAAACCGGCGCATCGCCCACATCCGCCGCTCTCCCAGAGCCGGCAGCGACGGCACATACGTCCATACAAAGTCATCCCGGTTGCGCGCCAGTTGCTCCATGATTATGTCGTAAGTCTCTTCTACGCGCCGTTCGATCGCCTCCCCCGGAAACGCGTACAAAGGATCGACCGAGACAACCGAGTGTCCCTGCGCCGTCATCTCCGCATTGAAGCTGGCCGGGCCGTCCCCGCAACCAAGAGTCCGCCCCCGTAACTCCCGCTCCCGCAGGTCGAACATCCCCTGATATTCCGCCATCGTCCGCCCCCAAGGCACGACGCCATCGACCGTGAAGGGCATCTTTACGTCTCTCCTTTACCCGAATGTTGCGAAGTCTCCATTCTGCCTCATCATACAGAACTGACCCACCATAACCTACTCAGAGCCTGGGACACCTGGTCGCGCCCGTCCCCCATTTACCGGGCGCAGTTCAGAATTGGGGTTGACAGCAGAAGCGCGTTCCAGGATTCAGTGGAGTTCCCCCAGCGACAACCCAAAACTCGCCCCAATCTGCCCTGCCCCTCATACGTTCTCCTCCTCGCCCCCCCGCCTTTCCGCCCCGCGGCGCATCCCGTCCCCGCCACCCTAGTAGTTCAACAGTCTTCTATTGACGGATAGAGGCGTTCGAGTCTGATGCGAGCGTCAGCAGAGGTGAAACGCCAGTTGACGGTTGATGCAGAAGCATTGCGTCGGTTTTGCCAAGCTGCGACTTTCTGCATCAAGGTC
>JAJDZJ010000119.1 GCA_022824685.1 Caldilineaceae bacterium
TGGCGGCATCGAGAACGGAAGCTTCGGCGGGGAAGTAGCCGACGCGTTCGATCTCTTCGTTTACGTAGGTCAGGTAGAAGTTGACGAAGGCGGCGACCTGCGGCTTTTCGGCCATGATGCCGGCATCGGAGTAGATGTACAGCGGCCGCGCGAGCGGGTAGCTGCCGTTGTCAACATTGGCGGCAGTGGCGTCAACGCCGTTGATGGCGACGATCTTGAGCGTATCGGCATTTTCCTGGTAATAGGCGTAGCCGAAGTAGCCGACCGCGTAGGGGCTGCCGGTGACGCCCTGGACGAGGACGTTGTCATCCTCGGACAGCTGGATGGCGTCGGCGCTCAGGATGGGCTCCTTGTCCTCGTCGAAGACCTCTTCGACGAAGTAGTCGAAGGTGCCGCTGTCGGTGCCGGGGCTGAAGCGCTGGATCGGCTCTGCCGGCCAGTCCGGGTTGACGTCCGCCCAGGTGGTAGCGGTGGAGAAGACGAGAGCGAGCTCATCGAGGGACAGGTTGTCGACGAAGTCATTGTCCTTGCTGACGGTGACGGCAAGGGCGTCGGTGCCGACGCGGAACTCGATCGGAATGCGGTCGATGGCGGCGCAGGATTCCCGTTCGGAGTCTTTGATCGCTCTGCTGGCGTTGGAGACGTCAGATTCGCCGGCGACGCAGAATCGCTCGAAACCGGCGCCGCTGCCGATGCTGTCGATGGTGATGTTGTCGGCGTAGCCTTCGTCCTTGAAGCGTTCGGCCATGGCCTCAGACAAGGGGAAGACTGTGGAGCTGCCGGCGGTGATGATGTCACCGGTCACTTCCAGGGGATTTACCTCGGGCAGGCCATCAGTTGTCTCTGCGGCAGCCATCGCGCTCCTGTTCATGGCAGGCTCATCAGCTGAAGCTTCCTCTTCAGATGAGCCCCCGCACGCAGCAAGCACGAGTCCTGCTATGAGGAACCATATAAGCAGTAAACGACGCATTTTCACTCCTTTGACGAATGTCACTTTGGTTGTCCTACAGTGGAGAGTTGGGCTTTGCAAATCGGAGGCGATTTGCCCCCGGGGCTTCGTCACAATGGAACCAGTTACGACCGTCAAATTCCAATGCAAACATAAGCCTATCCCAACGAAGTTAATGACATGTGATGAAACGCAGGCCGGGCGTTAACAGCTCTTATTGGTTATGTTAAGAACCATTTAACAGCAGGTCCGGCAATGTTCTCGATTGGGGATCAGGTCATTGGCGGAAAGCTGAACCATGCAAAACTCCAATGAAGGTTCAATTGAGCCGACCGCCACCATCCTGACCGGCGATGGCACTCTCCTGTGGCAAAGGACACACCGTGGCACTCTTTGTAAAGAGCGCCTAAAGTGGCACTGAGGCGTGCCGGTAGAGCCTTCGCAACA
The DNA here is from genome assembly GCA_022824685.1 of Caldilineaceae bacterium. Lineage (GTDB taxonomy): Bacteria > Chloroflexota > Anaerolineae > Caldilineales > Caldilineaceae > Bin5. The sequence continues at coordinate 1,397 of JAJDZJ010000119.1, forward strand.
GTTCCTGTCGACCCGACGGATCCTCAAAGACATGGGCCATTGTGTCCAGGTCGGAGCGTACTTCAGGTGTATCCTCAAGCCTGAGGACCTCGTTTGAGGACGTCAAGAGGCCAGACTCCTTCAGCTCTTCAATCACTTCATCCAGAGCTGGCGCGTCCGTAAAGGTCACTTGGCGCACATATTCGCGGTTGATCCTGTCCTGTTGCGAATGCTTGTGCATAAAGAGCAGGAACCAGATCTTGTGGAACGAGTCGATTCTTCGATGCAGTATGAACTTCTCGAGTGAGTCCGGTAGCATTTGCCACCCAATCCTTTCTTGAGGCCCGGATCGCGTTGCCTGGCGGAGGATTCTCCCTTGCACAGGCACTTCTCTTATAGGCACATGAGGTGGAACGTCAGGCTGTTCCGGGCGAGTTTTCTTTGTCATCTTTTTCATGTCGACTTGAAGCTTAGGCGGTTTCGATTAACGTGTCGTAGAGATGACGTAAATGGAGAGTTAGGAGTCGGTTAAAGGAGGGTGAGCCTCTGAAGAGCATAATGGCGTGAGAAGTGGGAGACAGGATACAGCTGGCTCGCGAGGCCTCGTAATCCCCGCACGCCGAGGGCCGCGAGCCGCCCTGAGGCAACTCCCTCTTTCGCCGCTCAGGAACTTGACGAATGAATTGATGAAAGGGCCTGATATCAGTCGTGAGAAGCCGGAAACGCGACAAGAGCTGTCGAACTCTGAAGCGCCGTGGTCGGGCACTTAAGAAACCGGGATCCCGATTTGGGCCGTGGCTAATGCCGGCAATCGCTCAGAGCGCCAATTTTCTTACGGCGTGTGCGCCCGTCATCTTCAGATTGCTAAGGGAGAGTTGGCGAAAGGGTGCGAAGGTGAAGAGGTTGGAGGTTTTGCGGCGGGTGGTCTCCCGTCAAAGAGAGGCCGCTTGCACCAGCCCAATGGGAGAGCGGGCTCGCCGGACTGGAGTTCTGGTTCATCGAAAACCGTTTGGCTGTCGCAGCTCTGGCCGACTTAGTCCTCTTCTCCAGCCGGGCTGGGGAGCCAAGCTAGGTCGTAAACTGGCCCTGATTGCCGTTCGCGGCGACGGAGAGCGTAAACGAAAAGGTGCTGCCGCGACTCTCGATGCTCTCAACCCAAATCCGGCCGTTGTGTGCCTGAACAATATGCTTGGCAATCGCCAGACCCAGGCCTGTGCCGCCTCCTGCGCGGGCCCTGTCGGTCTTGTAGAATCGCTCGAAAATACGGTCGGTGTCCTCAAAGGGGACGCCGATCCCCGTGTCATTGACGGAAATCGTCACCTGGCGGGAGTCCGGTTCTGCGACTGCAGAGATCTTGACCGAGCCACCGGCAGATGAGAATTTCAACGCGTTGTGGACGAGATTTGTTATCACCTGGTGGATTCGTTCGGCATCGGCGAAGACACGCGGGAGGCGCGGCGGCAGATCGACGATAAGGTCGATATGGCTGCGGGCCGCAAGCGGTTGCAGTCGCTCTACGGGAGTCAAAACAGTCTCGCTGACCGGGACTGGCCGAAAGCGAAAGGGTACCTGTCCCGATTCAATGCGCGAGAGCTCAAGTAACTCACGGACCATTTGGGCAAGCGAATCAACCTCAGTTTCAATGCGGTCGAGAAAGTGGGGCGCGGCATCCGGATCGTCGATCGCGCCATCGCGCAAAGTCTCGGTAAGGGCCTGAAGCGAGGCAAGAGGCGTTCGCAGTTCGTGCGAGATATTGCTAACGAAGTCGCGCCGGACTCTTTCCAGCCGGTGAACCTTGGTCATGTCCTGGAGAAGCACGATGAAGCCATCACTTCCACCGGCGACAAATGGAAGGGCTATTACGCGCAAAGTGCGGTTTCCCCACTGAAAGATGCTCTCCGCCTGCTGCCCGTCATTGCGGCATTCCTCCCACGTTTCAACGATTCGGTGATCCTTTACAATCTGGGCTAACGGCAGCCCTCGAAACCCTTGCCTGCGGCCATGAAGGTGGGGGGAGCCAGCCTCAGTGGGACGCGGCGTGGTCTCATTCGCCGTTCCTGGTGTTTCACGTTCGACGTCCGCCTGTGATTGGGCCTCCCTTACACCGTCCAACCCGACCATGTGGGCCGCGACCAGGTTGCAAAGCCGAACCCGCCCCTCGCTATCCAGGATGAAGACGCCGTCAACCAGGTTATCCAGGACGGAGTTGAGCCGTTCCCGTTCACGTGAGACAGTCGCGACCTGTGAACGTAGTCGTTCGCTCAAACGGTTGAAGACCCTGGAAAGCTGTCCGGCCTCGTCGGATGCCCGCGGTTCAAGGCGGATGCCTAATTCACTTTGAGCCAGACCGGCTGCAACGCGCAGCAAATCTCGGAGAGGGAGTGAAGTCCGTCGGGCAACGAGATAGGCGGCGCAGCCAGCCAAGGCCAGAGCCAGCAGAGTTGCGAACAGGATGGTGCTGCGAAGTTGATTGGGCGCAAGGGCAACATCCGAACTTGGGACTGAGATGCCCACGACGCCCAAGGCGCTATCGAGTTGCCTGCGGTCGCCGTCGGCCGGCGCCTCCGTTAGGGGCTGCACCGCCGCGGCCGCAAAAAACATCTCTGAGCCCAGCGTCCTGCTTCTGCGTATGGAGTTCCCTGTCCCTTCCGCAAGGGCGGCACGGAATTCAGGCTGCTGGGCTATTCCCGTCATGGTCAAAGGATTGGTGTGCGAGTCCGCCAAGACCTTGCCGTCGGTTAGGGACACGGTAACCCGCGCGTCCAACTGATCGCTCCAGGCGAGCGCCAGGTGCGCCAGTTCCCTGTCACCCGCTTGCCAGCGCGACTCGGCTAACCCCATTCTAAGTTGGACGTCGCTGGAAAGCAGTCGGGCAACGGTCGTCAAGCGTTCACGCGCCTGGCCGGCATGGTATAGATTGAACTGATAGAGGGCAAAGAAAGAGAGGGCTGCAAGCAGGGCAGCGGTCAAAAGGAAGAACTGTACGGTGATTCGCCAGCGGATTGAGCGAAACCGGAGCATCTGTTTGTACTGGTAGTGCGGGACGCTCTTTGAGGGATGCGAGGTTTGAGGTCCTGCAGCGGAAGCGGCGGGGCTATCCGTCAAAGCGATATCCAATGCCCCGTACAGTCAGAATGCGTTGCGGGTTAGCTGGATCAACCTCGATTTTCTCTCTCAGCCAGCGAATATGAACATCGACTGTGCGGCTGCCCCCGTCGAAGTCCCAACCCCAAACTCGTTCGAGTATCAGGCTCCGGCCCAAGGCGATGCCCCGATTGCGGGCAAGGAAGATGAGCAGTTCAAACTCCTTCGGTTTCATTGCCAGCACATCCCCATCGCGTCGGACTTCAATTCTTCCTTCGTCGATCACCAGGTCCTCAAAGGTAAAGACCGCACCGACGTCTAGCGCTGCGGAAACTGTCTGACCTGAGCTCTCGATCTCTTCGCGCAGCAGCCGTACCCGGCGCAGGTGCGCCTTAACTCTTGCCTGAAGTTCCCTCATGCTGAACGGTTTTGTCAGATAATCGTCTGCGCCTACTTCGAGGCCGACAATCTTGTCTACCTCTTCATCCTTTGCCGTCAACATGATAATTGGGAGGCTCATCTCCTGCCGCAAAATTCGGCAAATCTCGAAGCCATCCAACCCGGGCAACATGACATCGAGGATCACCAGGTCCGGCTTCTCGCTTCTCGCCGTCGGCAGAGCCGTGACGCCGTCCGACGCAGTGATGACCTCATATCCCTGCCGCACCAGATTGTACTTGAGGGTTTCAAGCAGCGTCGGCTCGTCTTCAACAATCAACAGTTTTGTCTTGCTCAAGGAACGAGCTCTCCCGAAGTCATAGTTGAGGGTTGCGAATCGACGATCCAATGCCGCCGAAACCGGTCGAAGGTCTCTCGCAACGCCTTCACGGTGGGCGGTCTGTGGGCGCCGCTTCCCCGACCTTACTCCAGCAGGACGCTTTCGTGCAAAGAGCCGGCGCGGTCGCTGAGAATGTTGAGATTGATTTCAGCTCCGGCGGGGCCCCGCAACATCCATTCGCCCCAAGCGCGATTGTCGGTCGGGCTTGCGGCGTAGATGGGCGTTACCGAGAGCTTGCTGCTTCGTCCTTCCAGGTGTCCAATCTCCAGCTTTTTGTGCCCGCTCGTGATCTGAACGTCTGGGGACACTTTGAGCTCGACGCGAATGGGCCTCATTGCTTTGCGGTTTCGCCCCTGGGCGCTTGTATAGGTTGGGAAGAAGCCGCTGTTCTCTACAACCAGCCGCAACCGGTAGTCCCCTTCCGTTGAGAGTCGTTCCACCAGGAGAGTGTGGAGGGTCAATCGCGGCAGCATATCGGCCAGCGACAGGACGAACGCTGCGTTCGCCTTCGCCTCTTCGCCCATAAAGCTGGGAGGCGGATTCCGCCAGGTGTACATCCTGTCGTATCCACCTATCTCAACCGGCCCAAGTTGCGGATGCTCGAATGGGTACCACTCCACCAAAGGCGGGTCTTCACAGTTCTCCTCCAACCACTCCAGGATTCTCACGTCATCCTGATGAGGATGTTTCCGAAACCAATCAATGAAATCCCGGTCCTTTATCCCTGCTCTGCCCGGCAGATCCCACAGTTCGATCGTGAACGAATACATCCCCAAATGGTCATAGACCCAGTCGTCGAAACCTCCCGTTGTAACTTGCTTGGGATGATAGCGAAAGCCATGGAAGACCGACAGACAGGGGTACCCGGTTGCCTCCTTCCCTCTTTCGCCCATCATCTCATAGACCCAGAGGTCGCCCGTCTCCATCTTTTCGTCCGGCCTTGTACTGAATGGCCGCAGGATGACGCCGCTTTGTGTGTGGTAGGTTAGCGCTACATTGATGTTGTTGCGCCGGCTGAAAAAGTCTACGACGGCGCGGATCTCCTCTTCAGAGCCGGGAAACGGCCCCGCGCCCGCCTGCGTCGATTCAGGCTGCCATTCAAAGGGGAAGTTGCGGTTAAAATCCAGTCCTTGCAACGGCCTGGCCACCTGGAATGTGACACCGTCGTAATCTTCAATCTTGCCCTCAGGCAAAAGTCGATAAAAGCTGCCATCATGCTCGTCCGGCCCTCGCTTTTCCATCAGCCGCGGGTTCAGCGAACTGACCTTCCAGTCGCCGTGGGGATCAGGAACACGCATCTGCAGAATGCGCCCATCACCATCCATGTCCTCTTCATGCAGACCGGCCAAGGGCTCCGGAAAAGGGTAGGGACGCGTTCCGGATCGAACATACTGTGGTCGGTCCGCGAGCGCAAGGGCGGCGCCGTCCGGATTCAGACGGGGCACAATGTAAAAGGCGCCATTATCGAGCAGCCGACTGCACTGCGCGTCAGTTCCGAAACCTGAGAGAAGTGTGTAAGCGACACGGAGGGCTACTGTCGTGCCGGCGACTTCGGTCGCATGGATGTTCGCGTCGATCCAGAGGGCAGGCTTGTCCTCATCCGAACCTGTCTCACGATTGGTCAGAGTCAGCAGATGGATGGGTCTGCCTTCGTGGCTCCTGCCAAGTTCGGAAAGCCGAGCCAGCTGAGGATAGCTGTCTGTCCACTCGCGCAAAATGGAGGCCAGCTCTGTGTTGTTGAAGTACCGGCAAAAGTCCATATCTCTTTCCGTCTCCAAGCTGACCTGGAAGAGGGCAGCGCCTTTTTCCAGGTTCTCGTGTGTGCTGTTACGAACGGAATCAAGGAGAAAGTTCCAGCAGGAGCAACGTAAGGATGGCAGCCCTCTCGGCGATCTTGTCCACCTCGATGTGTTCATGGTCGGCATGGGCGCCGTCCCCCGGAATGCCGAGCCCGTCCAAGGTTGGAACGCCCAAGGCGCCCGTCAGGTTGCCATCGCTGCCACCCCCTGTCCCGGCCTCCTCCAAGTCGATGCCAAGCGGACGCGCGATCCGCCGCGCCTGTTCGAAGAGCCCTCCAGTAACGCTTCTCTCCAGCGGAGGGCGGTTCTCTCCGCCTGTCACCACCAGCTCAGTGCCGCTTACGTTCGGCTGAAGCCCCATTATGGCCTCGCCTACCCGGCCCGTCTCCTCTTCAGTCCAAGCTCGTACATCGATGTGCGCCTCGGCATGGGCGGCCACGACGTTAGAGCGAGTGCCCGCGGTTACGACTCCGACGTTCACTGTCGTGCCGGCCGCAAGGTCCGTCAGGCCGTGGAGAGCGAGAATCTGATGGGCCATTTCCTGGACGGCGCTGACACCCTTCTCCGGTTCAACACCCGCATGGGCGGCCCTGCCCTTAATTTTCAGGGAAAAGTGGGAACTGCCTTTGCGGGCTGTTTTCAATTTGCCGCCAGGCAAGGGCGGCTCCAGAACCAGAACGTAAGCGGCGCGGCTTGCCTCCTCCTCGATCAGTTCGCGGGAAGTCTGGCTGCCCACCTCCTCGTCCGAAGTCGCCAGCAAAGTCAACGGCCGGGGCAACCGAAGTCCAAGGCTTTGAATCCCTCGCAACGTACAATCGGCCAGCGCCAGGCTCGACTTCATATCGAAGATGCCGGGCCCGTATGCCCAGCCCAGGTCGTCCACGCGAAATGGATGGGACGCCAAAGAGCCGACCGGCCAAACGGTGTCATAGTGGCAGAGAATCAGAGCCGGCGCCGCGTCCAGTTTTTCAACAAATTGCCTTTTATCAAAGCGGCCTCGCAAGTGGTTGCCCCTTGTTGGACTGGAAATTGTCTCTGTCTCCAAGCCGGCTCCCGAAAAGCGCTCCGAAAGTCGTTCGACAAAGATGTCCAGTCGCTCCTTATCGTTTGAGGGCGTCTCCTCCCTTACCAGGTCGCCGATGGTCTGCAGGATCTGGGTCTCCTGTTCCTGATAGAAGCCGATCAGTTCAGTGGGGTTCATTCGTCTCTCCTGCTGGGAGGGCTATTGCTTACGGCGCCGCAAGGCCAGTCCAAACTCCGCAGAATTCGCTATCTTCCGAAGCCAAATTCAACTGCGCTGAAGAAGATAGGAACAATTGCGATGGCGCCGAAAAGAATTGCCATGATTTCAAGATACACCCAACCTTGGGCTACCCGCAGCCAAACGCGCCTTGCGTCTGTGGCCGCACGCTCCTTTTTGCGGGCAATATATCTGACGATATGCTGCTCCGACGGCTCTACTTTCTCAAGGGGCATGACTGTCCAACCAGCCTGCTGGAAGATGCCAGGGAATGAAGTCACAAATCTGTGGGCGCCATAGCCGAAGGGAAGTAGGACGAACGCGACATAAGCCGCGGTACCGATGAGAAGCTCAAACGGCCGCGGCTCGAACGGGCTAAAGAACGAAAAAAGATCCAACCACATCCATCCCAGAAAGCCGACTCCCGGCGCCGCCAGTATCCAGTGGCCCAAGCCCCCTGCGCTTGGCGTGGCCTCAACAAGGTGCGCTTGTACCTTCCGCCGCTCCTTTCGCTTCGAATTGGCGTCGAGTGTCAACTGGTCACTCCATGCGTTAGAGCAGAATCTGTCGGTACTTCCCCTGGGCATTCTGATGGATGGGGGTCAAGCGTCTTGTCCGACACCTCTTCGACAATCGCGGCGAAACTCTCAGCGTTTGCGACGTTTACCCTGCAATCTCTTGCGCAGAGCCTCCTGGTCGCGGGAAAACGCGGTCCGGTTTGGGGACTTCGGCTTGCGCGCCGCAGAGCTCCGCCGTCTTGGCGCCGGCTTTGGCGGCCCAAAGAGTTCCATCCAATCATTCACTTCTTGACCGGAAAGGTCGACGTGACTTTCAGCGCCCTCTTCGTCAGGAGCTGCAGTCAACTTCCCTGACGCGAAGGATCCGCCACCTGGCTGCGTGTCGTCGCGGCGGCCAGAACCGGAGCGCCCCCGCCCGCGTTCCATACGTTGTACAAACTCCTCCGCCTGCCATGTCTCGACATCGTACAGCTCCGCTTCCTTACGGAGGGCCCAGTCATTCGTTACGACTACTAACCCCGCCTGGCATCCGTGAATGCGCCGCCTGATCAGGTCGTCCGCTTCCTGGGGATCGCGGGCAAAAATGACGTCCACACCGGCGCCGCTCAACTCTCGGGAGGATCCGCCGACAATCCCCCGATCGAAGACAACCGTCATGTTGCCACGGTAGCCGCTTCGCCAAACGCGTAACCGCAACACGAATCGCTGCTCGTCGTCCTCGTCCTCCAGGCTGATATCCTGCAGGATGCCCGACCCGATTATGTTATGACCGTCAATGAGAAGCGGCGCCATTCAACACGCTGTCCTATACTTCAAAAGTCTTAAACCGATAATCAACTGTCCCGCCACCGAATCTCTGCCCTGTGTCGATTTCGGCCGCGCCAGAGCAATCCGATCGGATAGCCGACCATCTTTGCGAAGTCGCCGACGAATCGGATTACCGGGACCATCATGGCCGATTGCAAAAGATTGACAAAGTGAGTCCCCTCCGCCAAAAGCCAAAGTCGGCGCCACGGTCTCGCGCAATTGACGATGCCGCCGGCAAACAGCCCAAGCCAGCCCAACCAGCGAGCCTCCTGGCCCCACAGCGCGTGGCCCAACAGCGCCGGGATCAGGAGGAGGTAGGTGGCATAGCGAATGGCGTGCCGCCTCCTCCAAAGGTCAGCTTTCCCGTCCCCCCTGGCGTAACGGAAGTACTGTTGCCAGAATGACTTCAAGGAGGCGCGGGGTTGAAAAAAGACAACCGCCTCCGGCGCCCAGGCAAATTCAACCTCTTCCTTCTCCTTGATGCATATATCAAATACCAGGTCCTCGCTGTAATCGAGCCATTCAGGGTAGCCGCCAACTCGTTGCCATATCTCCTTGGAAAACGCCAGCGACCGGCTGCTGGGAAGAAAACTGGCCGGGATTATCTCAGAAATGTGTGGCAGAACTGTCGCCCCCATTGCCAGCTGAAAGGGCCCGGAAACGTCTGGCAGAAAGAACCCGGCCACCGCCTGTACGCCACTCTCTTCCGGGTCGTCGCCTTGTCCAAATGGCGCGACCAGCCTTTCCAACCATTGTGGTTCCAGGCGGACGCCGGCGTCGGTGGTGGCGATAATCGGGCCTGACGCCTCGGTTATTGCCTGATTGCGCCCCTGGCTGATATTTGCGCCGGGCGCGATCAGGATCCGCAACCCGGCTATTCTGCCACTGTATTCTCTCAGAGTCGTGACGGTATCGTCATTGCTGCCGCCGTCACAGATTACCACCTCGTCTGGCTGGCGAGTCTGTTCCAGCAGGGAGTCCATCAAAGATCGGATGCTCTCCGCTTCATTATAGACTGTTGCGACGACCGAGACGCGCATCGAGAATGGGATGTCTACCGGCTCACCAGGCTACAACGGCCGCCTAATGGCGCAAAAAGCGACGCGCCTCTGCTGGGCGCGCCCAACACGCGCAACGTTTTGTAAACCGAAATGGTTTCCCATATCGATATATGTTCGGCTTCGTCGCGCCCGAAGGGCACGCTGCACGGCATTCTTTAGCCAGGCCTACAGACTGTCCTCCAGGCCGAAGCGACGATCCCCAAAGCCTTCCCAGCGCCGCCCCGCCTCAGGTCGTCACCCCGCTGCCTAATTTACTCTGGGCTGGAGCAACCCGTAGTTGCCGTCGCGTCTGCCGTATACGATGTTCAGGGAACGCGTGTCGACATTGTAGAAGATGAAGAAGTCGTGGCCCAGCAACTCCATCTGTTCGACGGCCTCTTCCGGTAACATCGGTTCTGCCACGAACTGTTTTGTGCGAACAATGTGAACCGGATCGTCTTGCAGTTGAGTCGCCGACAGTTCCACAGCGGCGGCCGCGGCCGCCGCGTTACGCCTCTTTCTCTCAAACCGCCTCCCCTTGAAGCGTTCAATCTGGCGGTACATTTTATCGGCAATCGCATCAATCGATGCAAAGAGATCTTCGCTCGACTCTTCGGCGCGCAAGATCTGACCGCTCGTCCAAATTGTCAGTTGTGCCGTATAGCGGTCGGCAGCGGCCCGGGTTTCGCTCCTGACCAACTCCGTTCTTGCCTCGCGGATCTGCGGCAGGTACTTTTCGAGCCTGCCTACCTTCGTCTCGACGTAGTCCTGAACTCTGTCAGAGACCGCCACATTCCTTCCGTGTACCGTCAGGTTCATTCTAACCTCTCCCCTCTTCGCAATCTCAATTCGTAATCCTAATGATTCATCGGCCAGAAAAGACAGTTACTCTGCTGGCGCGGTATAGCGTGCGCCCAGTGAACAGTCAAGGCGCTGGATCCCGCCCCATGGTCGGTCTTGCCAGGGCAAGGCCATACACCGCGGTGGCCCCATTACTCCGTAATGCCGCGGCGCACTCCCGCATCGTCGCGCCTGTTGTTAGAACGTCGTCAACCAGCAGCAGGGTCAACCCTGCCACAGTCTGCGAATCAGCCCAGAACTTTCCCGATACATTATCGGCGCGTTCCGCTCGTGAAAGACCAACCTGGGAACGTGTTGCCTCGGTCCGCAGAATAGCCTCTTTCAGCACGGGCTTATCTGCGCTTGAGGCAAGTGACCTGGTCAGAAGCTCCGCCTGATTGTATCCCCTCTCTCGACTTCTGTCTGAGTGGAGCGGCACCGGCGTCATGGCATCCAACTGGGGAAAAATGGCGGTCCATGGCGTCTCTGCAGTCACGGCGTACAGGTACCGGGCCAGGTTCGGAGCCAGTTCAACGCGCCCTTCGTATTTGAAAGCGTGAATTGCAGGTCGAAGTGGTCCTTCATGCAGCGCGGCTGCGCCCATCCAACCCCAACTCTCACCACAAGCTGGGCACGGGAATCCGCTCGCCTCTGCGTTTTCCGGTAGTTCATTTCCGCAGTGCAGGCACTCCCGCCGCCCCGGCGCCGGGATAACATCCTGGGCGCATGCGTCGCAAAACCAGTGCCCGAAGCGAAGGCAGCCGGCGCAGCGGGGGGGAAAGACCAGGTCTAACAGATAAGAACCGAGGCTCCGGAGCAAGTTGAAGGCCCTCAGGCGGTCAGGTCATATGCCCGCGGCCAAGTGGCAGCGCGAATCGCAATGTTAAAATCTGCAGTCCCTGCGAGGCTTCTTCCGTTGTGGGGAACCAACGCTGAAGTATATCACTGATCAATGTTCGCAGGTCGTTGCCTAAAATCAACAAAATAGAAAGCAGGACTATCGACACCAGAATCAACAGCAAAGCATACTCAATGAAACTCTGGCCACCCCGGCCTGGTGAAGATCTGAACATCGACATGGGAACGTCCTTCCTTTCGGCGCCCAGAGGGAGCTGCGATCTATCGAACTGCCCCATTTTCGCGACTCTCTGTCCTCGGTTCTAATCTTACGGAAAATGGGAAGAAACGCAATTATAGCCCCGCGCGGGTTCGGTTCACGAACCAAGATCCACCACTACTTTTTCAAGCATGACCCGAGGGGCTCATTTGTAGGCTCCTTGGATGAATGATTATCCCGCCCCCTACTCCCGGCTTTTGCAAACGCAATTTCGGTCGAAAATCGCCGGTCCAAATTGGCCTGACTGGGCGCCATCCCAGCAAAGGGTAGTCAGGAGCATCCTGTTGCAGCACTAATTGAAACTGCCCACAGGTAGCCTGAAAATCGACCTGAACTGAACTGCACGCTTCCTGAAACTTCATTGATTGGCCAATGGAGTGATATGATAGACTAAGGAGGAAGGCCCCCGATAACAAGCTGGCTGCATGGCAAACACCTGCCGTCTATGGCCCTGCGTGCAACTGAAAGGGTTCAGAAACCGCGGCGATGCGCTGAGTGGCATGGCCCCCCAATGGGATCAGCCCTTCAGCTTGCAGCGTTAAGCTGAGACAGGAAGTATCTATCTGTGGTTCCCGTTTCCCGGCAGGATCTTATCCTTTAGGGGCAGGAATCTGGCGGTCCCTCTGCCACTCTCGCGGCTGCTCACCAAGAAACCTATAAGCGGATTGGGGAAAAATGTGAAGGCTAAAGTCGCATTGCTCAAGATGCACGAAATCGATTCACTCAATGACAAGGTTCGTCGACGCATTCTCCTTCTCAACCGGGCTGTCGAAGGTTCGACGGAATTGACTGCCCTGCGCCAAGAAGTCGATTCCCTTGATCAGGAATTGCAGACCACCCGCACTGAACAACAGGACCTGGAACTTGAATCACGTTCGCTGACCGAAAGAATACGTGAATCGGAACAAAGCTTGATGAGCGGCGAGCTGCACAACCCAAGGGAACTGGAGGCTCTGCAGGCCAGCATTGACGCGATGAAGAGCCAGAGAACCGATTTGGAGAACAGAAGCGTAGAGCGCTTGGTCATGTCCGATTCTCTCCAGGGCTCATTGGAGCAGAAGCGAGCGACTCTTGCCGAAATAGAGGAGGAATGGACCACTCGTCAGGCAAAGCTCGAAAAAGAGATTGAACGGCGCAAGAAAGAGTATGTCTACTTGAAAAGGGCCCGTGAACAGGTGGCGGAAGCGCTGTCCGACGAAAACCTTGAGTTGTACGAACACCTCCGCCGCCGCAAAAACGGTGTGGCAGTAGCACTCTTGGAAGATGAAAATTGCGGGGCCTGCCACACACAGGTTGCAGTCGGAATCCTCGACAACATTCGCTATCGCGATGAACTCCTCAACTGCCCCTCTTGCGGCCGCATTCTACTTACCCAAGACTAGGTGAATTCGATTTGGAGTCGAGGAAGCGCCAAGTTTGCGCTTCCGAGCAGGGCCGCAGCGAATTCCTGGAAAGCGCCTTCGACTGACGGCGGCACACCTTCAAATTCCCCCTTGGAGCATATCAATGTCAAAACGAATCTTGGTGACCGGTATGAGCGGCTTGATCGGCGGAGCCGTCCGCAGGCGCCTCGAGGGCCGGTACGATTTGACCGCTCTCAACCGCAGCCAGGTGCAGGGCGTGCCCACAGTGCAGGCGGACATCGCCGACTTTGCCGCCATTCGGCACGCGTTCGACGGACAGGAGACCGTGGTCCACCTCGCCGCCTCCGCGCGCGGGGGAGACCCTTGGGAACGGGTGCGAGATCCCAATCTGATCGGTGTGCACAACGTTTTTGAAGCCGCCCGCCAGGCCGGGGTCTCCAGGGTCATTTTCGCCAGCAGCGGTTCGACGATTTCCGGCTGGGAACAGGAACACCCATACAGCGCGCTTGTGAACGGCGATTACGCGAGTGTCCAATCTCCCTGGCCGATGATTACCCACGAGACGCCCGTCCGACCGGCTGGTGTCTACGGGGCAACGAAGGTGTGGGGTGAAGTCCTTGCCCGGCATTTTACAGACAGCTCTGAGCTATCGATCATCTGCCTTCGCATAGGACTCGTCAACGCTCAAGACCGACCGACTGACTCGCGTCAGTTCTCCGTATGGTGCAGCCAGCGAGACATCAGCCAGATGGTAGTGGATTGCATCGAGGCGCCGCCTGAACTCAAGTTCGACATCTTCTACGCCCTCTCCAGGAACAAGTGGAGCTACCGCGACCTGTCGCATGCCCGGGAAGTTGTCGGATTCGAGCCCCAGGACGAGGCTGAAGCCTTCCGTTAAACGCCGACAGAGGTCAGAACAGGGGCAGTTCACACGGTAGTTGCCCCGGGGGCTTGCGGTTTCCCATTTGCGCAGGCAGCGCGCGCAACCCTCAAACATTTTGCCATACTGCGAAGAAAGTTGAGTGAAGCCCAATGGATCCTCTTTTGGAACACCGCTACAACCGCCTAACGTGGGCCGAGATGAACGGCGCCATCGCGGCGCAGAAAGTGGTTCTGCTCCCGGTGGCCTCGACTGAGCAGCATGGTCGCCATCTGCCGCTGGACGTGGACGTCTTTCTCTGTGAATCCGTCTGCTTGGAGGCCGGCCGGCGGGCGTCGGACTCGATTCTAGTCCTCCCGCCAATCTCCTATGGCCTGAATCTCCACCACATTGACTTTCCCGGTACGATCCACATTGAGCCCGACGTCTTCATCTCCTTCTGCCTCAACATCACGAAAAGCGTCGCCTACCATGGCTTCGAGAAGATTCTTCTTGTCAACGGCCATGGTTCCAACACGCCCTTGATCGACCTGGTCGCACGCAAAACCGTGCTGGAGACCGACTCACTTTGTGGCGCCCTTGGCTATTTCGGGCTGGCGATGGAGGCGTTTAACCAGGTCAAGGAGACGGAAGTGATGGCGCACGCTGACGAATTTGAAACCTCACTCTATATTCATCTGGCGCCTGAACGCGTTCAGATGGATAAAGCCGAGGCAGACGACGACGTGCGCGGCAAATACGTCAGTTCAGACAGTGTCTATACCAATCCCGTTCGCTTCAATGACTTCTGGGGCCGCTGGACCCGTTTGGGCGTCCATGGCGACCCGACATCTGCGACGCCGGAAAAGGGAGAAGCGATCTTTGAGGCTGCAGTGACGGGGTTGATCGAGGTTGTCAAGGAGTGGCGCACGTGGCCGATTTCTGAACGCTCCGATCAACATGAGGGACCCGTACAGAGCCACATTCGTTGGTAAGCCGAACTGCCACTTGCCAAATCGCCTCTGGCCAAATGGTTGACGGCACGGCCAAGCGGCAAATCCAGCCCGGCTCTGTCAGACTGTGCCCTTCTTCATGCGACCTGGCCACGCTTCCGGATTGGCAATCCACGTCGGCCGTTCGCCCTTCAACACCTTCACCATATTCTCGACGGTGCCTGCCTGCATCGCGGCCACGCCGGCATCGGTATTGGAGGCGATGTGGGGCGTCAAGACAACATTCCGCATCTTCAGAAGCGGGTTGTCCGCCAGCGGGGGCTCCGGATCAAAGACATCCAACCCCGCCCCCGCCAGATGTCCCTCCTCGAGTACTCGAATCAGAGCTGACTCATCGACGACACCTCCGCGGGAGGCATTGATCAAATAGCTGCCCGGCTGCATCATCCGCAGCCGCCTTTCATTGGCCAGATGGCGGGTTGCCGGCAGAAGGGGCGTGTGCAGCGTGACAAACTGGTTCCGGGCGAATACCTGGTCGAGATTATCAGTTCGGCCCACCCCGGGAGGGAGTTGAACATCGCCGGGCAGGAACGGATCATATATGGTTACTTTCATCCTGATACCAAGAGCGCACATTTCGGCCACTCGCCGGCCAATGCGTCCGTAGCCAACGATGCCAAGAGTACTGCCAAGCAGTTCAGTGCCCCGCATTTCGTCCCGCCCAATATCGGCGGCGCCGCGAACCTGGTTGTCACCGACAATGACGCGCTTGGCAACCGCCATCAGGAGGGCGACGGCGTGCTCTGCTGTTGACTCGGAAGGCGCGTCCGGCGTATTGCACACGAGAATGCCGCGCGAAGTGGCTGCTTCCAGGTCGATATTGTCGACGCCGATTCCGGGCTTGGCGATCTGCTTCAGACTCGGCCCCACGCGGTCCATGAATTCACCGTCGTAGAAGCGGCGAATTCCGGTTATCACTGTGGATCCGGTCAGTCTTTCCATATCGCCGTCGTCGACAACCTCAGCAATTTCTGTGAGCTGCGCAAGCAGATTTGGCGGCAGCGGCCATTCCATCCAAACTCTTCTGGTCATTTCTTTCTTTGCCTTTCGGGAGGGGTTGAGAGATTAACGCTCCGCCAACATTACATCAGCCCGCGCAATCCCACAAAACCACTGGCGTGACAGCGGTCATGGACAGGCCCACAGAAGGTCAATTTGACGGGGCGCCTTTGATAATCAGAAGCAGAAATCTCCAACATACAGATTCCAGAATTCGGTATCGCCATCGAACTGCATAGTGAAAGGGTACGAATGACTACACTCGTCTACATTTCCCTGGCTGAGGACGACCTCATCCGAACCTATGAAATGGATAGTGAAGGCCACCTGAGGCATCGCCGACGTGTCCCACTGGTAGGTGGGCCATCCGCCCTGGCAGCCTCTCCGGATGGGCAGACGCTCTACTGTTCTCTGCGGGGCGCCAAGGAAGTAGCGGCGCTGCGCTTCGAAAACGAAGGAGGGTTGCAGTTGCTGGGGTCGAGACAACTCTCAGCCGATGCCTGTTACCTCGCCCCGGACAGGACTGGCAGCTACCTGCTGAGCGCCTACTACGGCGCAGGAATGGCGACCGTTCACCGGCTCGAATCTGACGGTTCCGTTGGCCCGGAACTGTGCCGTATGGATACGGCGCGGCGCGCCCACTGCATCGAAACGGACGGGTCTAACCGGTTCGCCCTGATTCCTCATCCTCTGGACGCAAACAGCATCTACCTGTTCCGGTTTGACGAAGTTACTGGTCAACTGTCTCCCAATCCGGGCCTGCCCCGCTACGTAGCCGCCGAAGGGCTCGGACCCCGCCACTTCGTCTTTTCACTGGACCAGAGATTCATCTATACCTCCGACGAAGACGGGTCGAGCGTGAGCGCCTACCACTTCGAGAGACCGGCCATCGATTCAAAGCAACAAGCGAATAGCGGTTGCTCGCTCCGCCATATCCAGACGATTTCGACGCTGCCTGGCGGGTTCGATGGCTCAAATACCTGCGCCCAGATACACTTGCACCCTTCAGGACGTGCGTTGTACGTCTCAAACCGGGGCCATGACAGTATCGCCATCTTTTCGGTGGATTCAGAGAGCGGCGCCCTCAGCCACCTTGGTTGGAAGTACACTGAACCAGTGCCGCGGGTCTTCAACATTGACCCTTCAGGCCGCATTCTCGTGGCCGCGGGACAGGGATCAGGCAACGCAATCTCATACCTGATCGACCCGGACACCGGTATGTTGACCCCTCTGGACATGTACGAAGTGGGCAACAGGCCGATGTGGGTCCTGTTTCGGGAAGCATGACCAAGGAAGCGATGCAGCTCGTCGTTTCGCCTGCAAACAGGCTGCATGACGCAGGAGCGTACAGTTACTGTGAATTGCTATTTTCCGCTCCCTCCTCGAAGCGTCTTCTCCGGTAGCGGGAGACATAGATCAAGGCCCAGTGGAACAACGCGGGCAAATGCACGGCTGTCCAGACGAGCGCGCGGTCAAAGAGGGTTATGTAAACCTCCCTTTCGCCCCGCTTGATCGCCTTGACTGTGCGGCGTCCCACTCGCCCGGGCTCGACGCCTTGGCCGAGTGAATGGCGTTCACCTTGGCGGTGTTCAGCGCCGGGTACACTGATTCGGCTGTGCTCGGAAAACTCGGTGTCTGTCAACCCTGGGCAGATTAGGACCACATCGATGTTGTCGCGCTTCAGTTCGGCTCGGGCCGCCCCGCTCGCGCCCTGAAGCGCGAATTTAGTTGCCGTGTAGCCCCCTCCCAATGGTTGAGGAAACTTCCCGACGATACTGCTGACGTTCACGATAGCTCCCCCGCCCTGTTGCCGCATGACACGCACGGCCTCTTGCATCGCCGCCATCGGACCAAAAAAGTTGACCTCAAAGACATGCCGCAGGTCATCCAGGCGCAGCTCGTCCACGGCTCCGTAGATGCCGACACCGGCGTTATTCACCAGGATGTCGACAGCGCCAAAACGGTCCACCGCCTTCTCGATCAGATTCCGGGCCTGGCTCTCGTCACCGATATCGGTGGGGATGGTCAGCACATCGATACCGTGCCGTTCAGTCAGGTTGGCTGCGACCTCCTCTAACTGGTCAACACTGCGCGCTGCCAGAACGAGCCGGCACGCTTCCTCCGCAAGCGCCTCGGCAATAGCCGCGCCGATCCCCCTGCTTGCCCCAGTCACAACGGCCACTCTCCCCTTGAGCGATCTGCCTTCCATCCGGTAAGCGGGTCGTCTGCTGTCTGTCATTTCACGAATCCCCGTGTAGAACGGCCGAAGGCGGTCGCCTTTAGTACAGTCCATCCATCTGCGGGGCCGGCGGGCCTCTTTCCGCCTCGGGCCATGAAACCATGGCGACCCCTTGGCAGTGCTTGCTGCAGGTAAGCCACCCCCCTGAGACAGGGGACTTCAGCAGCGTGAGGTACAAGCGCTTGCGACAGCTACTGGCTATCTGTTTCCAGCATTAGCTTACTTTGAAATCGTCCCATGGGAAAGAAGCCCCTGCCGCCGGTGACAGAAATCGACGACGGTTTTGTGAACAACTGAAATCGGTGCTATATTCAAATATTAGGGTGTGATCGCAGCGGAGTGCTCCTGTTCGTCATGACTCGGCCTCTGCCGTCACGGAAGTCTGAAGTCCCATGCGTGCGTCTTATTGCTTTAACAAGGAAACATGACTCGATCAAGCAAAAGCCGACAGAGAGAAAGACCAAACCAGGGCAGACGATTTAGCAAAGTAGGTCTGTACCTGATCGCCGGCGTCGTCGTCCTGGCCTGTGTAGTTGCCGTCGTATTGGCTGGGACAGCAAATGAACAGGAGCCCGCGGAACAGGCGCTAGACTATTCTGGCATCCCCGCGGCGTGGCAGAACCGAAACGTGTTGGGCGACCCCGATGCCCCTGTTACCGTGCAAGCGTGGGAGGATTTCCGCTGTCCTGCATGCGCCGCATTCAATCAGCGGGTCAAACCGGGACTTGTGGAAAACTACATAGCCAGCGGCCAGGTGAAGTTGGAGTTCCACCACTTCCCTCTGCAGCAACATGAGCCCGGCGCCTCTCTGGCGGCGCAAGCGAGTGAGTGCGCCGCCGACCAAGGACAGTTCTGGGTCTACCACGATCGAGTTTTCGAAGCGACCGCCTCAGGGCCAAGCGCATTCCTGATGGAAAGATTGATCGACTATGCCGCTGAACTGGAGCTCGACGAGGCCTCCTTCACCTCCTGCCTTACCAACCAGACGCACCTCATCACCATATCGGAAAGCCTCCAACAAGCTCGGACTGATGGCCATAACAGCACGCCAACAGTTCTTGTGGACGGTGTCCGCGTTGACAACCCGCTGGACTACGATGTAGTCTCCGCGGTGATCGACGAGCGGCTGTCTACGGGACAATGAGAGCCCAACCTCTTCCTATGAAAAGCGCACGGTTCTGGTCCAAACTAGGACTTTTCGGGTCCCTCATCGCTGCATGGACTGCGATGATGGGCAGTCTCTACTTCAGCGAGGTGAGCGGCTTCACGCCGTGTACACTCTGCTGGTATCAGCGCATCCTGATGTATCCCCTCGCCGGCCTGCTGGCCTTCGGTATCCTGCGTCGGGACAGCCACCTTCCCCACCTTGTGCTGCCTTTTTCATTGTTGGGGCAAGGCGTCTCCGTCTATCACTTCCTGTTGCAGAAGACGCCCTACCTCGGTTCTCCGTCCTCCTGTGGAGTCGGCGTAACCTGCACAACGGTTTGGATTGACTGGTTCGGGGTTGTGACGATTCCTCTCCTGGCCATGGCCGGGTTCATGATCATCACGACCGGCATGCTGATCGTTATCGCAGCCGATTCCGGAGGCGCCGGGATGATCGGAACGTATCGGTGGCCGCGCTGGCCCGTGCCTCTGATCGTGCTGGCCGTCGTTGGAATCTACCTGGCTGGCTCCTACCGCGCTGGGAAGGTCTACTTTTCGCTGCCCGCGATGGATATTCCCACACTCGAAGATCTGCCTTTCATCGATCTCTCGGCTGACCCCACTGCGACGCCCGGACCGACCCCTACACCCACAAGCATGGAGAATGGCGAAGCCCTGTATTCTCAACAGTGCGCGTCCTGCCACGGAGAAAATGGCGAAGGCGCAGACGGGTTAGGTACCGCTCTGGCAGATTCTCCTTACGTTTCGGGCCTGACGGACAGCGAAATGATGGCGTTGATCCGGAATGGTCGCGCAGCCGGGGCGCCAGACAACCGAACGGGCGTAGCCATGCCGGGCAGCGGGGCCTCCGCTAATCTGACTGATGAACAGATTGTCGACATAGTGAACTACGTAAAATCCTGGCAGTAAGATTCTTCGCCGCGACCAACCGGCATTCAATCAGAGTGCTTCTGGCCGGCGTCCCCAGAAATGCCGGCGCCGCCTGTAGAAACACCAAAGGACCTAGTTGCGCATGACAGGACGTAGCCTTACTCTCCTTACAATTCAGAGATGTTCATTGCGAACTGTGTCCTTCAATCTAGTCTTCATTTTCACACTGGCCCTGTTAGGGCTTGTGCTTGCATCCGGCACTTCGAACGCGGCCGAATTGCAGGACAGCGGTAGAGCCCTTGGCGATCACGGCCCAGGAGTCCGGTTGGACAGAGTACAGGCTCCGGTTGGGCAGACGGGTCAGTCAGGCATCACCTCTCCCGCGCCCGGCAGCACCGTAGCCGGACCTGTCCCCATCATTGGAACGGCAACGGGCTCGTCATTCGCCCGCTATGAGCTTTCTTTCAAGCAGGAGCCGAGCGGAGAAGAAGCCTATTCATATTTTGCCGGCGACACTCGGCAGATCGTCGATGGTCAACTGGGAGTCTGGCAGACCGATGTACTCCAGCCGGGCACGTATACGCTGCGCATGCGGGTCGTGCGCCCGGATGGAAACTATGGGGAATTCTTCGTTCCGAACATCACCGTTGGCAGTGAGCCCGCAACGCCCACCCCTGACGCGCCTACTGCTACACCCATACCGATCGATACGCCCACCCCTTACCCGCAGCCAACCGTTCCAACCGTCCAGGTCGAGCAGCCGAATATCGGCGGAACGGCCGACGAACCGACAATAACGCCACCGCCTCCCTCCCAGAATACGGGAGGAGACGCCTCCGGGGAACAGGCTTCAACATCCGGCCAAGCAGCGATAGCGCCCCAACCTGGCATTCTCGGAGACCTGGGCGAATCGCTGTCTTTGGATCGGCTGCGGGCGCGCTTCTTCACAGGGGTACGCTGGAGCGCCGGTCTCTTTTTGCTGCTCGTAGCAGTTTTCGCCGCCAAACGCCTCTTGGAGTGGGTCGTCGCCAAGAATGAGTAGAATCGACCAGGCCGAGAGACTGACATTAGAGTCTGGTCTACTCGGGCATTCCCGCGAGCCAGGTGGCGGACGATGGATTCGCGCGCGGGAGGTCTGGCGCGGCGCAGCGGCTCTTATGTCAGGCCGGATCCTGTCAGTATCAGACTCTGCGACACCCGTTGGATGGCCGTGCCGTTCTGGGCTTGATGGAACCTGAGCCCCTTCAGATCAGATCGGCAGCTTGTGCCACTGGTGGCGGTCGCCGCAGCGGAGGCGGCCTGAAGCCTGACAGCGACGGTCGTACAACCGGCTAACCTCGTTTAGCTGCCTAGGCGTACGACCTGTCCGTTCTGTAAGACAGACGGTTCAGCCAGGAATCTCGAAGCAAACAACGTGATCAAGTCGACCTTGCGGATTCATCGCGCGGCAATTGTCATTGTAGTGGTGCTCTCCTGGTCTATGTCATCAGGAGGAACCGTTCGCGCGCAGTCGTTGCAACAGGAACTTCTGGAGTCGCCATCCCTGACTGCCGCCGCCGCGGGAGCTACCGCAATCGAACTCAGTTGGACCCCTGTCACAGGCGCCGCAAGGTATGTACTTTGGGTGTGGTTGGACGACGGGACAGGCTGGCAGCAGCTGGACAGGGGCGACCTTACTGAGACGTCCTTTAACCATTCCGGCCTGACCGCGGGGAGAACCTACTACTATGTCGTCGCCGCCATAGACAATAGCGGTGTAAGGGGCGAATGGTCACGGCAAACGTCCGTGACACTGCCCACGACCTCGCAGCCGCTGCCTGCGCCAGTCGTTACAGCGACGAATTCTGGGGCAAATGCAATCGCTGTCAGCTGGAACCCGGTCGCGGGGGCTTCCAGGTATGAGCTGTGGGTTTGGGTGAACAAGGAAAGCGGATGGCAGCAACTAGATGACGGCAGCCTGACAGATACGAGTTTTTCCCACACAGGGCTTTCGGCAGGCAGCACGTACTACTACACGGCTGCCGCTGTGGACGCGAACGCGCTGCGCGGAGCCTGGTCGACCCCGGTGTCGGCCACCGTTCCCGGAACATCAGGCAATTTAGATGCCCCGACGCTGACCGCGACATCCCTGCTGACATCCTCAGTCGAACTCAACTGGACGGCCGTGCCCAATGCCTCCCGGTACGTGCTCTATACTTGGTTGGATGCTTCCACCGGCTGGCAGAAGCTCGACGACGGCAGTTTGACGGCGACAGTGTACGTACACAGCGGTGTGACCTCCGGGCTAACCTACTACTACACAGTGGCGGCTTTGGACAGCAACGGTGTCCTGGGGGCGTGGGCGCAGAATGCATCAGTTACCGTGCCTGAATCCCCGGCGAATCCGGACCTTCCGGCGGAAAGGGCGGCCCTCTCGGCACTCTACAACGCGACGGATGGACCGAACTGGGCGAGGAACGCCAATTGGTTAAGCGAGTCTTCGATCGCAACCTGGCACGGAGTGGTCACAAATGAAGAGGGCCGCGTTATCGAGCTTACGCTCGCGAGCAACGGGTTGCAGGGGACGATTCCAAACCTGAGCGCGCTTACAGAGCTCAGAATCCTCTCGCTCGGTTCAAACCGCCTGAGCGGGTCGATTCCTGTTTTGAGCCATTTCACCAAGCTGGTGGCCCTTGACCTCGACTCGAATCAGATGACTGGCTCGATCCCCGACCTGGCAGCATTGACTGCGTTGGAATGGTTGTCCCTTAGCAACAACCAGCTTTCGGGCCAGATTCCGGCACCGGGATCTCTCACAAGCCTTACAGTTCTCGACCTCAGCAACAACCAGTTGACAGGGTCCATCCCGGCGGTGAACGCGCTCACCCAACTTGGAAGCCTATCCCTGTCCGGCAACGAACTGAGCGGCTCCATTCCAGATCTGAGCGCGCTAACTGATCTGACAGACCTTCACTTGGGCGCCAACCAGCTGAACGGTTCGATACCGGATCTGAGTAAGCTGGCCGGCCTGAGATCGCTTTCTCTGTCAGACAATGAGCTAAGCGGCGCAATTCCGAATCTTGGCAACCTCAGCAATCTGACTGTTCTGGAGATTGGCAACAACCAGCTATCGGGCAGCGCGCCCGACCTGAGCGCCCAAGTCGGTCTCAGGTTATTGAATCTGGGCCACAACCAGCTGAGCGGCGCCCTCCCTGACCTGAGTGGGCTGACCAACCTGACTGAACTATCCCTGTCCAACAACCAGTTTACAGGGTCAATCACGCATCTCAGTTCGCTATCGAAACTTACCTGGCTAGATCTGAGCAACAACCAACTGACTGGGAGCCTCCCCGATCCCAGTTCTCTGACCGAACTCACGCGACTGGACCTGAGCCACAATCAGCTGTCCGGAACGATTCCCGTTCTTAGCGCCCTCTCAAAGCTGCTCCATCTGAATCTCGGCTCGAACAAACTGACGGGAACTGTGACCAATCTGAGCCCGCTCACCAGCTTGACCAGCCTGATTCTTGCGTCAAACCGGTTGTCCGGTCCGGTTCCGGACCTGAGCGCCCTCGTAAAGTTGGCGACCCTGGACCTTTCCGCGAATCAGTTCTGCCTGTCAGCAGATTACGACCTAACAAGCTTGGAGCCGAGTGTGGCCGCCCATCTAACCAGCTTGAACCTTCCGGATTGCGCGGCGGGGCAGCTCTTCGGTCCTTCTGCGGGATAGGCCTCCTCGACAGCGCTCCATCTGCCAAATTCTGGTCCTCGATGAAGCCCCGGCAGTCACCTTACGTCATAACCGGAGCGGGATTCCCTCGCCTCTACGGTCGTTCAATCGGGGAATGAGAGCCAATCCCACCGCCGTAGCGAAACCGGCTCGAGCGCGGCTCCGGTGGACGGCCCTCTCAGTTTTGAATGGAGCTACAGATGCGGGATAATCAACTGCTGGGGGTCGACCGAACTTGAGTACGGCGCAGAGCGCAACGCAGACAGGTGGGACAATCGGACATCAGCGGCGCCCAAATCGTGTCGCTTCGTCACTCACTCTCTTCAGCAATCCGCATAGGGCTGTTTTCAAGAGTGGGTATCGACGGTAACCGTAGGGAAACATTGCAATGAAAATGATTGTGGGTCTGGGCAATCCCGGACCCAGATTCGCGCGCAGTCGACACAATATTGGCTTTCTGGTCGTGGACACATTGGCCCGACGGCATGGAATTTCACTGTCCCGGTCCAAGTTCAACGCCCTATTTGGCATTGGCACGGTTCTTCCTTCCGGAAGGGCGGAGCCAGGTCGTTCGCCGAAAGCAGGTACAGCCGGTCAGAAGGCGCTTCTTGTGCGGCCGCTCACCTTCATGAACTTGTGCGGAAACGCTGTCGCGCCGCTGGCGAGCTACTATCGGATTGAATCGCCAGACATCTTCGTGATTTATGACGAACTCGACCTGCCCAGCGGGCAACTGCGGCTTCGCCCATTCGGCGGAAGCGGCGGCCATAATGGTATGAAGTCGCTCATCACCAGGCTGGGAACCGACCGGTTTCCAAGAGCCAGGGTTGGCATTGGACGGCCCCAAAGCCCGATGAGGCCGGCAGACTATGTTTTGCAGAACTTCAGCCCCAGTGAAGAGATCGTATTCGAAACGCTGCGCCGGCAAATCGCTGACGCTGCCGAGTGCTGGCTCTCTTTCGGAATCGACCTGGCCATGAATCGGTACAACGTAGCCCACAGGGCATCGTCCCCTATCCAGGATGGACCCGAACAGGGCACTGCGAGTCAACGCGCTCCCAGGAGATGAGAGCTTCGTGATTTTGACCCAGCAAACAAACGGCCCCTGATATTATGAATCTTTCCGGCCTGCTCCCTCTGCTTAAGAATCTGCCATCCTTTCAGGAACTCCTCAAAGGACATGACTCAGCCCCCCAAAAATTGTATGAGGCTGCGCGCGCCTTCGTTGTCGCCGGGCTCGCTACTGAAGTTGAAGGCCCGGTTCTGGTGATCACGGGAACCGGGGAACAGGCCCAGAAATGGGTGGAACGTCTGGAACTGTTTCTACCGCCTGCGCACGGCACGCCGCATGTATCCCTATATGCTGAGCCAGACGCCCTGCCCTTTGAGCGCATTCCCTGGACTGGGAAGACACGACAACTCAGGTTGACGGCGCTGGCCGCGTTGCAGCAGAAGGGAAGCGGGCCAGCGGTCGTTGTCTCTACGGCACGCGCCGCGTTGCAAAAAACGCTGCCTGCCAGGGCTTTTCGCATCGCGCTGCGGCCGTTGCGAGTCGGCAGCTTCGTTCAGTTGGATGAGTTGACCGGGCGATGGGCGCAAAGCGGCTACGAACCCGTTCAGGTCGTGGAGGAGCCGGGAACTTTCGCCCGTCGCGGCGGCATTGTCGACATCTGGCCGCCGAACCTGCCGCACCCTGTTCGCGTCGATCTTTTTGGCGACGAGGTTGATACGCTTCGGTCATTTGATCCCGCAACCCAACGCAGTGAGCGGCAGCTGCAACGGGTTCTAATCGGGCCGGGAAATGAAGCCCTTGGCGGCTCCATTGCTCTGAACGCCCAACCAAAACCCGACCTGGAACTTCCTGGCGCCTCGCTGGCGGGGAGACAGGAAGGCGCCGGTCTGACAGACCTGTACGCTCGCGAAGAGGCTGCTGAAACTGCGACGAAGTCCAGAGCCTCCTCCGCCTCTCCCGGCGATGTCAACGGACTGAGGGAGACTCTGTTGGGGGAACCCAATCTGCTCCTTGCCATCAGAGAGGAAATTGCCCAGGAGCTGGAAGACCTGGACGCCGGCCGAACTTTCCGTGGAGTCGAATGGTATCTGCCGTACCTGTTCGGGCGGCCTGCTTCGCTGTTGGACCACCTGCCCGCAAACGGCAAATTGGTCATTGATGACGGCGAGCAGGTGGTCGCAGGCCTGAACGAGGCCGAAGATGAGGCTGCGGGCGCCTACCAGGATCTGATGCGGGGCCATGAAATACCATCAAGATCAATCTCAAGTTTTTTCGATCCGGTGACTTTGCTAACCCAGATTGCATCCCGCAACCCGCTTGTGCTGGGCTCCAGCGGTCTGCCTGGGGCCGCGGTCGAAAGCGAGGGCTCCGCGCTTTCACGCCACTTTGTGCCCAGCCCCCACTATGCCGGTCAAACCAAACGCATCCTGCAGGAGATGCGCAAGTTCGCTGGCTCTCCTGATTCGGTCGTTCTGATTTCGCGGCAGTGCGCTCGGCTCGAAGAGGAGCTGAGAGAGGCGCATTTGCCGTCCTTCCTTATCCCGGACCTGGACAAGCCACCTCGCAAAGGGATATCTCTCATGCAGGGCGCCTTGACGGAAGGGTTTGCAATGGCCGGTTCCGACGGGGCGGAGCGTACAGACAACGGTACGCGGGCCCAAGGACTGCGCCTCTTGACCGATTCCGAGCTGTTCGGTTGGACCCGGCAGTCGCGACAACGGCAGCGCAGTTCCCAGTCGAAAGTGGCGCCGGAACTATTCTTTGCCGACGTCAACCCCAACGACTATGTCGTCCACATGGAGCACGGCATAGGCGTCTACGAGGGTCTGATCAGACTCGAGCTGGGAGGCGTTGAGCGGGAATACCTGCAGGTGAACTATGCCAGAGGAGACAAACTCTACGTGCCGGTCCATCAGGCGGACCGGCTCAGCCGCTACGTAGGGGCGGGAGATGCGGGCATTCCTCCCTCCGTGACCCGCCTGGGAACAAGTGACTGGCAGACTGTGAAGGCCCGCGCCAAGAAGGCTGTAGAGGACATTGCAGAGGATCTGCTCAAGCTGTATGCCGAAAGGGAGGTCGTCCCCGGTTATGCCTTCAGCCCGGATGGTCCCTGGCAGGAAGAGATGGAGGGCGCCTTCCCCTTCCGCGAAACGGCGGATCAGATGGACGCGATCGTTGACGTAAAACGGGATATGGAAACCGACCGGCCGATGGATCGAATTATTATCGGCGACGTCGGATACGGCAAGACTGAAGTCGCCATCCGCGCCGCATTCAAGGCTGTCATGGACGGCAAGCAGGCGGCGGTGCTCGTGCCGACAACGGTGCTTGCGCAGCAACACTTTCGAGTTTTCAGTGAGCGGCTGAGTCAGTTTCCCATCCTGGTGGAGATGCTCTCCCGCTTCAGGACGCAGTCTCAACAGGAGAAGGTGCTGCAAAAGATGCAGCAGGGCGCTGTTGACATCGTGATTGGGACGCATAGATTGCTGTCAAAGGATGTCCAGTTCAAGTCGCTGGGGCTTCTCATCATCGACGAAGAGCAGCGGTTCGGGGTCAGTCACAAGGAGCGGCTCAAGCAGCTGCGGACGCAGATGGACGTGCTAACGCTGAGCGCAACGCCAATTCCCCGCACTCTCCACATGAGTCTCAGCGGCGTGCGCGACATGAGTACGATCAATACGCCGCCCAGAGAACGGCTGCCGGTGCGCACCATCCTGTCAGAATTTGACAACACCTTGTTGCGCCAGGCTGTGCAAAGAGAGCTGGAACGAAATGGACAGGTGTTCTTCGTTCATAACCGGGTTCGGGGTCTGCAAACGCTTGCATCAAGACTTCAGCGAGAAGTTCCGGAGGCAGTTGTTGCCATCGCTCACGGCCAGATGGCCGAGCGCGAGTTGGAGGACACGATGCTTCGTTTCGCGGACGGCGAAATCGACGTTCTCGTCTGCACAACCATTGTCGAGAACGGGCTGGACATACGCCGGGCCAATACGATCATCGTTAACAGGGCCGATCACTTTGGACTGGCCCAATTATACCAGTTGCGAGGGCGTGTGGGCCGCGGTGCCGTCAGAGGATACTGTTATCTCTTCTATGATCGGCATACCACCCTGTCCTTCGATGCTCGACGCCGTTTGGAAGCGCTGCTTGAAAGCAGCGATGAGCTGGGCGCGGGCTTCCGCATTGCCATGCGCGACCTTGAAATCCGCGGCGCGGGTGAGCTGCTTGGATCCCGCCAGCACGGCCAAATCGCAAGCGTTGGATTTGATCTCTATACTCGGCTCCTGGCGCAATCCGTTAATGAGCTGAGAGAGAGAAGGGAACGTCTGGATGGAAGGCAGCAAAACGGCGCGACGGGGGGGGTGCCGGCATCAAAGAATGGGGACAGCGCCTCCCAGCGCCCGCAACCGCTGCCCAATGAACTGCCCTTCCCGAGCGCCCTGGACGATCCGCTTGCCCCGCCGGTGACGCTCGACCTCCTGTTGCGCGCCGAAATCCCGCCAGACTTCGTTAAAGAAGAGGCGTTGCGTCTGCAACTGTACCGGCGCATCGCCGGGCTGAAGTCGCAACATGAGCTGGAAGAAATGCGGCGGGAAGTGGAGGATCGCTTTGGCAGAGACCTGGAGACAGGGACTCTTCCTCCCGAGATGGAGAATCTGTTCTACCAGATCAGAGTGAAAATTGAGGCGCTGCGGACCGGGATCCTGAACATTGGCCGCCGCCGCGACCAGATCGCCATCCGTATTCCACAGGGCTTTCCGTTGCACGCGATAGGAAGGGAGGAGGTAGTCAAAGGGGAGATTGCGGCCGGCCACAGGCGAAGGCTTCAGGAGTTCCTGCGTATGGCGTTGGGCGGCACGACCGACGAAGGTGAATTCATACCGAACAATGCGATCCATGTTGGGCGGGAAGCTGTCTATATTCCGATCGACGAAGAGGACCGGTGGCGGACCAATCTGCTGCATTCGCTGAAGGCGTTAGCGGGGAACTGATAGGGCCAGACCAGCGCGAATTCGCAGTTGCGCTTGGGCAAAGAATGCCGTTAGCCTACCAGGGCCAACGTCGCGGATAAGCCGAGACTACGACGCTTGACATCCATTCAGTTTCGTCCCGTAGGCGACTTAAACGGCTTGTCCGCGCTTTGACCTGCACGGAGTTTCAACTCGCGGTTGGACACGAGAGAACAGTTAAGAGAGGTAAAGTCTGCGCTTTCCTGCATCCTAGTCAGTTGGTCGAGAGCTTCCCTCGTAGCCGCACGTACTGCGCATAGTCAATCTCGATTCGGCGACCGATGTAATCCTGTGTTCGAGGAGCCCTTCTTTGGGCGCCTGCAATCAGATTGGTCGTACGCAGAAGGAATGCGTCGGAGCCTGCCCCGCTGCCGTAACTTACCGCCAAAACCAGCTGTTCTTCGGCAGCGACGTCGAGAACGGCGGTGAGGCCGATGAGCGCTGAACCGGCATAGGTGTTGCCGATGTCTCCCACCAGCATTCCGATCTTCCACTGCTCCTCATTGAACCCCAGCGCGCGCATCGCTCGAACAGGAAACTTGACGTTTGGTTGGTGCACGACCACATGATCGATATCCGCGGCAGTCACTCCTGTTTCCCGCAACAACTGTTCGGCTGCGGGGATGACATGGCCGAAGTATCCCGGGTCCCCGCTGAATCGTTCCGCATGGCTTGGATATTGCGCCCCGGGCCGGCGCCAAAAGTCCGTCGTATCTGAGACATAGCTAAGGCTTCGCTCAATGACGGCGACAGATCGGTTCGCTGCCCCTAGCAGAATTGCCGCGCCGCCCGCCCCGGCTGTGTATTCCAGGGCGTCACCCGGACGGCTCTGCGCAGTGTCCATTCCGATTGCCATCGCGTACGGGGCCATTCCGCTCCCCACGAGTCCGATTGCGCCCTGCAAAGCTTCCGTTCCAGCTTTGCAGGCGAACTGCCAGTCTCCTGCCTGGGTGGCGGGTGTGGCGCCGATCGCTTCTGCCACGATTGTGCCGGTCGGTTTCACTGCGTAGGGGTGGCTCTCACTGCCCACCCAAACTGCCCGGATGTCCTTTGGATCGACCTGTGACCGCGCAAGCGCATTGCGGGCCACTTCGATACTCATGGTCGCTGTGTCCTCGTCAAGCCCTGGCACCGCCTTCTCCTTTACCGGGCTGGCTGCGGACTCCGTTCGGTGAATTGCTCCCTTCACGCTGGTCTCACGGTCCTCTACACCGATCTCGCCCATCCAAATCCGGCTAATCTCTGCGCCCGGCAGGCGAAAACGCGGAACATAGGCTCCGTATCCGACAATCCCTACTTGCCTAACTGGTTGATTTAACATGCGTATGCCTCTTGGGGAAAGTTCTGGCTGGCCGCCCTGCACGTCAGTTGTCTGTATCTCGCAGCAGTTCCCTGGCCCGTTCCACTCGGATGGTACCTTCCGACACCAGCTTGCCGGCGATCACTTCGACCGCCATTCCTTGTGCGCCCGCGGACACGGCTACCTGGCGCGCATGAAGACGCATATGGCCCTTCTGAATGCCTATGGTCGCTAGGGCCCGAAGGGCAGCCAGATTCTGTGCCAGACCCACAGCGGCCACGATTTCGCTTAGCCTGGCAGCGGCGCCGGACGGAGGCGCCGCCGCTTCGTCACCATTTGAACAAGGCCGAACGTGGGCCTGGCCGTCATTCACGCCGGCGTCCAGCCCCAGAATTTTCAACGCGATACGGGACGAGGGATGGCTCTGGGTGGCCCCGCCCACAGTGCCGACCGCCAGCGGCATTTCGAGGCGGCCATGCAACAGCTCCGAACCGGGCGCGCCCTGCACATGCCAGCTGGTGAGAGAACGGTACTGCCCGTCCCGCGCCGCCCAGGCGTGGGCCCCGGCCTCCACCGCCCGCCAATCGTTTCCGGTCGCCAAAAGCACGGCGTCCACACCGTTGAAAATGCCCTTGTTGTGTGTTGCAGCTCGGTAGGGGTCCGCGTAGGCGAACGCGCTCGCTTCCGCGATCCGATGAACGACTTCGCGACCAGGAAACTCGACGCTGTCAAACGCGTTGGCGGGTATCTCGACCTCTGCCCAGGCGCGCCGCTTGTCGCTCAAGTTCGATAGAATCCGCAATCCAGCCCGACCCCCTGTGAGCTGTTCCAGAAGCGGCGCGACGGCTTCAGCGGACGTATTGGCAGCGTTTGCGCCCATGGCGTCGCGGCAGTCGATGAGAAGGTGAACGACTAACATGGGTCCTGCGGGCGTGTCCGGCAGATGCCGCACCTCAATGTTTTGCGGGCCTCCACCCAGGCGCGTCAGCGATGGGCTGGTTTCGGCGCATGCCAAAATCTGTTCACGTGCCGCAACTATCTCTTTCTCCGCCTTGCAAGGATCACCCACATCCAGTAGCTGAACTTGGGCGATCATGACCGGTCGAGTGCTTCCTGCCGAGATGCCCCCGCCTGCCCTCGCAAGCAGGGCTCCAAAGCTGACCGCCGCCACCACTGACGGCTCTTCCACCGCCATGGGAACCAGGTAGTTCCTGCCGTTGATCAGGAAATTGGCGCCGATTCCCAGCGGCAGAGCAAACCGCCCGACGACGTTTTCGATCATCGCGTCGGCTTCCTCGGCGCCGATACTCTCAGCCAGGAGCGCCGTCTCTGCCCCGCTCAGCTCCGCCCAGCCAGCAAGAATCTCCACGCGGTCGCTCAGACCTCTCCGATAGAAGCCCTCGAGTCTCGAAGAACGACAGTCCTTGTTAACAGTAATGTTGTGCCTCCTCAGTTAGGGACAGCATTGGGACTCCATACGCCGCAGATGTATGGGACGCCCCGCGGCCCCAACCTCGCGATCCGACCCTGCCTGCATTCCAAACAATAGCAGGGCCGTGCTGCCAATCTCTATCAGATGTCTGTGGGAAAGGTTCTGACAGTACCTGTTCAGTCAAATGCCAGAAGTGTCTTTGCGATTGGGCCTTCAAAGAGCTGCGGGGCGATTGCCATGCTGGTGACCAAAACGATCGCGATCACGGCAAAGACGACTCCGATTGGCCGCTCACGCGGGAGCAATGGATTGTTCAGAGGGCCGAAAAAGATGCCGACCATGCGCACGAAACCGAGAATGACGCTTGCGCTTGCCACCAGGACAACCGCCGCGAAGCGCCAATCGCCTTCCGCCAAGGCCTGAAGCGCCGACCAATGCCCGGAGAACCCGGCGGTCAACGGGAAACCGGCCAGGCCAAGGCTGCCCAAAAGAAATGCCGCCGTACTCCATGGCAGACGTGCGCCCACCCCATGTAGGTGATCGGGATTCAGACTGCCTGCAGCTTGGCGAATTTGGGCAAGCCCGGTCGCCGCGCTCATCGTGCTCAAAATGCGGAGCGCGAAGAGAGAGATGAATAAAGGCCGACTGCGTTCGTCCGTCCCGGTCAGTAACAGTAGAATCAGGCCCCAATCGTGCAGCATGGCGTAGCCCAGCAGGCGGCCCGGATGGCTGGCCGCGGCAGCGGCAACACCGCCCCAAACCAGAGTGATGGTGGCTGTTGAAGTCAACCAAACGTTGAGTACGGTGCTGTCAAATAGCAGTGGGAAACTCGAAGTCGCAAGGTAAAAGATGTAGAGAGCGAGAGACTGGTAAAGCAGTATTGCCAACGCCATCGCGATGGGAGGAGACGATTCGGCCAGTTGCGGCTGGGCGCTATGCAAAGGGACCGGCGCCAGCAGCAGCAGCAGTCCTGCGCCGAGAAGCTGAGCTCCGGTTGCTGCCAGTCGAATGTCCTGTGGATTGAGAGGCAACTGCTCCATATGCCACGCGGCAAGCAACATGAACGGAGTCGCCAAAATGGGCGGCAGTATCGCACGTAAGGAGCTCATCGCTTCCCCGGGGATGCCGACCTGAATGGGAAAGACGCTAACCGTCATCAGAACTGCCAGCATGGCCGGGGCAAGGAAAACGGGCGAAAGCGGCGCATCCGTCACCAGGGCCATTCCAATGTAGCCTGCTCCTACGAGCAGCATCGACGGCGGAAACACTTTGCCCTGGGTTGCCGCCGCAGCCAAAAGCATGCCGGACCCTAGCAGAAGAAGCGCGATGACGACGATCGGTTCATTGGTCTGTGTCAACTGAAGGCGGAATCCGAACTGCCAGATCCCTGCGCGTAGATTCAGTTCGATGGGAATGAATGGAAAGGCTAGTGAAGTCGCGTTCAGGGGAAACTGCCAGAGCAAAATGCCAACGAGATTCAGCATCACGCCGTTGGCAAGCAGAACGCCCCGCTCCCATATGCGCAGGAAGTAGCTCGAGAGTATGCAAAACAGCAGGAGACTCAACAGAAAAGAAGGTAGGGCAAGTTGGACCATGGAACGCAGCTATTCACTCATTGGCACAAGCATTCTGGCATTCCCTGATCGCCGCTCAGCGGCAAAGCAAGCAGATCGATCCGTTTTGTGGGGCGCTCATCAGTTCAGCGCCGTAGCAGCACAGTCGCGGGGCAACTGCGTTTCTTCACCCATTATGGGGATCTGTCTTCTGGCGACGACTAATGAGACTGTAGAACCAGTATCCGAATCCATAACCAAGGACTCTCGCGCCCGAAGCAATGGTGTGACGGGGTTGGACTCCCGGGTTCAAGTCGGGATCGGTAGCCGAAACCTCGACCAGAGTAAGGGCATCATCCTCGGCCAACAGCAGATAGCTGCAAGCCAGAGCGACAAGTATTTGCAGGACCCCCAATATGACGATGACTGCGGGCAATGGAAACAATATCGATAGGAAAGCCTGAACAGGGATGAGCCACAAGAGCAGGCCAAATCCTCCAAAAAGGGCGGTCTCGGTCATTCCCAAGGTGATCAGTGCAACGGTTGCCAACCAGAGGAAGAGGGCCTTGGTCGCGTTCGACAGTAGAGGCAGTTCGACGGCTTCGCTTGCATTCCAAATCAACAGGCTCGCGATGCCCAGGACAAGCAGACGAAACAGTCTGGAACTGAATTCGCCGGAAGTTTGGACCTGCACATTGCTGGTCTGCAGGATCGACAGCAAGAGAATGACGCAGGCCAAGACCTGAACACCGAAGTGCACGGTGGGCCAAGGCCCCGGCAGCCCATAGACGGCGCCAACTAAAGCGCTCGTGCCAATCTGAACGACCAGCAGGCTGGGCAACGCGATGCGCCAATCCCACAATACCACGGGCAATACCGCGGCCAGTCCTAGCAAAATGTGAATGGGAACAGATGCCCACAGCGCAGCCATGTATAGTGCTCTTCAGGTCTAAAAATACGCGTACTGACTCAATCTGTCGCAAATGGCGGCCCAAGCTGGGCCCGCTGCACCAGAATACGCCCATTTGCCGATTCAGAGAAAAGTCTGTCTCCCTGGAGGCGGGCTTTCCGAGCGATTCGCGGCTCCCCAGAGCGGCCGTTATCAGACACTCAGCAGGAGGTAGCCGATAATGCCGAAAACGACGACCCAGCCCATGTGCCCCGTGCCTTCGACAATCTCCAGACCAACATCCCATACGTTGCCCATTCGATGCGTGCTCCACCTTGTCAGGGCCGAGAGCCAGTCAAGCGTCGCGAGTCGGGCAATTCGACTGAACCATGACCGGATAGATGGCAACGTCTCGGCCCTGCTGCCACTGGCGCTAAGCATCTCCCTGACCTGAGAACGGGCGATCGCCAGCCCTATGCCCAAGGTGAGCGGGCCGGCCAAAGTCAGCCAGACCTGCCAGCTTGCAACCGCGCTGGGAGGGTTCCCCGCGCCGCGGGGAATGGCGTCAGGGAGATTGGCCAGGCTGGTCATCATCTCGGGAAATACACCGGCAATCGCCAGCGGAATGGCGAGAATCACCACATAGACAAGAAGCCTGCCGACAATCCAGGTGTCCGGCTTCATTTCCCAAACGGAACTGTCGGGTTCTCCGTCCCAACTTCGCAACAGCGAGGAGACGTAAATCATCTGCGTGATGATATAAGCCGCAAAAAGCGGCCACATCAGCCCCCCCAGTCTTTGGCAGAGGCTTCCTTCGTCAGGGCAGTTTCCGACCATCAACAGCTGGGCGACCACAGACTGCGTCAGAAAACCGGGCGTAAACGGCACGCCAACGAGCGCGAGCACGCCCACACTAATCGGTATCTGCCAGTGCCAAGCGCGCCAGATGCGTTCTCCGATCAGCCAGAGGCCCCCGCCGAGAGCGAAGGTTGTGGTCGGCCAGAGTACGGCTGCCGGGCCTCGAATCTCTGACAGGATGCTCGTCAGTCCCGCGATGCCGACTGCCGTGACCAGCACGAAGGTTGTATGCTCTTGCCGAGTCGTCGTTGTAAATGTTGCGATGGCGGATCCAAGCAGGCCAAGCAGAGCGAGAGCCGCAATCTCAGGGCGCGCCAGAAGCTCTTCCCCGGCCAAGCCGCTCGACCATCCCAGCAACCAAAGCCCGCACAGCGCCGGCGGCATCTGGTCGATGAGCCGATCCGGCATATACATTCGTTCTCCACGCTGAGGCAGGAGCCACAGATGAAGGGGATAGACTCCGGCACGTATGACGCCGGCCACCAGCATCAGGATCACAGTTTCCTGGGGCAACTGGCCCCCGGCCAACAGCTCCGCAGGCCCACTCTGACCGGCCGGTAGCAGTCCTATCAGGAGCAGAAGCGCTCCCATCATGCTCAGGCCCTGAAACTGGCGCGTGGTTGACAGGCCAGGACCTTCCGGCACAACAGTGCTGCGGGCTATGAAAAAGAGATCCATCACGACCCACATCAGGGTAACGGTGAGGAGGTTTCCGCTGCTGACGAGGAACAGCGCGCTGGCGATTGCAGTCAAAGACAATGCCAACGTCAACGCCCGAGAGTGCCAGTTTTCGTCGGTGGTCAGTTCTCGGTTTGAACCGGAAACGCCGCTGAAGAGCAGGCCGCCCCCTCCCAGCAACAGGATCAGGCAGGATATATACCAGTTCCAACCATTGCTTATCCAGAGCAGATCGGCGCCCTGCGAAAAGAATGGGCGCCACGGAATACTGAATGCCGGGGCGACGGGTTGAACGCGCAGCGCCACTGTAAGACCTGCGGCAAGACACCAGAAGAGCAGGGCGACGCCACTGAGGATCCCGGTCGCGCTTTCAAAGCCCTGCCAGCGTTCGCCAGGCCGGACAAATCGGCCCAATATCCAGAGGACCAGGCTTCCAAGAGTTAAGAGGAGCGGAGGCGCGACCGGCAAAATCAGCGCTGACCATGTCGCAAGGAAACTGTCCATAGCTGCCAATTCTAGCACAGCCCTACCAACGCCCGAAACATTGCGGCGCAATCCAGGGATCCTTCTAACCTGTTTGGCTGGCGCTTGTAGGGTCCCTTTGACGTTGTAGACGGCGAAACGCCAGGTGCAGTGGACACAACCGGTCGGGAGCGGGGCCGCAAG
The DNA here is from genome assembly GCA_022824685.1 of Caldilineaceae bacterium. Classification (GTDB taxonomy): domain Bacteria; phylum Chloroflexota; class Anaerolineae; order Caldilineales; family Caldilineaceae; genus Bin5. The sequence continues at coordinate 37,217 of JAJDZJ010000119.1, forward strand.
GAGGGAAGAGGCGCCGGCCGCCGGACTCCACTGTGCCAAATGTAGCCACTGGTGAGGGCGCCTCAAGGGGCCTGCGAAGGCAATCCCAGGCAGTGAGGCGGCACCGGAAATGGCCCTTCAGTGAGGCAGCCTCTTTACCGCTAATGCCTGGTTGAAAGCGGCGGGAGCGATAACTGGAAGGAGCGTTGTGGACCTGAATCGGACGAGAGACCAGCCTTCGTCTCCCTGCTTTCCTACAAAGCAGGCTGTCCCAAGCTCAAGTACATTCGCGATGGCGCGCCCTCTATGCTATACTCAGGGCGATTGCATCTTAATTGGGTCAGAACATCGAAATGCAGCCGAATACTCTTCCAGGTCGGGGTAAGACACAGGGAAATGTACGAAAGATGGCACGTAGACGGAGAATTTAACTTATCTCGCCGACTGAGGGCCTGATCCGCGGCGTCTTCCCGTCGATATTCAGTAAGCGCAGG
>JAJDZJ010000103.1 GCA_022824685.1 Caldilineaceae bacterium
CAGGCCCTCAGTCGGCGAGATAAGTTAAATTCTCCGTCTACGTGCCATCTTTCGTACATTTCCCTGTGTCTTACCCCGACCTGGAAGAGTATTCGGCTGCATTTCGATGTTCTGACCCAATTTAGATGCAATCGCCCTGCTGGTGAATCAGTTTGCTGTCTCGGAGCGCCCCGCATACAATAGGTTGGACCGACCGCGGGTTGGACCGACCGCCATGCTTCGATTGCGCGACGTTGCCGGCGTATGTCGTTGCTGGGCAGGGTCCTGGCGGTCTGGTTGGTGCGCGGCGGCGTTGAAACGCCGGTCACCAGAGGAATCGCGCAAGAATCTCATCATATTTAGAGTGAGGAGAAGAGAAATGGCGGATGTCGCATATCGTTCGAAAGTGCGCATCGAGCGGGTGAAAGGGCCGTTGCGCAGGGCTTATCTGCCGGCGGAGGAGGGGCATACCAAGTTTGGCGTCCATTCGGAGGTGGCTGAGCATTACGGCGTGGACACAGCCGTCCACGAGCCTCATGCCACGACGCTTGACTATGTCACGGCAGCGACCGGCGGCTGACTGACCGGCACCTTCGGGGGCGCGCTGGAGGCGCGCAAGATACCTGCGGGCGAAGGCTACCTGACAGCCGACGTGGAAGCTGAGATCGAAAAGGACGGCAACGTGCTGGTGATCAAGCGGATTCACGCCGCCTATACACTGAAAGTGGCGCCTGATCAGCGCGAGACTGCGGAACGGGTGCATGGGTTTCATGCGCAGTTCTGTCCTGTGGCGCGTAGTCTTGAAGGCAGCATCGGTATTTCGACCGAGCTGCGTATGGTCGACCTCGATTGACATTGCGGATTCAATTGTATTTTTGACCTGCTTTTGGGCGCGTATCGAATGCATTTCGGAAGTAAAGGCGTTTGACAGCGCAAAAGGCGCGTGCTAGACTGTCTATGAGATTGACTCTTCACACTGAAGAAGCAAGCATGAAGCCAACCAGTGACAGCAGTACCCAGTTGAGGAGGCGTGCCCGCCAGTAGCCAGACATCCGTCTGGGCATTTGCGCGTGGGCCGGGTTTCCTCAGCGGGAATCAGCCGATTGCAAAGCTCCCCGGGCGGGGGGCTTTTTTTGTATTGCGCGCGCAGAGGGCCGTTGCGGCGCATTCAGCATTGCCGCATTCGACGGACTTGGGCTGTCGGGGCGCATTGGGGGGGGCGGGTTCCGAGTGGGCTCGACAGGCGCAACAATTGGATCAGGATGCGACCCTTACATAGATTGAGATCTTAGATTGAGATAGGGAGACAGGAGATGAAAAAGGCAGGAATCGCCGGCGCAACGGGCTATATCGGATACGAGTTGATCACCTTGATTCACCGGCATCCGGAGCTTGAGGTGGGCTGGCTGACGAGCGAGCGCAATGCAGGCAAGCGCTTCAACCAGGTATTCAGCACACCGTGGGACTACACGTTGATCACGCTGGAGGATGCTTATCTGCGCGCCGATGCGGTGGATGTCGTTTTTCTGTGCTTGCCCCATGCGGAGTCGATGGAGGCGGTGAAACGCTTCTACGCCGCGGGCGTGCGCGTAATCGACCTGAGCGCGGACTTTCGTTTGAAGGATGTGGAGCTCTATAAGCGCTGGTACGGCATTGAACACAGCGCGCCGGAACTGTGCGCCGAGGCCCGCTACGGGCTGTGCGAGCTGTACCGCAGCGAGCTGGGCGGGGCCCGGTTGATCGCCAATCCCGGCTGCTATCCCACCAGCGTCAATCTGGGCCTGTACCCGCTGGCCAAGGCGGGCTGGCTGGGAGAGCGGGTGATCATCGACAGCAAGAGCGGCATATCGGGAGCGGGCCGCAAGACGAACCTGACCTACCAGTTTGTAGAAGCCAATGAGAACATAACGCCTTACAACGTGGGGCACCGGCACCGGCATATCTCCGAAATGGAGCAGGTGCTGAGCGCGGCCAACGGAGAGGGGCGAGGCCACAGGTTTCTATTCACGCCCCATCTCTTGCCGGTGAACCGGGGCATCTTGAGCACGATGTACGTGGACGCGGCAGCAGGGGTGACAGAGGAGCAGATCCGCGAGCTTTACGCGGAGAACTACAGCGGCGAACCGTTTATTCATCTGTTGCCGGCGGGCGAGCAGGCCAGCCTGGCGCACACGGTGGGCACCAATCGCTGCGCAATCGGCATCACGCCGGCGGACCCGCTTATGCCGGACAGCGGCGAGTATGTGATCACGGCCTCGATCGACAATCTGATTAAGGGCGGCAGCGGGCAGGCGGTTCAGAACTACAACATTGCCGTGGGGCTGGACGAGACTGCGGGACTGCAGTAGCTCTCATCGGGGGGCGTCGAAAGGGTTCAGTTTTCGACATCCGCCCGCAACCCGTTAGACTGGAGCTGGCAGGGGGCGGCAGGCTGTCCTCCGCAAACATGGACATCGCCGGGGAAGCCGAAAACGAGTGGAATCTGGTCGGGGGTTGAGCGAACGGGAGACGTCGGTTTTCCTGGAGGGCAGGATCTCGGTGGCGGCGGCGCTGCGTTCGCCGTATCGCCATGTGCGCCGTGTGTTGCTGCGCGAAGGCCGGCAGGACCGGGGGATGCGCTGGCTGGGACACAGGGCGCGGGAGGCCGGTGTGCCGGTTGTCCTGGTGGGGGCGTCGGAGATTGACGCCGTGACCGAGGGCAGATCCCACGGGGGCATTGCGGCCGAGGCTGGTGAGCGGCGGTTCGTTCAGCTGGAGGCGTTACTGCCGGGCGGGCGTTGCGCGGCATTTGTCGTGATGCTGGACGGGATAGAAGACCCGTTCAACTTCGGTCAGGCGCTGCGCGCGCTGTATGCAATGGGCGCGCACGGGGTGGCGCTGCGGCCCCGCAATTGGATGAGCGCGGCGGCAACGGTGGCGCGGGCTTCGGCGGGCGCGTCGGAGTTGATGCCGCTGGCGGTGGCGGAGACGGTTGCCGCGGCGGCGGCGTTCTATGGGGAGCGGGGGCTGACGGTTGCGTGCGCCCAGAAGGAGGACGCGATCCCGGTGGATGAGGCTGATCTGAGCGGCCCGCTCTTTCTGTTGATTGGCGGCGAAAAGCGGGGCGTAACCCGTTCGTTTGCGAGGCAGGCCGATTTGCGCTTGCGGATTCCGTACGAGCGGGATGTATTTGAACCGTCTCTGGGCACGACTGCCGCGGCGGCGACGCTGGCATACGAGGTAATGCGGCAGAGGAAGGCGGCGCGGGTGGGCTTTCGCGCCGGAGGAACACGTTGACTTCTTTTGATCCGCGAAGGGACGCGAAGGAACACCTGAACACCTTTTTGTCCACGGAGGGCCGCGGGACGGGTGGTTTTGGGACACATTTGGGATGGCCGACTCTAAATTGTTAATGAACCCAAGTCTGTGACGAGGCATTTTTATGAAACTGAGCGAATCTGATCCGCTTACCGTTGACCTGGCCGGGGAGAAGGGGCGCCACGTGGTCGTTCTCAAGGTCGGTGGAAATGAGTTGGACGACGAGACATTCTTGTTTGGCCTGGTGCAGGCGGTGAAGAGCCTGCGGCAGGATGGCAGGAGTCCGATCATTGTGCATGGCGGCGGCAAGACGATTGCAGATTTCCAGAAGCGGTTGGGGTTGGAGCCGCGTTTTATCGAGGGGCTGCGGGTGACGGATGAGGAGAGCCTGGACGTGGCGGAAATGGTGCTCAGCGGCCTGATGAACAAGCGGATTGTGCGCCAACTTGTGAAGGAGGATGTGCGGGCGGCTGGCATCAGCGGGGTCGATGACGGCACGGTTTTTGTCGAGAAGATGTGGCATCCGCTGGGCGATTTGGGCCGGGTAGGTGAGGTGCAGGATGTCGACACGGGGTTGCTGACAACCCTATTGGAGGCAGATATTGTGCCTGTGATCAGCCCGATCAGCGTGGGCGCGTATGACGGCCTCAGCTACAACGTGAACGCGGACCACGTGGCGGCGGCGGTTGCGGCCGCACTGGGCGCGCTCAAGCTGATCTTTGTCAGCAACGTTCCCGGCGTTCTGATTGCCGGGCGGGTTGTGCGGGGCATCACGGCCGGCCAGTGCGAGGAGTGGATCGCGGAGGGGAGCATCAGCGGCGGCATGGTGCCGAAGGTCAGGAGCGCGGTTGACGCGGTCAGGCGCGGGGTTACACAGGCGGTTATCACGAATTTGGCCGGTGTGCAGGAGGACGGGGGCACTGCGGTGGCGAGTGGATAGTTGAGAGTGACGGCGCTGGCGCCTTAACGGCGAGAAGAGAGTGCGGAGAGAAACAGCCTGGCTTGCCTTAGGTTGGGCGGCCGGCGGGAATGTTGAGTGGTTCGCAAATCATAGAAGACGCATCAGGAGGAGAAAGTGAACGCAGCGGAAATCATTCAGGACGAAAAGGATTATGTGCTTGGCGTATTTGGGCGGCCTCCGTTTGTGCTAACGAAGGGCGAGGGCTGTACGGTGTATGACAGCACGGGCAAGGCTTATCTGGACCTGGTGGCCGGCATCGCGGTGAACGTTCTCGGTTACAGCGACGTTGAGGTGGATCAGGCGATCAAGGAGGCTGCCTCCAGCGGCATGTATCACACGAGCAACCTGTACCACACCGAGCCGCACACGAAGCTGGCGAAGAAGCTGTGCGAGACCAGCTTCGCGGACAAGGTGCATTTCTGCCTGTGCGGGGCCAGCGCGAATGAGGGCGCGTTCAAATTCGCCCGCCGGTACGCCCGCGAGCACGGGCACGAGGACAAGTATGAGATTCTGGCGTTCAGCGACGCCTTCCACGGACGGCTGTTCGGGGCGCTGGCGGCCACGCCGCGGGAAAAGTACCAGCAGCCGTTCGAGCCGCTGATGCCGGGCGTCCGGTTCGCCAAATTCAACGACCTGGATGACGCGCGCGCGCAGATGAGCGACAAAGTGTGCGCGATCATCGTGGAGCCGATCCAGGGAGAAGGCGGCATCAACCCGGCGACGCCGGCGTTTTTGCAGGGGTTGCGGGACCTGGCGGACGAATACGATGCGCTTCTGATCTTTGACGAGGTGCAGTGCGGCCTGGGGCGCAGCGGCGACCTGTGGGCGTACCAGGGATATGGTGTTGAACCGGACCTGATGAGCGCGGCCAAGCCGCTGGCGGGCGGTCTGCCGATCGGCGCGATCATGATGAAGCAGAAGGTGGCGGATACGATCCATGGCGGCGATCATGCGAGCACCTTTGCCGGCAACCCATTCACCACGCACGTGGCATCGACGGTGGTAAACCGGGTGTCGCAGCCGGAATTTCTGGCCGACGTGAAGGAGAAGGGCGAATATCTGATGGAGTTGCTGGCGGAACTGAACAGCCCGCACATTCTCGATATACGGGGCCGGGGGCTGATTGTCGGCATCGAGTTGGATATCGAGGCAGGGCCGTTAATGGAGAAGGGGTACGAGGCGGGACTGCTTCTGTTGAGCGCGGGGGACAAGATTTTGCGTTTTGTGCCGCCGCTGACGATCAGCAAAGAGGAGCTTGCCCAAGCCGTGTCGAAGCTGGGCGCAATCTTGCAGGAGATGTGAGGCAGGCAGCCAGTGGTCAGTGGTCAGTGAACTTCGCTCTTTGCGATGTTCCTGGCCGCTGGCGGCGGGGGCTATGAACGAGATCCGAATACAGCCGGCCGTTGAAAGGGATATTGCGGGCATCGCTGCGCTGGTGAATGGTTTTGCGGCGGAAAACGTGATGCTGCCGCGCACCGAGGAGAGCATTCTGCAATCGTTGCCGGACTGGCTGGTGGCCGCGGCGGACGGCTCTCAACTGCTGGGATGCGGCTCTCTGGTGGCACTGACCGAACAGCTGGTGGAGATACGCTCGCTGGCGGTTGCGTCGGAGGGGCAGGGCAAGGGCATCGGCCGGCGGATCGTGCAGGAGCTTGTGCAGATGGCGGCTGCGCGCGGGTATGCCCAGATCTGTGCGCTCACCCTGGAGGAAGGGTTCTTCGAAAAGCTCGGCTTTGAGGTGGTGGACCGTTGGAGCATCAGCCCCAAGCTGTGGCAGGAATGCATCTACTGCCCCAAATTTCACCACTGTGACGAGGTGGCGGTGGCGCGCAGTCTGACGGACACCCCCATCAGCCAGAGCCAGGCTGCCCAGACTGCGGCCTCGCCTCTGCTCAAGTGGCAGGCGTGGCAGCCCCTGAAGCTGGCATACAGGCACTCTAACAGAGATACGGGAACACAGGGAACAGTGAACCGCAATCCGATCCCATTGCACGGGAGATCGTCGTCCGGGGAGGAGGAGCAGTGAGGGCAATGCTTGCTCTGGCCAATGGCCGCATCTTTGCGGGCGAAGGGTTCGGCGCGCGGAGGACCGTGGTGGGGGAGGTCGTCTTCAATACCAGTCTGACCGGTTACCAGGAGGTGTTGACCGATCCTTCGTACCGAGGCCAGATGGTGTGTATGACGGTGCCGCACGTGGGCAACACAGGCGTGAACCGCGAGGACGTGGAGAGCGACCGGCCGCAAGTGACGGCGTTCATCGTGCGCGAGGTAAGCCCGGTTGTGTCCAACTGGCGCGCGCATGAGAACCTTGGGCGTTATCTTGCGCGGCACAACATACCGGGCATCAGTGAGGTGGATACGCGCGCGTTGACGCGGCTGCTGCGCGAGGAGGGTGTTCTGCACGGCGCGCTGTGCACAGACGGCAGCCGCACGGAGGCTGAGCTGATCGAGCTTGCCCGCGACTGGGAGGGATTGGACGGTCGCGACCTGGTGCAGGAGGTAACGTGTGAGGAGCCGTTTTACTGGCTGGCGGGGACGGACGGCGAATGGACGCCGGTGGCATCGGGCGAGGCTGCGCCGGGCCCCTGGGCGGACGGCGCGGGGCAGGCCGCTCCGCTGGTGGTCGCGTATGATTTCGGCATGAAGCACAACATATTGCGCCGCCTGGCCAGCCACAATCTGCGGGTGGCGGTTGTGCCGGCGGATACGCCTGCCCAGGAGGTCCTGGAGCTCGATCCCGACGGGATCTTTCTCAGCAACGGGCCGGGCGACCCGGCCGGCGTACCCTACGCGGCCAGCGCGGTTGCCAGGTTGCTGGAAAGCGGGCGGCCGATGTTCGGCATCTGCCTGGGGCATCAGATCATCGGCCTGGCGCTGGGGGCGGATACCTTCAAGCTGAAATTCGGCCACCATGGCGGCAACCAGCCGGTCAGCGACGTGGACAGCTTGAACATTCAGATCACGGCGCAGAACCACAACTATGCGGTCGACCAGGAGACGCTGCCCGACAACGTGGAGATCACGCATCTCAATCTGAATGACGGCACGCTGGAAGGGATGCGGCTGACGGACCGGCCCGTCTTCTGCGTGCAGTATCACCCGGAGGCCAGCCCCGGCCCCCACGACGCGGACCTGCTTTTCGCCCGCTTTGCGCGGACGGTGCACCAGTTCCACGCGGACAGGCGGGAACCGGGTGGGCAGCGGTCGGCGGCGCGCGATATCGCGACCGGCAGCTGAGAAACCCGGGAAGGCGGCGTTTACTCTTCGGTTGGCGCCGCGCTTTGGCTCAGACTGCCGACTTCGGTCAGGTGAGCCAGCAGTTTATTGCGGTTTTCTCTACTCCGAGCTTCGGGTGTCATACTTTCCCATTTCTCTTGTTGCTGTTGCCGTCTCTCCTTCTCCTCCGCATCGAGGCCGGTGACGGTGCTCAGTCCCTGTCCCTGCGCCGCGATCTCCATATTGTCCGGGATTTCTTCGCCGGCGTTGTCCATCACTTCTGCGGCGACGTAGATGGGGCTGTTTGTGTGCAGGGCCAGCGCGATTGCGTCGCTGGGCCGGGCATCGATGGCGAACGCTTCTCCGGCGTTCCGGACTTGGACTGTCGCGAAGAAGGTCTCATTCTGCAACGCGGACACCGACACTGATTCGATGCGCACACCTGCCTTGTCCAACAGGCCGGCCATGAAGCTGAACGTCATCGGCCGCACGACCTCTTTCCCCTGCAAGTTGAGGGCGATACAGTCGGCCTCGTATGGCCCAATCCAGATCGCCAGCAGGCGACGCCTGCTTTCATCAGTAAGCACCAGTATTCTGTGCTCACTTTGCTGGTCAGGCACGACAATATCAAGCACGGTAGCGGGGATCATTTCTTTGCTCCTGGTCTGTTCGGCAACGGTTGGTTTTTGGTATCGTTCGAAGAAATCTGAACGCAGCTGTTCACGCAGTTTGCGGCGGGACTTGTGCAGGCGTCCTTTGACCGCGGGCACGCTTATCTGCAGGAGCGAGGCGACTTCGCGCACGCTCAGCTGCTCGAAGTAGTAGAGTAGGATGGCATCGCGGTTGGCCGGTGACAGTTGGGCGACTGCCGCCAGGATAAGGCGGTGTGTTTCTCGGGCCTCTGCGGCTTCATGCGGCTGTGGGGCGCTGTCGGAGAAGGGAAGCGAATCGAAGCTGCGCCCGCCGCTGAGCAGCTCAAGCGACAGTGTCTCCACCCGAGGCCGGCGCAGATGGCTTTTGCACAGATTGACGACGATACCGCACAGCCAGGCGCGAAAGCTTTCCGGTTTGCGCAGACGGCGCAGCGAGAGATAGGCATGCAGAACGGCCTCCTGGGTCAACTCCAGCGCCCGCTCCCGGTCAGCGACGATGCGGATCGCCAGAGAGAGCGCGATGGGCTGATGGCGCACTATCAGTTCGTCAAATGCGCGCCGCTCACCCTGTTGGGCGCGGCGCACAAGTTCACGGTCAGTCATCAGAGCCGCCGGGCGTTTGTCGAATCGACCATGCAGCAACTATATTCCACCTGTAGTTTAGTGGTATAATTCTGCCTGACGGTTACCGTAAGCTCATACAATGGTATCGTTGCGCAATGAACGGCGCCCGCGGGAACGCACTCCTGCTTGCGCTCGTTTCTTTTGGGTACCATGCCCTTGTGGGGCAGAACTGCTGCCCGCCTAGACGTCGACTTAGCAGATCGGTAGCGCAATGAACAATTCGCGCAGGAGTGAAGCCCGGATGAAGACCGACAATCTCCGCTCAGGAACTGCACGCCGACTTGTCATACACCTTTCCCCGGTTCGGTTGAGCCTTCTCGTTCTGATCGCGCTGGCCTTCAGCGCTTGCACGCCGACGGGATACACGCCGCCAGTCGGCGTCCCAACGCAGCCCGTCGCCGAGGTTGAGAGCAGTGAACCGGCCATCTCTATTTCGCCCACATCAGGTTCTGCGGGGGTCTATGTGCAGATTACCGGTGAGAACTGGCCGGTGAGCAGCCTGGTGTTGATCGCGCTGCGGGATGAGCGCGGCCGCAGCGGAATTTTGGCGGCCAGCACGGCAGACGCGGCCGGCACGATCAGCACCGGTTTTCTTTATCCGATCAGCCCGCGCTGGCTGGCGGCGGGCACGCATACGGTGCTGGCGTACACGTCGGATGGCCGGAACGAGGCGACCGCGCTGTTCCAGACCGGCGAAGGGACGGCGGCGACGGGCACGGCCACTGCCGAGGCGGCGGTGACAACGACGGCGCAGGAAGCGGAAACCGCGACGCCGACGGTCACACATACGGTAACGCCCACGCCGTCGGCGACAGCGACGATCACGCCTTTGCCCACGCCAACGCCGCTCATTATCACCGACTGGCGCGGCGATTACTGGAACAATCCGACGCAGTCGGGACCGCCGACGCTGACGCGCAATGATCTGGTGCTCTTCTTCAATTGGGGGGAAGGAAGGGCGGACAGCAGTTTGGGCGTGGACCACTTCAGCGCTCGCTGGCAGCGTACGCTTAACTTCGATGCGGGAATCTATCGCTTCAACATCGAGGTCGACGACGGCTTCCGCCTCTACATTGACAATGTTCTGATATTGGACGAGTGGGAGGACGGCGCCGCACGCACGTACACGGTCGACGTGCCGCTCAGCACGGGTTTGCACACGATTCAGGTCGACTACTTCGAGCGCACCGGGGTCGCGTTGATGCGCTTCTGGTGGGAACGCAACGAATCCTTCAGCGGCTGGAAGGGAGAATACTTCGGCAACCGGGAACTGCAGGGCAATCCGGCGCTGGTGCGGGACGACCCGCAGATCGACTTCAATTGGGGCGAGGGCGGACCTGCGGCCAATCTGCCCACCGATCACTTTTCGGCCCGCTGGCAGCGGCGCGTCACGTTCGAAGCCGGCACCTATAGTTTCTTTGTGCGGCTCGATGACGGCGCCCGCGTCTTTCTGGACAGCCAGTTGATTCTGGATTCATGGGAGGATGGCGGCGACCGCACGGTCAGTGTCGACGTGAACTTGCCGTCGGGGCAACGCGCCCTCGTGGTCGAGTATTACGAGAGTTCCGGGCTGGCCCGCGTCGGTTTCTGGTGGCAGCTCGTGCCGACGCCCACGCCGACGCCGACGGACACAGCGACGCCGACGGCAACTGTTGCGGCGGAGCCGCCGGCCACGCCGACTGTCTCGCCGCCGCCGGCTGACACGGCGACACCCACGCCGACCGTTGCGCCGGTTCCCGTTGAGACCGAGACGCCCACGCCGACACCGACCGATACGGCGGCGCCGGCTCCCACAGAGACGCCGACGCCCACGGATACATCTGAACCGCCGCCGCCCGATGAGCAGGAACCGCCTGCCACGCCAGGCGCTGAGGAGGAGGAGGAGCCGACGGCGACACCGACGGCGACGGAGGAATCTCAGTCCGGATAGGGAAGGAGGAGGGGCACGCCATGGCGCACAAATACTCGGTCATCCTGGTCACATTGGCCGGTGACGGCGGCAACGTCTGGGAGAGACCGCGAGAGGTGCTGGAAACAGTGGCCGACGCCGGCTATGATGGCGTCGATCTGGATGCGGAGCCGGATCGGATAGAGCCGCGGCAGTTCAATGAAGTAGCGTCAATGGCGACGTCACTGGGTCTGAGAATTCCGGCGCTCATCTGTGCGTGGGGGGGCTGGCACGCCGGCGAAGTCCGCGATCTCGCGTCGAGTGATGAATCGGTGCGCAGCTATGCCGTAAGCTATACACTTAAGTGCGTGGACCTGGCTGCCAGTCTCGCCGAGCCGCCTGTTATCGAGATTGCCGCTGTCCCGCCCCACAGTGAATACCCCGTCACGAGCGTGCCGCGCCCAACCCTGCGCCGCAACTTTGTAAAGTCGACGCGTGAGATTGGTGCCTATGCCGCGCCGCGCGGTGTCAGAGTGGCAATTGAACCGATCAACCGCTTTGAGGGTTATGCCGGTTTCCTCAACAGCATTGTCGAGGCGAAGAGTATCGCGGACGAAGTCGGGGCAGACAACGTAGGCGTGCTCGCCGACTTCTTTCACGTGAACATCGAGGATGGCGCCCTGACCGATACATTGCGGCTGGCAGGGGACAGACTCATGTGTATTCATTTGGCCGACAACAACCGCCAGGCGCCCGGAACCGGGCATATAGATTTTCTGCAAGTGATCAGGACGCTGAATGCAATGGGGTACAACGGCTATCTGTCGCTCGATGCCGTGCCGGCCAAACCGGACTGGAAAACGCTGGTGAAGAGCTCGATCCACTTTATGAAACAGATGGAGCAAACGGCCGCCTTGCAGGAACGCATTGCCAGCGCCGAGCGCATGGCCGGTGGATAGCGATACAATCGGACGACTAAAGACATTTCAGGCTTCACCCCTCGCTGCCGGGCTTTGCTTCAGCCCGGTATCCTTCCCGATCCCATAGCAACTCCGTCTGCAAACCGACCACGTTGACGATTCGCTTGTTCGAAAACTCTCCGGCCTTGTCTACGAAGTTGTCAACCCTCTGAACCACTTAACCAAAAGTTGCTGCGCTCGCAGACACGGCATTACGCCCATACTCTGCCAGATCGCAGTTTCGACCTAGCCAGGCGTACGAATGAATCCGCGGGGCATAGGGGGCCAATAGTACTGAGTCGTGCCTGAGCCGGGACGAGAGTCTGTCGAACTGAGGTGGCTGCTTCCGAGTGTAAAGACTATACTATAGCAGCGACAGCTTTGTTCCACGTGAAACAGTAGGCCGAAGGGGCGTTTTGCACTACCTGTTCCCCATTGCGAAACGGTCGTCGGCACCCACAGACCAGTGGCGACCGACTGTCTTTGATGACGGAAGGAAATAAGCGATGCCTGCATATGAGCTTGCGAATCAGGTTGCCATCGTCAGCGGCGCCGGTCAGGGGATGGGGCGCGCCATTGCCCACCGCCTGGCGCGTGAAGGCGCGGCTGTGGCCGTGGCGGACATCGACATGGCGTCCGCCACGCGGGTGGCGGCGGAGATTGAAGCGCAGCGCGGCGCGGCGCTGGCTTTGCAGATTGATGTCACCAGCCGGGCCGATACCGAGCGGATGGCGGCCGAGTGCGCGGCCCGGTTCGGACGCCTCGACATCATGGTCAACAACGCCGGCGTGCTGGCTGTTACGCCTGTGCTGGAGTTGGACGACAGGTCCTGGGACTGGCAGATGAACGTCAATGCCAAGGGCGTGTTGTACTGTTCACAGGCGGCGGCCCGCCAGATGATCGCTCAGGGCGAAGGCGGCCGCATTATCACCATCGCTTCCACCGCCGGCAAGATCCCGTCCGGGAAAGACGTTCCGATTGCCGGATACGTCGCCAGCAAACACGCCGCGGTCGGACTGACCAAGCAGATGGCGCTGGAACTGGCCCGCTACGATATTCTGGTGAACTGCGTATTTCCCGGCATCGTTGAATCAGAGATGCTGCAGGTTGTGCATGGAGAGATTGCCAAGCTGGAGGGCGTACCGGTAGAGGAGATTCGGGCGCGAGCGCTGGCTACGGTCCCGTTGGGCTATTTTCAGTCGCCGCAGAAGGTGGCGAATATGGTGGCCTTCCTGTGCTCGTCGGACGCGGACTATTCGGTTGGCTCGGTCTTTGATGTCACAGGCGGCGCGTTTCCCTACTACTAACCTTGCAGGCGACCTGCCTGCGCTCCCAGGACGCGAAAAAGGCAGTTGCAGATACCCCCGGCGGCGCGGTATGATGTGCCTTGCCGCACACTTATATAGCATTACGAAAGTGTGCGGAACTATCCTTCAGCTTGTTACAAGCAGGCGATTCTTCTCCTCCAGTTCTTCAACTTTCCAGAGGGAGAGCCTCTCCTTAACACAGATGGAGCGCTGAAATCCCCATGTCAGACCGGGACATGTTCGACCTCACTGGGCGGAATGCGCTCGTCACCGGCGGAGGGCGCGGGCTGGGCAAGTCGATGGCGATCGGACTGGCGCAGTATGGCGCCAACATCGCCATCGTCGACATCGACCTGGAAACAGCGCAAAATACAGCCGAAGAGCTCAGGGGGCTGGGCGTGCAGTCGCTGGCCCTGTATGGTGATGTCCGCAGCGAGGAGGATGCGAAGCGGACAGTGGAGGAGGTCTGCGAGACGCTGGGCAGCCTCGATATCCTGCTCAACAACGCCGGTATCGCGACGGTAGAACCGGCCGAGACGCTCAGCCTGGCCGACTTCAAGCGCGTCTACGATATCGACGTAACGGGCGTGTTTATCTTCTCCAAGGCCGCCTTCGGGCCCATGTCGCGTCAAGGGCGCGGCAACATCATCAACATGGCCAGCATGGCCGGCATCAGTGCGCTGGACCCGCAGAAGCACACGCACTATAACTCGGCCAAGGCCGCTGTCATCATGATCACAAAATCGCTGGCCGCGGAGTGGGCGAGCGCCGGCATTCGCGTCAATGCCCTCGCGCCGGGCTACATGATCACGCCGCCGGTGATCGAGATGCGGGCTGAGGATCCCGAGCGGTGGGAGCACTGGATGTCCAGGGTGCCGATGGGCCGCGCCGGCGAACCGCCTGAGCTGCAGGGCGCGGTCATCTACCTGGCTTCCGATGCCTCCAGCTATATGACCGGGAACATCATGGTCATCGACGGCGGCTATACCTGCTTGTGAGTTGTTCGATGCGCTACCGCTTCGCCAGGTTAGCGCGTTGAAGAAAGGGGGTTCACAACATCAGACTGTCCGCTCGTTCGCAGCGAGGTGGGCGCCCTTTGGGCCGCTCATCATCGTAAGAATTTTGGTTCTGTAAGAGATTGCGCTCTGTCGAGATCAGAAGCACGAGATTCTTTGAGTTTGTTCGTCCGATTGGCGATTTGCACTGGCTTTTCACTGGTAAAGTAATCGTGCCGCACTCACAAGATCTAGGAGGATCAGAGCAATGACTCAGACCAAAGGACGGTATCTTGTATGCATGATCGTGGCATTCGCGGTTCTGCTGGGCGCCTGCCAGCCTGTCGCTACACCCGCCTCCGACGCCGAAATGCCTGCCGGGAAGAAGACTCTCGTCTACGCCGCCATCAGAGAGTGGCGCAGCCTCGAAGCGTTCCAGGCCTATGACGAAGTGCAGGCGCCCGGCCTGCGCAATGTGATCGAGGTGCTATTGGATCGCGATCCTGTTTCAAACGAGTTGATCCCCGAGCTTGCCACCTCCTTCGAGCCGATCGATGATTTGACGTGGCGGTTCACGATTCGCGAAGGGGTGACTTTCCACGACGGCTCGCCTCTGAACGCTGAGGCCGTTGCCTACGCCGTCAACCATCAGTGGAGCGAAGAGAACGCCTTTCCGGTACGCGGCTTCATGGGGCCACAGATAACAGCCGAGGCCGTGGACGAGTATACTGTCCATGTGATGACGGCCTCCCCGGACCCAATATTGCCCAACCGCATGCACATCCAGGGCGTCTCATCAATGCGACAGCTTCTTGAGGAGCCGGACCAATATCCTCTCGTGCCGATCGGCACCGGCCCGTACAAGTTCAAAGAGTTCAGAGCGGGTGACGCGCTCATCCTCGAAGCCAACCATGACTGGTGGGGCCTCGACCCCGCCCAGGGCGCGCGCGGCGCGATCAACTTTGATGAGCTGGTCTTTCTCTATCGCGCCGAGGATGCCGTTCGGCTGGCGCAGGTGAAGACCGGAGAAGCTCACATTGCCCAGTGGATTTCGGCGGAGAGCTGCCAGGAGGCCGAAGCCACTGACGGAATCGGCTGCCGTAGCCAGGTCAGTGTCGAGACCCTTTGGATGCGAATGGACCTGGAACCCCCGCGTGAAGGCACGGCCTTTGGCGATCAGCGTGTCCGGCTGGCATTTCAATTGGCCGTCGACTACGACACCATCCTCGACACCATTCTGGGCGGCCAGGCCACAATCGCCCGCCAGATGGTTGGCCCTTCCGCGACCGGTTACAACGAGAATCTGGAGCCATACGGCTATGACCCGGAGAGAGCTAAGCAGCTTCTGGACGAAGCAGCAGCCGATGGCGTGCCTGTCTATGAAACCGAGTTCGTGAACGCCAGTCTCAGCGGCTGGTTCGCGCGCAGCGAGGAACTGCACCAAGCCGTGAACGGCTACCTGCAGGAGCTCGGCCTCAACGTCCTGCTGGAGGTGTCGGAGCTGGATCCCTTCCTCGAGAAGGTGGGCGTTCGACCCCCGCCCGGACGCGGCAGATACTTTTACGTCGGACCGCACGGGAATGAGCTTTACGACTTTGCCCTTTCACTCGGAGGCCATCTCTCCTGTGGAAGTCCCTTCGCCGCCGGCTGTTTCCCTGAACTCGATGAGCTGGCTGCAGCTGCTAGTCCGCTGACGGGCGCAGAGCGCGATCAGGCCTTGCAGGATATTGCCCAGCTCGTCCACGATGAGGTCTATGCCGGCGCCGTCGCGCATCTGGACCTCTCCTATGCCGTCAGTGACTGCCTCAACTGGGATGTTCCGTTGGGGCATCGGGCGCTGGCCAAGGATATGGACAATACGTGTGATTAAATGCGGCTTCGGCAATCTGCCTCTCGCTGCCCATCGCAGATCGTCGAGAGAGCCGGTGGATAGTGGCTGAACCAGCCACTCCCACAGTTCCCCTTGATTGCCGCCGACGCCATCCCCCGGCCCTTGGCGGCGATCAGATCGGGTCAGGACAACGCTCAGGAGGCGTATGAGGAGCGTGTACGCGCGAGTAACTCTTCCTTGCCCGCAAAAGGAGTGTCCACATGGCCCGCTACGTGGCTCGACGACTTATCCAGTCGCTCCTCGTCCTCGTGGTTGTCCTGACCCTTGTCTTCTTCGCAGGCCGCGTCATCGGCAATCCGGCAGCCCTTATCCTGGGGCCTGAGGCGCGTGCGGAGGATGTGAAAACGCTTGAGGAACGCTTCGGCTACGACAAGCCGGCGCTTGTGCAGTTCGGGCGCTATGCACGCGGCGTTGTTTCCGGAGACTTCGGCAACTCATGGTGGCAGAGAAGACCGGCGCTGCCCATGGCGCTGGAACGGCTTCCCGCCACCCTGCAACTTGCCGCGGTTACCATGTTGTTTGCGTTGCCGCTGGCAATGATCCTGGGGTCGCTGGCGGCCTGGAAACCCGGTTCTCCGATAGACAAAGGGGTCAACGTGATCTCGCTGACCGGCGCGTCGGCGGTCGACTTCTGGATCGGGTTGATGCTGATTCTCTTCTTCGCCGTTCAGTTGAGATTGCTGCCCACGTCAGGCTCCGGTTCGTTGAAGTTCATCATCCTGCCGGCCCTGACGTTGTCGCTGAGGCCGCTGGGCCGGGTCGCGCAGGTCACGCGCAGCGCCATGCTGGATCAGTTGAGCAAACCTTACATCAAGACCGCACGCGCAAAGGGATACAGAGAAAGCAAAATCGTATTGGGTCAGGCGCTCAAGAATGCCTTCATCCCGATTATCACCTTGTCAGGCGACGAGGCGATCTCCACACTAAACGGCGCGGTGGTCGTTGAGACCGTCTTCGCCTGGCCCGGCCTAGGGCTTCTGATCGTCTCGGCTGTGACAAACCGGGATCTGCCGCTCATCGAGGCACTGGTCTTTGTCGTGGCGATCATGATTATCGTCACAAATCTCCTGGTTGACCTCACCTATTCGTATCTGGATCCAAGGGTGCGCTACGGCTAGAAAAGGAGACGTGTGCCCGCTCCACATCAGATGACCGCCGGCGACCGGCCAGCGGCGCGAGATTCAGGCGAGCCTGCGCGCAACGTAACCGTCCGAAGGTTGCTGCGGGCGCTTTGGCGGGACAAGCTGATGCTCTTCCCGCTGTTATTTCTTGTTGCGCTGATCGTGGCAGCGGTGGGAGCCGACCTCATCGCCCCACACGACCCGTTCGACCAGAACTTGCGCTCGCGCAACGTACCGCCTATGGCCTCGACCACGTCCGAGACATCGAGCTTCCCCTATCTGCTCGGCGCCGACCCTCTGGGACGCGACCTGTTCAGCCGCCTGATTTATGGCGCGCGCGTCTCGCTCGCCGTCGGTCTGTCGAGCGTACTGGCTTCCGGCACGCTTGGAATCCTGTTGGGATTGATGGCGGGCTACCATCGCGGCTGGCTGGACGACGTCGTCATGCGCGGTGTGGACGTACTGATGGGCATACCGGGTCTGCTGCTGGCGCTTTTCATCCTCTTCCTGGTCGGCACCGGATTCTGGAACCTGGTTATCGTATTCGCAGTGACGCGCTGGATGATCTATGCGCGCGTGACGCGTGGACTGACGCTCTCATTTCGCGAGCAGCCGTTCGTGGAAGGCGCGCAAACGATCGGCTGTAGTGACAGCCGCATCATCTTTCGACATATCCTGCCCAATCTGGCATCGCCAATTCTGGTGTTGGCGACGCTTGAGATCGGTATCGTGATCCTCGCCGAGGCCGGTTTGAGTTTTCTGGGTATGGGGATCCAGCCGCCTGCGCCCACATGGGGCCGCATGGTCGCCGAAGGCCGCGATTACATCACAAGTGCATGGTGGCTGATCACCTTTCCCGGCCTCGCAATCCTGCTCACGGCGTTGTCTCTCAATCTCACGGCGGCGTGGTTGCGCATGATCAGCGACCCTGTGCAGCGCTGGCGGTGGTTTATGGGACGACCTGAGTCGCGCCGTGAAGCGGATACTGAGCTCGCCTTAGCGTTTAGCGAGCCGCAGAGCCGCCGCGCACACACAGAGAGCTCCGAACCGGCGCATCGGCCGGAGGCCGACAGACTTCATTTGCTCGAAGTTATCGACCTGCGGGTCAACTTTCGCACGCCCGACGGCCTTCTCAATGCCGTGAACGGGATCAGTTACACGCTGGACCGAGGACAAACACTGGCCATTCTGGGCGAGTCAGGCTCAGGCAAGACGGTGAGCGCCGAAGCTGTTATGGGTATTCTCGATAGCCCGCCCGCGTTCGTGACCGGTGGATCGGTTCTCTTCGATGGCGTCGACCTGCTGCAGGTCAGCCCGTCGCGGCGGCGACGGCTCTGCGGCGAGAGGATCGCCATGATTTTCCAAGATCCTTTGACCGCTCTGAACCCGGCCTATACCGTCGGCTCCCAGATTGCCGGGATGTTCCAGGAGCATCGCGGGACATCGAAACGTGAAGCCACTGCCAAAGCAGTTGAACTGATGGATCGGGTGCGCATTCCATCTGCCCGCGAACGAGTGCATGACTATCCGCACCAGTTTTCAGGCGGTATGCGGCAACGGGTGATGATCGCCGCGGCCATTGCATTGGATCCCGATCTGCTCATCGCCGATGAGCCTACGACCGCTCTTGATGTCACGGTGCAGGCACAGATCATGGAGTTGCTGGCCGAGCTCCAATCGGAAACGGGCATGGGCTTGATCCTCATCACGCATGATTTGGGCGTGGTGGCAGACGTCGCCGACAACGTGGCTGTGATGTATGCCGGCAAAATTGTGGAAACCGGTCCGATCGAGGACATTTACAGCTGTCCGGCGCATCCCTACACCAAAGGGCTTTTGGAATCGGCGCCGCGGGTGGACCGGAAGATGGATGCGCTGCGACAGATCAGCGGAGCGCCGCCCAACATGCGCTTCATTCCGTCGGGCTGCCCTTTCCATCCGCGCTGCGCGTATGTGGTTGACCGCTGCTCGGTCGAACCGCCGCCACTTTATGAAGTCCAGCCTGAACGCAGCGCCTCATGCCATCGATTTGAGGATGTCATGTATGTCAACTGACAGCATGGGCCGCCGAGCCGACAACCTCAGAATCGAGAAAGAACGGGGGGGCGAAACAGGGACGCACTCCGGGGCTCTCGGGGCGGCGGAGCCTTTGCTCAGGGTCAAAGACCTCGTAAAGCACTATCCGACGGAGCGGAAGGGATTTTTGGGCGCTCGACGTGGAGCGATCAAGGCGGTTGACGGTGTAAGTTTCGACTTGCGCCGAGGCGAGACGCTCGGGCTGGTTGGTGAAACGGGTTGTGGGAAATCCACAATTGCCAGAACGTTAATGCGTCTGGAGGAACCGACCGGCGGCGCAGCGTATTTCAAAGGACGTGATCTCTTTACCCTGTCGAAAGCGTCGGTACAGGCCTTGCGACGCGAAATACAGATGGTTTTCCAGGACCCCTTCGCGTCGCTGAACCCGCGCATGGAAGTGGGCCAGATCATCGCCGAGCCGTGGGTCGTACATCCTGGCATCGTGCCGAAGGCAGAGCAGAGAGAGCGAGTCAGCGCCCTGCTTGAGCGTGTCGGGTTGCTGGCAACGGATGCCAGCCGCTATCCACATGAGTTTTCAGGTGGGCAGCGCCAGCGTATCGGGATTGCCCGGGCCTTGGCTTTACAGCCGGAACTGATTATCTGCGACGAACCCGTCTCCGCGCTTGACGTTTCGGTGCAGGCGCAGGTGATAAATCTGCTGGCGGAACTCCAGGCCGAACTGGGGCTCTCCTACATCTTCATTGCCCACGATCTAGCCGTTGTGCGACAGATCTCCGATCGCGTCGCGGTCATGCATCTGGGCCGGATTGTAGAGGTCGGCGGCGAGGATGAAATCTACGCGCGGCCAACTCATCCCTACACGCAGGCCCTGCTCTCGGCGGCGCCGGCGCCGGACCCGGTGGGCCGTAAAGAAAGGAAGCGCATTGTGCTGGAGGGGGAGTTGCCAAGTCCTGTGAATCCTCCTTCGGGTTGCACGTTTCGAACCCGTTGCTGGAAGGCCGAGGCGATCTGCAGCCAGGATCGTCCCCAGCTCGTTGATCGATATGATCATGGCCACCCGAGCGCCTGCCACTTCGCCGAGCTGCAGATTTTGCCGGCAGCGGAAATGGCCTGACGCAAACGCCGGCGGTCTGTGGTGTGGCTATCCATTGTTCACCATTGAGAGGAGTCGATGCAGATAAAGATCGGCGCCCTGCTCTGGGCTCAGCATACCGACTGGCCGGCGCTGCGGGATGCCGCGATCGCGGCCGACCGGGCCGGGTTCGATTCTCTCTGGGTTTCCGACCATCTCATCTGCCCGATCGGCGCGTGGCGCAATCCTGTTTATGAAGCCTGGACTACGCTTGCCGCCCTGGGCGCGTTGACCGAGCGGGCTACGATCGGCACGCTGGTGGGCGCGATCACCTTTCGCAATCCCGGCCTGGTGGCAAAGCTGGCAACGACGGTTGATCACATCACCGGGGGACGGGCGGTGTTGGGTTTGGGCGGGGCCTGGCTTGCGCGCGAGCATCACATGCACGGGATCGACTTCGGGGCGGGCGCCGGAGAGCGACTGGACAGGCTCCACGAAGCCGTCCCGCTCATTCGCCGCCTGCTCGACGGCGAGACGGTGACCCACAGCGGCCATTTCTACAGCCTGGAGGAGGCCGAGCAAGCCCCGCGGCCGTTGCAGAGCCGCCTGCCGATTCTGATCGGGGGACAGGGACGGCGCAAGACACTGCGCACGGTCGCCATGTACGCCGACATGTGGCACACACAGCACGGCTCGCTGGAAAAAATACAGGCCAGTGATGCGGCGCTGCGCGCGCACTGCGCGGCTGTGGGACGCGATCCGGACGCAATCGAGCGGCTGGCGAGCAAATGGGTCACAATTCGCGACGACCCTGACGATGCCCTGCAGGAACTGGAGGCGTCGCTGCGCCACCATGGGCTGGAGGGATACGAGCCATCGATCCTGGCGGCCGGAACGCCGGCCGCCGTTGCCCAGGCTTTACAGGCGCATATTGACGCCGGATTTACCCACCTGCTGTTCAGCTTACGCGCGCCGTTTGACCACGAAACGATCGAACGGATGCCAGAGGCGCGGCGCCTGCTGACAACGGGTGGGAAATGACGACTGCTAGCCGGAGATTCATCACTCAAGCATCAGACTCCCCAACACAGGAACCATGAAAGGAGAAAGTCTACCATGGCAGACGGAATGAGGTACGTATTCAAGGTAACCGATGTTCCCCTGATCCAGTCCCCTGACGGCACGATGCAGGACAGCGTTATGATCACCGAGGACACGTGCGGATCGGACCAATACACGGCCGGTCTGTTCTGGGTGCGCCCGGGCACGCACGGCCACTCCGACGTGCATCCGGGGCAGGATGAGGTCTACTACATCATTTCAGGGCGCGGCATCCTGCACCTGGAAGGGGTGGAACATCGAATGGAGGCGGGTGATGTGGTCTTCGTGCCGAAAGGTCACGAACACTCTGTCTCCAACGACGGTGACGAGGTGCTCAGCCTCTTCTGGGCGATTGGCGAAGCCTGGAGCAAGCTGCCGGAGATCCGGGACGAACTCAGCACGTGGCCTGAGATCCCGGCGGACCAGAATTGGTAAGCGGCCGTCGATAGCGGGTAGGTCTTACACCTGCGAACAGCGACTGGGGTTGGAAGATGGTCCGATTCTGCATCTTCGGCGCCGGCCAGATGGGAAACCGCCATGCACGTACACTGGCGGAACATCCGAAAGCGGAGGTACACAGCGTCTGCGATCTTCTGGCGGACGCTGCGGCCGACCTGGCCGGTCGTCTCGGCGCCATAGCCGTATCCGACCGGGAGACCGCACTGGCAGACGCGGCGGTGGACGCGGTGGTCATCACCACGCCGGCGAGCTCGCATGCGGAGCTGGTGATCGCGGCCGCACGCGCCGGCAAGGCGATCTTCTGCGAAAAGCCGCTGGCGGAAGATATCCCCACCGCGCGCGCGGCGGTCGAAGAGGTCAGAAAGGCGGGCGTGTCGAGTTTCATGGGCTTCATGAAACGGTTCGAGCCAAGCCATCTGGCCTTGATTCAGGCGGTGAAGGCCGGTGAAATCGGTGACGTCGAGCTTGTGCTGCTGACCAACCGCGATCCGAAAGTGACGCTGCTCGAACTCAGCCAGCAGACACATCACACGGCGCCCTACACCTTGCTGCGTGAATCGACGGTGCATGACTTCGATCTGGCGCGCGCTTTGCTGGACGATGAACCGGTGGAGGTCTATGTGGCGGCCTCGAGCCTGGTGGAGCCGGAACTTGGCAGATTGGGCGAGGTCGACGCTGCCATGACGACGCTCAAGACCGGCCGCGGGGCACTCTGCCATATCAACAATATCTGGCGCACGACCTACGGCTATGACCAGCGGCTGGAAGTGCATGGCGTTAAGGGGATGCTGCGGGCGGAGAACCGGCCGGAAACCAGCCTGGTGCGCTACACGGCCGCCGGCGCGCTGCACGACAGGCTGCACTCCGGGCCCGCCGACGGTTCACAGTTCTACCTGCACAAGTACGCGGCAGCCTATCCGGCCGAGATGAACCACTTCGTCGAGTCGCTGGAGGAGGGCAGGCGGCCCATGGTCAGTGTGGAAGACGGCTATCGTTCACAGTTGCTGGTCGAGGCCGCAGTGGAATCATTGAAGACAAACCGTCCCGTGCAGGTAGCGGAATGGTAGCGTGCTGGCCAACCATTTATCAGAAGGTTATTCAAGGAGGAGTCGGACAAATGTATGCCAATAAGCCAAAACTGTTTGTCTTTGCAATCGTCGTTTTCGCGATCCTGCTGGCTGCGTGTCAGCCGGTTGCGACGGAGCCGATGATGGCGGATGCGGGAAGCATGCTGCCGCTTGAGAAGGTGCGCTTCGGTCTGCCGGGCGCGCTGACACACTTCGACCCGGCGCTGCCCGGCGAGACGTCGGAGGGTTCGACGATCAAGCTGATCAGCGGGCAGCTTCTCCGTCTTGATCAGTACGGTGTGCCGCAGCCGGACCTGGCCGAATCAGTGGATGTTTCGGACGATGGCCTGGTCTATACCTTCACGCTGCGCGAGAACCTGATGTACTCGGATGGCACGCCGGTCACGGTCGGTGATATTGTTTTCACCTGGGAGCGGATTAAGGACGCGCCGCCGACCGATAAAGGCCCGATTGCCAATGTCGTCAGCGTGGAGGCAACGGATGACAGGACCGTGGTGTGGACGTTGAGCATAGCCGAACCCTCGCTCCCGTTCTGGTTTGGACGCACCGGCTTCTCGGTTCATCCCCAGGCCCAGGTAGAGGCTGACCCGGACGGCTATTTCCGCAGCCCGGTCAGCGCCGGCCCCTACTATGTCGCTGCGGGCGAGCCCGGCGATCCGGTGGTGACGCTGAAGGAGAATCCCAACTACCAGCTCGGCCCGATGGCGGTGAAGGAGCTTGAGCTGCACTGGGTGCCCGACCCCACTTCGCGCTCGCTGCTGCTGGCTACGGGCGAGCTGGATTATGTTTACGAACTGCCGCCGCAGGCGCGTGACACCTTCCCGCCGGAGGTTGAGACCTTCGTCGTGGCGCTGGGCGGTGTTTTTCACCTGAGCATCAATCAGCAGATCTCCGAAGATCACTGTCTGTCCAACCGCGACGTGCGCGAGGCCATTTCGCTGGCCATCGACCGCTCCGAGATCAACGACCGGGCGCTGTTGGGCATCTCGCCGCCGGTCATCGGATATTTCTACACCGGCCAGCCCCTCGATGTCGGCATTCTGCCGAACGGGGGCGCGCAGGACCTGGAGGCGGCCAAGGCGCTAATGGCGGGCACGCCCTGGGCGGACGGCGGCTGCTCCTTCACTGTGACGACCTACGGGCCGCGGCCGGGATACGTAGAGGGAATTCTGGTGTTCGCCGAGCAGCTCAAGGCGCTCAACATGGAGGTGACACCGGATGGCCAGGAGGTTGGCGTGGCGCTGGACATCATGGCCAACTCGCCTGATTATCACGCTGGCTGGGCCGTAACAGGCAACAACGGCGGGCCGCCGGAGAGCTACCTGCGCAACCAGTTCCTCGACGGCTTCTGGGCGCAGCGGTCACGCATTGACGACGCGGAGATGAAGCAGCTGTTTGATGAACTGGGCCAGACGGTTGACCAGGCCGCCCGCGAGGATCTCATCCGCCAGATCCAGTACCGGGGCTACGAAGTGCAGTCGATCATCCCCTGCTGTGAACGCTCGGTGATGGGCGGCAGCCGCGTTGGTCAGAATGCGGTCAGGACGGTGACAGGCGCCTCGCACTTCATCGTCGTGCCCCTGGCAGACGTGGAAGGATAGTCGGTCGTCGGCGGCTCGCGGTCGTTAGAGGCCGCGAGCCGCGTGGCTGTGAACAAGGGACGCTAAGAGCGTCCCGGTCCAAGCAGGCCAATGTGAGGAGTGAGCGAGATGGCCAGAAAGAAGAGACACGCTCTGTGTCGTCGCAGGGCAGCCGTCTTCGCTCCCCTCTTTTCTCCTCTCTCATTCCTATGATGACGGCGTCACCTGGCAGTTTGGCCGATAGGACGCTGCGTCTGCTCCGCCATCCCGTGCTTAGGCGGCTGGCGCAGGCGTTTTTCGTCGCCTTTCTGTTGATGGTCTTCGCCTTCCTGCTGATCCGTCTGATCCCCGGTGATCCGGCCATGATCCTGCTGGGGGATGAGGCGACGGAGGAGGATGTGATCGCCTACCGTAAGCTGCTGGGGATTGACGGTTCGATTCCGAGTCAGTTCGGGCGCTACGTCTCCAACTTGGCGCGCGGCGACTTCGGTGTCTCGATTCGTTCGCGCGAACCGGTTCTGTCGATCGTACAGAAGCGGCTGCCGATCTCGCTGTGGCTGACGGTTACGACGATCTTCATGACGGTCCTGTTGGCGCTGCCGCTTGGTGTCGCGGCCGCGCTCTACCGCCGCACATGGTTCGGACACGCCTTCCAGATCGGGGCCTCGGTTCTGGTGGCGACGCCGGTCTTTTTTTCCGGGCTGGTCCTCATCCTTCTGTTCGCCGTTCAGATCAACCTGGTGCCCATCGCCGGCTATCATGCCGGTTTTCCGGCGAACCTCTATTATCTTTGGCTGCCGGCGCTCACAATCAACTTTGTTCTCGTTCCGGTTCTCGCCCGCATTTTGCAATCTTCGATAGTCGAGACGAGCTCAGAGGAGTTCGTGGAGGCCGCGATCATTCGCGGCACGCAGGGATGGCGCTTCTACTGGCGCTATCTGCTGCGACCGTCGCTGGCGCCGACGGTCGCAGCGCTGGGCTACTTTGCGGCGACCGTTGTCAGCTACGCCGTAATCATAGAGATCATCTTCAATTTGCCAGGGATCGGCATGACACTTGTCGACGCAGTGCGCAATCGCGACTATCCTCTGGTGCAGGGGATTGTCTTCCTGAGCGGTCTGCTGGTGGTCGGGCTGACGTTCATGGCCGATCTGGTCAACGGCTGGCTTGATCCGCGGGCGAAGATACGATGACTCCCGGGACGGCAGCCGTTTCGCCTGTTGGCCGCCTGCGTCAGGTTGATCTGCGCCGCCGCTGGCGTCAGCTTAACGCCGAAAGCCGCTGGGGGCTGGTCATCCTGGCACTTATCCTCATGCTCAGCGTCTTCGTCCCTCTGTTGAGCCCCAATGACGCCTACGAGTTCGTCGATCTTCCGCTGCAGCCGCCCAGCGCGGCGCTCCCTTTTGGCAGCGATCATCTGGGGCGCGATCTGCTCGTGCGGGTGTTTGCGGCTGCGCGGCTTGACATTGCGCTGGCGATCCTGGGTGTCAGTGTTCCGATCGTGCTCGGCACCTTCATCGGCACGCTGGCGGGCACAACGCGCACCCCTATCGCCGAGACCGTTTGGGACGGCCTTGTCAACGCGCTGACGGCGTTTCCGGAGATCATCCTGGTGCTGGGCATCGTGGCCATGGTGGGCGCGGACGTGCGCGGGCTGCTGATCGCGATCTGGATTTCGCGCTGGGCCCAGTATGCCCGCATCGCGCGCGCCAAATCGCTGGCGCTGCGCGACGCCGAGTTTGTACAGGCCGCGCAGGTGCTGGGCTATTCGCAGCTGCATATCCTCATTCGCCATATCATGCCCAACGTCTTTTCAGAGGCGCTGGCCTATGCCCTCAGCGACTTCATCTTTATCATTGTCATCATCGGCGGCCTCTCCTTTCTCGGGCTGGGCGTGAATCCGCCCACGCCGGAGTGGGGCGCGATGCTGGCCGAGGGACGTCTCTACCTGAGGACCGAGCCGTGGCTGATCCTGTTTCCAGGCTTTTTCCTATCGCTGACGGCCAGCGGCGTAGCCCTGCTGGCGCGGGGTTTGGAGCGGATCAGCAAAGGAGAAGACGATTGATCTTCTTCTGCGCCCTGTACGCCGTCCATCTGGCAGGCGTTGTCGCGGGTAGCCGCCTGCTTCGCCTGTTTTTTCCCACGAGTAGGAGAACGACATAGAGCCTCTGCTGGAAGTCAAGGATCTCTGCGTTAGTTTTCGCAAGGGCGGCGGCAGAATGCTGCCCGTGATCGACGCTGCCAACCTCAGCCTGAACCGACGGGAGGCAGTCGGCATCGTCGGCGAGTCCGGTTCCGGGAAGACGATGTTGTGCAGGTCGTTGATCGGCACGCTGCCGCGTCACGGCGCGGGGATTGTTTCGGGAACAGTTCGCTTTGACGGGCAGGAGTTGGCCGGCGCGCCGGAACGCGTCTGGCGCGGCATTCGCGGTCGCGAGATCGGCTACATTCCGCAGAGCTCGCTGGCCGGCCTCAATCCGGTGCTGACGGTCGAGACCCAGCTGGTCGAGTCGATCACGGCGGTGGGGTCTCTCAGCCGTCAGCAGGCAAGGCAGGAGGCGGTTGCGCTGCTCGAAAAGGTACGTATTCCCAGAGCGCAGCAGGTGCTCAAGGCGCGGTCGCACCAGCTTTCCGGCGGTATGCGCCAGCGGGTCATGATCGCGGCGGCGATCGCCCAGGGGCCCAAGCTCCTGATCGCTGACGAGCCCACCACCGCCCTCGACGTAACCATTCAGCGCGAGATTCTGAGCCTGATCACCCAGCTGCGCCAGGAGTTGCACATGGCGCTGATCCTGGTCTCCCATGACCTGGCGGTGATCGAGGAGGTATGCGACAACGTGATGGTCATGTACGCGGGCGCGTCGGTCGAAGCAGGCCCGGTGGCGGCGCTGTCGAAGGCGCCCCGCCATCCCTACACAAGGGCGCTGCGCGTCTCGCGCGTGGACCGGGCCGTGCCGGGGCAGGACCTGGAGGCGATTCCCGGTGATGCGGCGTCGGTTGGCTCGTGGCCGGCAGGATGCCGCTTCTGGCCGCGCTGTGCGCTGGCCGACGAGGCGTGCAGGCGCGATTCCCAGCCGGCGCTCATGCCGATTGCGCAACAGCTGTCCGCCTGCATTCACGCCGAACGCATGGCGGAGTTGGAGCAGTAAGAGACCGGACATGGCTGCCCTTACTTCTGAAGCTGAAGAGAAACTGCAACAGGACGCTATCACCGGTCCGCTATTGGAGGGGAGGGATATCTCAGTCACGTTCGGGCGCGGCGCGGAGGCGGTCGACGCCGTGCGCGCGGCCAGCGTCACCGTCGATGGCGGCGAGGCCGTCGGCATTGTGGGCGAGAGCGGTAGCGGGAAAACGACGCTGGCGCGGGTGCTGGTGGGTCTGCAGAGGCCGAGCGCGGGCGAAGTACGGCTGGAGGGGCAACCGATCTTCAGCGCGGGAACCGAGCAGCGCATGCCGAGAAGCGAGCGCTGGAAGACGCAGATGATCTTTCAGGATCCCTACTCATCGCTCAACCCGCGCATGAGGGTCTGGCAGGCGGTGGCGGAAGCGGTGCAGGTGTGGAAGAGTCTGCCTGGGGCGGAGGCGAGGGCGCAGGCGCTGCAGCTGCTGAATGCGATGGGCATCAGCGACGATCAGGCGCGGCAGTTCCCCAAATCGCTGTCAGGCGGGCAGCGGCAGCGGGTGAGTGTGGCGCGGGCGCTCGCGCCCGACCCCAAGGTGCTGATCGCAGACGAGCCGACTTCATCCATCGACCAGTCGGCGCAGGCGCAGCTGTTGAATCTGCTGCGCAGGCTGCAGTCGGAACGCGAGCTGGCGATTATTTTCATCTCACACGACCTGGGTCTGGTGCGCTATCTGACCACGCGCGTCTACGTGATGCAGAAGGGCGACATCGTGGAGGCGGGTAAGACCGAAGATGTCCTGGAGCGGCCGCAACATGCCTATACGCGTCTGCTCATCGACTCGATTCCGGGACGTTGAGCCGTGTCGCGGCCAGCCACCGGGACGGAAAGAAGGAGTTATGGCTATCAACAGCAGTTCCTCAATTGACCAGCTCCTGGTCTCGCCCGCTATTCTCAGCGATCCGTATCCTATCTACCATCAGCTGCGCGCAGAGGATCCGGTTCACTGGAGCGATGTCTGGGGATGTTGGGTGTTGACCCGCTATGCCGACGTAATTGCCGTCCTGCGCGACTATCGCCGTTTCACCAACGTCGGGCGGATAGCATCCTTCCTGGACCAGCTGCCGGCAAACGTGCGCGCGCAGATTCGCCCGCTCTACGACAACTTCACGGTCGGAATGCCGAACACTGACCCGCCGGAGCATACCCGGGTGCGCGGCCTGGTGAATTCAGCCTTTACGGCACGCGTCGTAGACGGAATGCGGCCGCGGGTGCAGGAGATCATAGACGGACTGCTTGATCAGGCGGAAAGCGGCGGCGCCATGGAAGTGATCGGCAGTTTCGCCTACCCGCTGCCGGCGATCGTGATCGCTGAGATGCTTGGCGTACCGGCGGAAGATCGTGACCGGTTCAAGGCGTGGTCGGACGACATCGTCGCTTTTCATGGCACAGGGCGCCCGCATATCGAGACGATCATGAAGAGCACGGCCGCGCTGCTTGAAACCAAGACGTGGCTCCTGCGGCTCATCGAGGCGCGGCGGAAACAGCCGGAGGATGACCTGATCAGCGCGCTGGTGGCTGCGGAGGAACGGGGCGAAATGCTGAGTGAGACCGAGCTGGTCGCCACCTGCATCACGCTGCTGACAGCCGGTCACGAGACGACTACCGGACTGATCGGGAACGGGTTGCTGGCCCTGCTGCGCCATCCCGACCAGTTGCGCAAGTTGCGGGAGAACCCGGCCCTGATCGGAACGGCGGTGGAGGAGTTTCTGCGCTTCGACACCTCGTTCCTGCGCGCCTGGCGTTTGACTGCGGAAGATGTCGAGATCGGTGGCAAGCGGATTCCCAAGGGGCAGACTCTTTCGCTGATGTTGGGGGCGGCAAACAGGGACCCGGCCCAGTTCGAAGAGCCCGACCGGCTGGATATCACGCGCGATCCGAACCTGCACACCTCATTCGGCTGGGGCATCCACTTCTGCGCGGGCGCGCCGCTTGCCCGCCGCGAGGCCGAGATCGCGTTCACCACGCTGCTGCGCCGGTTTCCACAGATGAAACTGGATGAGGCGGGTGTCGAATGGCAGCAGAATAACACCTTTCACAATCTGAAGAGTTTGCCGGTCATTTTGCAGTAGCTTTTGCGGCGATCTCGGAGGCGCGCAGAGGAGGGAGGCCCATGAAATGCTATGGTCTGGCCATCAATTTGAAGGATGATCCCGAAGTCATCGCACAGTACAAGGCGTACCACCGGGATGTCTGGCCGGAGGTGCTGGAACACGCGCGCAACCTGGGCATCCTCAAGACCAGGATATTCCTCATAGGCCGACGCCTGTTCATGTACATCGAGACGGAAGACGGGTTCGACTTTGGCCGCGCCTTCTCTGCGCCCGGGGGCGGGGCTGCACGGCTGCGGGAGTGGGACGACCTGATGCGCGGCTTCCAGGAACGGGCGCCGGAGGCCCGGGCGGACGAATGGTGGGCCCAGATGGAGCTTGTGCATTCGGCCTGAGACGCGGGGGCGCGCGCAGCCGCAACGTATTGAACAGTTCCGAGCAGCCGGTCATGCCGCAGCTTGGCGCGCCGGTCTGTCAACAAACGAGTGTCCGTGAGGAGGAGACGATGTTTGAAATCATAGACAACCATGTCTCAGTGGATGTCGCTGATCTGGAGGCAACGAGAAGCTACCTGGAGGAACATTGCGGCCTGAACACGCTCAGAGAGGTCAACCGGCCAGGGCTTACGATCGCCTGGTATCCCGGCCTGGAGTTGTGGCAGGCGACCGATGACGCCGCGCCCGGCATTGTGAAGCATGTCGCCTGGCAGGTTGACGACATTGACGCCGCGGTCGCCGATCTGAAGGCCACAGGGGTCACGTTTGACACGGAGGAGATCCAGCAGATCGACGTTAGCGTGGTGAGCACAGGCGAGACTGTGCGCTACATATTTTTTACAACCCCGGTCGGATTGCAGGGTGAACTGTATGAAGTAAAGCCGCCGTCCGACTGAGCCCCATTGGCCGCTAACCGGCGGTCATTAACTCATCACTGGCCGCTGGCCACAAAGGAAATGACATGATAACAAGAACCGCGGATGAGCTTCATGCCCTGGTCCGACAGATCCTGCTGGCCGCCGGCGCGGATGAGCAGAACGCCGAGGAGGTGGCCCATCACCTGGTGCTGTCCAACCTCAGCGGTGTGGACACGCACGGCATCTGGCCAATGCCGATCTACGTGGCCGGCATACAGGCCGACGAGATCTTTCCCGCGGCCAAACCGGCGATCCTGCAGGAGACGGCCACCAGCGCCCTGGTAACGGGCAACTGGACTTTCGGCCACGTGGCAGCCAAGTACGCAATGGAGCTGGCGATCAGCAAAGCCAGCACGCAGAACGTGGCGGTGGTCGGCATGGTGCAGCTGCACCACATCGGCCGGCTGGGCCACTACGTGGAGATGGCGGCCGCCGAAAATATGGTCGGCATGGTCTGGGCGGGGGGTTACGGCGAAGTGGCGCCTGCCACCGTTCCCTACGGCGGCAAAAGCCGCGTACTGCACACCAATCCGATCTCGATCGGGCTGCCGGCCGGCGAAGAGTCGACGATGATGTTCGACTGGGCGACGACCGCCCTCTCCGGCGTCAAGGTCGACAATGCCTTCAACCGCGGCGAACAGCTGCCCCCGAACGCCATCGTTGACAAGGACGGCGTCCCAACCACCAACCCGGCCGACTTTTTCGACGGCGGCGGGCACCTGCCGTTTGGCGGGCACAAAGGCTATACCCTGATGATGGCGGCCGAGTACCTGGGGCGGATCTTCACCGGCTCCGACAGCTACGTGGAGGAGGGGCGGGCCGGCGCGATCATGCTCCACCAGGGCGTCACGATGATTGCGATCAAGGCGGACCTGTTCCAACCCTTCGTCGAGTTTGCCGAACGGGCGGACGAGATGGAGCGCCGCGTACGCGCGGTGCCGCCGGCGCCGGGCTTCGATGAGGTGCTGGCGCCGGGCGATCTGGAGGCGCGCACGCGGGAACAGAGACGGCATGAGGGCATTCCGATCGCCGATGATATCTGGCAGTCCCTCACCGAGGCAGCCGCATCGGTCGGTGTGGATATCGCATAGATTCAGATGGTCACAACCCAGCAACCGACGGCGTACAGTTCAAGGAGATCACAATGACGAGCCCGCAACTCTCTGCCGAAACCATCGAGGCGCTCCGCCGGATCGACAGCGCCACGATCGCCAATGCCATCGAACATTTCGAGGTGCGCGATCCGGTCACAGGCTATGCCTCCCTGGAACTGCAGTGTCAGTTCCCCGAGAACGAGCCGATGGTCGGATTCGCGGTGACCGCGACGCAGGACACCACCAGTGCCGGCGACGACAGGCCCAATCGCCTGCATGACGTTCTGGACATGGTCGCGGCCGCGCCCAAACCGGCCGTCCTGGCCGTGCAGTACACGGGCGGGGACCGGATGCGCAGCTGTCTGGCCGGCGACATGTTCTGCTCGGCGCTGCAGAAGCTGGGCGGGGTCGGCATTGTGACCGATCTGGGGAGCCGGGACTTTCAGGGCATAGCGCAGCGCGCGCCGGGGTTTCAGCTCTTCTGCGCGGGCGCTGTCGTCTCGCACGGATATGGCGCGTATACCAATACGGGCACAACAATTTCGATCTACGGCCTGACCATCCAACCGGGCGACCTGTTGCACGGGGACGCCAACGGTGTCGTCTCAATTCCTCTCTCGATCGCCGAGGAGGTTGTCGACCAGGCGCAACGCGTCCTGGAGGTGGAGCGGTCCTACTTCGATTTTCTTGCCAGCGAGGCGTACAGCTACGAGGGGTTGAAGAAGCGCATGGGACGCGATGAGTAGCGGCCCAGCCGCCTGCGTCTCCGGTTATATTTGAGCAGGATCCAGAGGAGAGTCCAGATGACGGCGAATCAGACGCCGCCCACACGCGTGGAATCGGCGCGCGCCCGCGTCCGGGAACTGATGGCGCCCCGCGAGTCCGGCGTATTCCTGGCCCTGGTGATCTTCTTTGTGGTCATGTACACGGTTTCGCCGATATTTCGGAGGCCGTTCAACCTGATCACGATTCTCAGGCAGATTTCGGTCACATCGATCGTGGCGATGGGGCAGACACTGGTGATCGTATCGGGCGCCTTCGATCTGTCGCAGGGGTCGATAGCCGGCCTGGCCGCGATGGTCACGGCCAAACTGTGGAAAAACGCAGGTCTTGATCCGCCGATCGCCATTATCGGGGGGTTGGGGGTCGGCGTGTTGTGCGGCTTTCTCAACGGTGTTTTGGCGGCTCGCTTTCGCCTGCATCCGATTGTGATGACGCTTGCCACGGGCGCGGTCTTTCTGGGAGTCAATTTCTATATCACGCGCGGGGAGTCGATCATCGGCCTGCCCGACGGTCTGACCTGGCTGGGCAGAGGGCTAATCGGTCCGGTGCCGGCTCTGATCGTCCTGATGTTTATCGTCGCCTTTCTCATGCACGTTTTGTTGACGCGGACACTCTTCGGGCTGCGGGTGCGCATGATCGGCGGCAATTTGAAGGCCAGCCAGGATGTGGGCATGAATGTCGAACGCATCCGCGTCGGTATCTTCACCCTGAGCGGCTTTCTGTCGGCGTTGGGCGGGATCGTCCTGCTGGGCCGGGTGGGCAATGCGCTGCCCCAGATCGGCCAGGGGTTGCTCTTCCCGGTGGTCACGGCTGCGATTGTGGGCGGCACACTGCTGACCGGCGGCGTCGGCTCGATGGCCGGCACGTTGATCGGCGCGGCCATCATGGGGATTGCCCGCAACTCTCTCGTCGTCTTACAGCTGAACATCTATCTGCAGGATATCGTGCAGGGCATGTTGGTGGTGGTGGCCCTGTTGATCGACCAGTTCCGGCGGGGAGAGTTAAACTGGCGCATCATTTTGGGCCGCGATCGTTAACCTGGCCGGCGCTGGGTCCGGCTTACGGCGACGAACGGCCTTTGCAGCCGCTGACTGTGGGCCACAGATATAAGGAGGTGGCATTTGAGAAAAACTGTCCTGCGTTACGGGTCGCATCACACAGTTGCATTCCATGTTTTTCAGACAAGGGAGGAAAGAGCAATGAAGCGTCTGCTTTTGGGCACAGTGTTGATGGTCCTGCTGGTAGTGGGGCTGGCTGCCTGCACCATGCCGGAAACGGTGGTCGTTGAGAGGGAGCCGGATTGCGGCGAAACCGAGCGGTACATCGTCAGCGCGCCGCTGGTGCATCCTTACATTACAGCCTGGCAGGGCGGCGCCGAGGCCGCGGCGGAGGAGCTGGGCGTGGAGATCGTCTTCCTGGCGCCGGCTGAATACAGCCCTGAGAAACAGCTGGATATGACGGAGTCCGCCCTCTCTCTGCCCTGCATCGCGGGCCTTAGCGTGATGACGGGCGTGCCGGATATCATGGAAGGTATTCTGGCCCAGGCCAAAGAGAGAGGACTTGGCACCACCCAGAATGCCTCCTGCTCGGAGGCGGTCAATGCCGACGTCTGCATGGCGACGGACTTCTACACGGCCGGCGCGACCGTAGCCGAACGGCTGGTGGAGCTAATGGGCGGCGAAGGAAATGTGGTGGTTGCCTTTGGCGAGCCAGGCAATGTGGTCGATAAGGACCGCCAGGCCGGGCTTGAGGACTACTTCGCCGAACATGCGCCGGACATCAAGGTGATCGGCGTGTTGATCGACTGCGACAACCCGGAGGGCACGGTCCGCTGCGCGGAAGAGGCCCTGGTCACCTATCCTGAGATGGATGCTTACTACTCGCTCGGCAACCTGAATTCGGTGGGCGCGACGGTGGCCTTCCCCGATGCCGGCCGCGACGATGTTATCGTGACGGGCGTGGACGACGCGCCGGAGATCGTCGAGGGCATCCGCACTGGAACCGTCTCCTTCACCTACGTTCAGCAGCCTTATGGTCAAGGCTACCTGGCGGTCTACATTCCGTGGATGATCAAGCACCAGGGCGTGCAGGCTACCGCCCAGTATCTTGACACCCGCATCACGCTTGTCGACCAGTCCAACATCGACAGCTACCAGGATACGATGAAGCAGAATTTCCTGGAGATCAAAGAGATCGTCGAAACGGAGATCATGCAGTAAGAGGCGGGATGACGCTCGAGGAGCGGGGAGGGAGCTCTCTTCCCGCTCCTCATAGCATTCGTGAGTATACCCATGAGCATTGAGCACGCGGTTGAGATGCGAGGAATCTCGAAGAGATTTGGCACCGTCCAGGCGCTCAACGGCGTCGATTTGGAGTTGCGGCGCGGGGAGCTGTTGGGTTTGGTGGGCGACAACGCGGCTGGAAAGTCCACGCTGATGAAGACGCTCTACGGGTCGGTGATTCCGGACGCGGGCGAAATTTTCGTCGAAGGGCAGAAGGCCGCGCTGCGCAATCCCCGCGACGCCCAGGCACTGGGCCTGGCGATGATCTACCAGGACCTGGCCGTCTTCAACAATCTGGACGTTGCCGCCAATGTCTTCACCGGGCGGGAGTACACCAGGCGGGTTCTTGGCATCACGTTTCTCGACAAGAAGAGGATGTACAACGAGTCGGAAGCGCTGCTGTCGCGGCTGCGCATCAACATCAGCTCGCCCAAGCTGCT
This sequence comes from Caldilineaceae bacterium, assembly GCA_022824685.1. GTDB lineage: Bacteria > Chloroflexota > Anaerolineae > Caldilineales > Caldilineaceae > Bin5. Next base: position 34,974 of record JAJDZJ010000103.1, read on the forward strand.
GGTCGAGAGGATGTCCGGGGGGCAGCGCCAGATGGTGGCCGTTGCGCGGGCGATCGGCTTCGATGCGACGATTCTGATCATGGATGAGCCGACAGCCGCTTTGGGGGTGAAGGAGGCCAACACCTTGCTGGACCTCATGTCTGAACTGCGCGATCAAGGAATTTCGATCATCCTGATCACACATCGCATCAGCGATGTGCTGTCTATCGGCGACCGTGTGATGGTGCTGAAGGGCGGGGAAAGGCAAGGGGTCCTCAACGTTGAGGATTCGACGCTGGAGGATGTGGAGTACCTGATCGTGCGCGGGCGGCCTGACGGCAGCGGCTAATGGTTTGCGCCGCGCCCGACCCACCGAAGACCATTCAGGAACCAGTACAGCAACAAGGGGCTGATGCGATGGCAGAGAAGAGAGTTCCCTTTGCGGTTGGGTTTGACAAAGCCACCCTGATCACGGGCGGCAGCAAGGGAATCGGCTCAGGTTGCGCTCGGGCCTTTACGCGGGCGGGGGCGCGCGTGGTGATCTGCGACATCGACCAGGAGACCGGCCGCGCGCTGGCCGCTGAACTGACCGCGACCGGGCCGGGGGCGTGCCACTTTGAACCGTGTGATGTGCGTGAACCATCCCAGGTCGAGCGGGTCATCGAGCGGACGGCGGCGCGCTTCGGACGGTTGGACTGTCTCATCAACAACGCCGGTCAACACCCACCGCATCAGCCGATCGACAGTTTCTCAATCGAGGATTTCAAAGAACTGCTGCAACTGAATCTCGTCAGCGTCTTCGCCGCCTGCAAGTACGCGCTTCCGCATCTGCGCAAGACGGGCGGCAGCATTATCAACCTGGGCAGCATCGTGGGCGCGATGGGGCAGTGGCAGGCTACCACCTACTGTGCTTCCAAGGGCGGCGTTCACGGCTTTACGAAGGCGCTGGCGATTGACGAAGCCAGGCACGGTGTGCGGGTGAATGCCATCATGCCGGGCAATATCCTTACCCAGAGCCGCCTGGATCTTGAAGCCACCATGGAATACGGCCAGGCGTTTCACGACTTTGTGGAGACATGGCAGTGGACGGGGCGCAGCGGGACGGTAGAAGAGGCGGGCAATCTCTGCCTCTTTCTGGCAAGCGATGCGGCCAGTTTCATCACCGGCGCGGCACTGCCCCTCACCGGCGGCATTGAGCTTGGCCAGGGCCCCAAAGTGACCGTCAGCGAGGATGAAGTGAAACCACTCGCGGAGAGTGGCTAAGACACACCGCGATCCGCTCGAGACTTTCTTCCGCTCATTCCTAACCTGAATTCGGAGTCAAATGGCGGCTGGCCGGGAGGATGGATTTAACGCCACACAGCGCGTGTAACTGACCAGAGCAGGGAATTCACTGCGCGTGCGCTCACTTACACCGAAGTCAGGTTACGTGATGATCGCTGACGGCAAGCCATCCGCCAATCGCGGCGATCCTCAGGATCGCCGCCCTCGTGCTCACTGTCCGTAATCCCATCGCCACAGAGCCGCTGAAGCCAGCCGATGTTCCCGCGCCGCGACTCGGGCATTGGCGGAACGCATTGGGCTGGACAGCTTTGGCCAATGGACACACAACGTCGGCGGGGCACGTTTTTGCGGGGGGCGTTGCGGGGGGTGTCCCCCCGCACAAGGGAAGCCGCTTGCGGCTGACCGCCCCAAATGAGGAGAGAGGGGAGAGAAGTGAGGAGTGAGAAAGACAAGCTAACGCGCGGAATCGTCCAGATTGGGGTGGTGGTTCAGGGGCGGTGGTTCAGGGGCGGTGGTTCAGTCGTTGCGATTGATGTATGATTGAAATGTGAACTGTGGAGTGGGGGCCCCGGCCACAGAGGAGCTCATATGATAACGAAAACTATGGATGAACTTCATACACTGGTCAAGCGGGTTTTGCTGGCAGCAGGCGCGGATGAAGGCAACGCCGAGGAGACGGCCCATCACCTGGCGCTTTCCAACCTCAGCGGGGTGGACACGCACGGCATCTGGCACATTCCCATCTACGTGGCCGCAATCCAGGCCAACGAGCTTCTGCCGGCGGCCAAACCGGCGATTCTGCAGGAGACGGCCACGAGCGCGCTGGTGACGGGCAGCTGGACGTTCGGCCATGTAGCGGCCAAGTACGCGATGGAGCTGGCGATCGGCAAGGCCAGAGCGGAGAACGCGGCCGTGGTGGGAATCGTGCAGACGTACCATATCGGGCGGCTGGGCACCTACGTGGAGATGGCGGCTGCGGAGAAGATGATCGGCATGGTCTGGGGCGGGGGCTACGGCCAGGTGGCGCCTTTGGCGGCGCCATACGGCGGGAAGACGCGCACGCTGCATACGAATCCGATATCGATTGGGCTGCCGGCCGGCGGGGAATCGACGATGATGTTTGACTGGGCCACGACCGCGCTCTCCGGGGTCAAAGTGGAGAATGCCTACCGCCGCGGCGAGCAGCTGCCGCCGGACAGCATCGTTGACAAGGATGGCAACCCGAGCACAGACCCGGGCGACTTTTACGCGGGCGGGAGTTATTTGCCGTTTGGCGGGCACAAAGGCTATACGCTGATGATGGCGGCCGAGTTCCTGGGACGGATCTTCACGGGCGCGGACAGCTACGTGGAGGCGGGACGGGGCGGCACGATCTTTCCTCACCAGGGCGTGACGATGATGGCGATCAGGGCGGATCTGTTTCAGCCGTTCGCCGACTATGCGGAACGGGCGGACGAGATGGAGCGGCGTGTGCGGGCCGTGCCGCCGGCTCCGGGCTTCGACGGGGTGCTGGCGCCGGGGGATATGGAGGCGCGTGCAAGGGAGCAGCGACGGCGCGAGGGAATTCCAATCGCTGAAGATGTCTGGCAGGCCTTCGTTGAGACCGCTGCGTCGGTCGGGGTGGAAATCGCGTAGGCTGCGCTGGGCGCGGCCCGCAGGCGGCCGGCGACCGGTGCGGCAATGCAGAGGCGAAGCGGCGGATACGGCGTTGGGAGACGCCCCGCACGGCGCAGTCGCGCGGGTAAGTCGCGCGTACGCCCCAAACATCGGACAGTATTCTCTGCTATCTATTTCTGAACGCTCAGGGCGGTTTGAAGCGCACGTCAGCTGTCAGGCGTGACCAGGTGCAGCGGCTCCAGCCCCTTGGAGACCCGGTCGACGTTGTTGGCGGCGGCCTGACCGCGGCGCTGTGTAGTTTCCCTGGTTACGCCGGCGATGTGCGGCGTACAGAACATGTTGTCCATCTGCAGCAGCGGGTGGGCGCTCGGCAGCGGCTCGGTCGCGAACGCGTCCATGCCGGCGGCCCGGATCTGCCCGCTCTGTAACGCCTCGACCAGCGCGTCCTCATCCACCAGCAGCCCGCGCGCCACGTTGATCAGCACGGCGGTCGGCTTCATCAACTCGAACTGCGGCGCCCCAATCATGTGCTTTGTCTGGGCTGTGCTGGGCGTGTGGAGGGACAGATAGTCGACCTCGGCGATCACGTGATCCATGGCGCTGGGATCCCCGAAGAAGGAGACATGACACTCGTCGCGCACGGATTGCGGGATCTCGGCGATGTCGATCGCCATGACCTCCATGCCCATGGCGTGGCCGCGCTTGGCCAGCTCTCGCCCGCTGGCGCCGAGCCCGATCAGGCCGAGCTTCTTGCCGGCCAGCTCGTCATTCAGCGGCAGGCTGAAGAGTTCGGCGCGCATGTTCGCCTGCGCTGTGCGATGGTTCTTGGCGATCAGGAGCATCAGGGTAAGCGCATGCTCGGCCAGGGCGATGGCGCTGAAGGGGCCGGGCGTATTGGCGAACGGCATCTCCTTTCTGAAGAAGTATGGCATGTCCCAGTGATCGACGCCGACCGAGAGCACCTGCCACAGCTTGACGCCGGCGTCCACAGCCGCATCGATCATCTCGTGCGTGCAGCCTGCGCACGCCACTACGACGTCTATGCCCTCAAATTGCGGGGCGACCGGCTTGTCATGATCGTACATCTTGATCGGGTAACGCCCGTCGACCGCCTCGACAAAGCCATCGTACCAGTACTGCATGACGGGATTGAAGGGAAGAAAGAGAATTTGCATTTGTCTGAACCTCGTAGGGCAGTGATCAGTGGTTAGTGGTCAGTGGTCAGTGAACGGCATGTGTATTGCACTCCATGATGCCATGTAAGCGGTGGGGCTTCAAACATGAACGGGCCGGCGTGCGTGTTGTAAGCGCCCGCGCGGGGTCAGGCTGCGATCGAGACGCCGAGGCTTTCTGCTGTTTCGACGATCTCCTGCCAGATGGTGTCTTCGACCGGGATGCCGTGGGCGCTGCGCCGCTGCGCGGCGCGGTACTCGGGTTCGCCGGGGAAGAGGACCTCGTCAACGCCGGGTTGGGGGCGCGCCGACTTTACCCAGGCGATCTGCTCCTGAACGGTCTCGATGAATTCGTCGTATGGGAGCAGGGCCTCGATATTGATGGCCTGGAAGTAGATGCCGTTGCCGGCCCGCTCGCGCTCTTTGCCGGTGCAGCCGGCGCCGGAGAGCGCGCCCGCCAGCAGCTCGGCGACGATGCCGAGCGCGAAGCCCTTGTGGCCTACGATTCCGCCCAGGGGCAGCAGCGCGCCCGCCGGGGGGCCGTAGAAGGCGGCCGGATCGGTGGTGGGGTTGCCTTCAGAGTCGATGATCACGCCGTCGGGCAGCTGTTTGCCCGCGTATTGGGTCACCCGGACCTTGCCTTCCGGAAATACCGAGGTCGTGATATCGACCATAACAGGCCACGGCCCGCCGCTCGGCATGGCGAAGGAAATGGGATTGGGTGAGAGCCGCCGCTCGGCGCCGCCCCATGGGGCCACAGAGCCGCTGGTTCCATAGGAGTTGACGACGGCCATGCCGATCATACCTTCCTCGGCCGCCATCGTGGGGTATTCGCCCACGCGCCCCACGTGCTGGCTGCCGCGCACGACGACGGTGCCGATGGCAACCTGGCGCGCCTTTTCGATCGCCAGCTGCATGGCCTGGCGGGCGATCACCATGCCCCAGCCCTGATGCGCCTGGAGGACGGCGGAGGCGACGGTCTCCCGTTCGATTTCGACGGGCGCGCCGGGCCGGATCGCGCCGCTGCGAATCTCGCCGACGTATTGCGGTATGCGCATTACGCCATGCGAGTCGTGCCCAAACAGGTTGGCGCGCACGAGTATCTCGCAGACGGTTTCTGACTCGGCGCTGGGCGAGCCGGCCGCATCCAGAATCCGGGCGCCGATCTCTTGCAGCTGGGCTGCGGTCAGATATTTCATTTCAGTTTCTCCAGATGGGTGGACTGCGGAATCCGGCGGCCGCCGCTCAGGCCAGCGCTTTCACACTGTTGTCGTTGAGAGGCTGCAGCGGGGCGAAGTCGCGATTGTTCTGGTACCACGGGCGCTCGGTCCCGGCGCAGGCGTTGCTGACGGCGTTGTAAATCAGGTACATGATCGCCCGCCGCCATGGGGAGACATTGTTGGCCGAACCGTGCAGCACGTTGCAGTGGATGAAGGCAACCGAACCCGCCGACCCGACCAGCGCTTCGATGCCGTTTTCAGCCGCGAGCCGTTCGAAGGTGGCGTTGTCGATGTGATGCAGCGCGTAGCCTCGCCCCGCGGCGTCCTTGTGCAGTCGGGCGTCCAGCAGGCCATGGCGCTGCGAGCCGGGCACGATCAGAAGGGGAGAGGTGACCGCTGTACAGTCGTCAATAAAGACCGATACCATGATGCAGTTCGGTTCGGGCATGCCGTCGATCGAATGCCAGGGCGGGTAGTCCTGGTGCCAGTCCCAGGAGGCGCCGCCGCCGAAGCCCTGTTTAGGGTTCAGGCGGCTCTGATGGAGGTAGACGTCGTCACGCAACAGCTGGCGGACGGGGTTCAGCAGACGAGGGAGCAGCGTAAGGCAGCGGAACGGTTCGGAGTAGGTGTGCGCGCCAAAGGCCAGCCGGACTGAGGAGGGGTCATCCTTTTCGGAGATAATCTCCGGCCCCTGGCGGCTGAGGATATCGGGCACCGCGTCCTGCAGGACGGCTACTTCAGCTCCGTCCAGCAGATCGGGGAAAAAGAGGTAGCCCTGTTCATCATACTGCGTAATCTGCGCGCTGCTGAGTTTCATGTTTTGATCTCCACAGATCGATCCGCGAAGGGACGCGTTGAAAACCTTTCCTTGATCCGCTAAGGCACGCGAAGGGTCGCGAAGAACACCAACGGCACATCGGATTTTCTTTGTGTGACTGCGCGGCCCTTCATGGACCGGCTGCACTTTAATCCCATAGAACGCTGTCTTTACAAGGGGCAGCGGGCCTTGGTGTTGTCAGCGCCTTTGGGACCGCATTCCCGGGTCGGAGGAGGAGTAGGGCCAGCCTGAACCGCCGACCAGGTGGAACTCGTCCTCTTTGCCGCACAGCCAGTAGAACATTTCAGCCACACGCGGGACCGACTGCCATTTGCGGTGGCCGCCGCAGAAATAGTTGTTTGTATATGAATAGTCCGCGCCGGCGAAATCAAAATCGACGCGCGCGTTCCAGTCGCGTGCCGGCGGCGTTGTGCGCCAGTAGACCCACTTCAACAGGTTGCGCGTCGATTGGTCGACCTTGTCGGGCTGACGGTGCCAGATCGAATAGGCGGTGACGAAGACCGAGCCGGCGGGCGCGGTGGTCGCCTCCTGTCCGGCCAGATTGCCGAAGCGCTCTATATCCTCTCTGGTTATGGGCACGAGATGGGAGCCGGGCAGGAACAGGGTCGGCCCCATCTCCATGCTGTTCGACTGGGGGATGTAGAAGACCTGTAACAGATTGCAAGCGCGCTCGAAGTCGGAACCGGCGTCGATGTGCCAGTACCTGGCTGCTTCCGGCCCCACCAGGCGATGGTTGGCCATCCATTCGGGGAGCTGGAAGCGGGCGCCCAGTAGGGAGCGTACGACGCCGGCGACCGCCGGATGCAGCAGCACCTCGTCGATGAAGCGTTCATCGCGTACCAGCTGATGGGGGTCCGCGCCCTCCTCGTCAAGATAGTCGAAAACCCAGCGGTTGGTGGAATCGGGTATCACGCCTTCGAGTGTGAGGATGCCCGTTTTGCAGAATTCCAGGACCTCCTCATCCGTCAAGGTAGGCCTGATGTCATCCGTCGCGCGAAGCGCTTCCCTCGCCATTGGTTACCTCCTGCCAGGCATGCACGTGAGCCAATAGAGTAACATTCAAATTTTCGCTTCAAGAATCTGCAGAATTTCGAAAACCATGCCGTTGGGCGAGCGGAAGAATGCCAGCCGGCGCGAGCCAAAGGCGCCGCTGATCTCCACCTTTTCCACCAGAACCTCCAGGCCCATAGCGGTAAGCCGTTCGTATTCCCGGTCCAGGTCATCGACTTCGAAGACGGCGTGCGTCAGGCCGGGCGTCAGCGCGTGGCCGAGTTTGTCCTCGAAGACGGTCTTGGGCGTCAGGAAGATGCGCGTGCCGCCGAAATTGACGAAGGCGTAGTCGACCTCTTCGCCGTCAGGCGCGGTGAACTTCTCGCGTAAGATCAGCTCGGCGCCGATCTCTTGCCAGAACGTGATTTCGCTTTCCATGTCATCGACCTTCATGCCGATGTTCCAGAGCGAGGCGTCCATTTATTCCCATTTCTCCAGAATGAACTCGCAGGCAACGTGCACATCCGGACCGTGACTGGACAAAAGCTGGGCAGGAAAGCGGATTACACGCCAGCCGGCGTTTATGGCGTCCAATACGGTCTTATAGGGCCAGTCGGCGGGGTCGAAGGGTCCGTCGGAGACTTCGCCGTCCGCGACCTGCAGCATCCCGACTACCTGGGAGGTGACGGCGGTGGTTGCGGTCTGCAGGTAGAGCAGACTCTGTCGTCTGGGCCCGTTCTCACTGATCGCCTTGCCCAGCTCTCGCAGCCGTTCCTCGGTCAGTTCCCCCTGCTTCAGTTGCTCGATACACGCTTCCAATCGTTGAGCGGCAACCGGATTCATTTTTCGGCATTCCTTGATGTTCCTACGTGGATCTTCCTCAGCTGACCACAACCGTTATCTCAAGGTCGGGAATCTCTTCGTCAAGGGGAAAGAAGGGCCGCTGCATGCGCTCAAAGATCAGGTTGCGCACATGGGCCGGGGTCGGTCCGGGCGTGTCAACGATGAAGGCGGCCTTCATCAGGTCGCGGTAGGCGCGGCGGTAGTTCATCGGATTTTTGACGCCGATGAACTTGGCTTGGCGCACGTCCAAGCCCACGCTGCGAAACTGCTCATCGCCCCAGTCGTAGGTCGGCTGCGACATGACCAGGAGATGGATGCTGCCGACCTGCAGCACGGCCGAGAGACCCATCGAGGCCCAGGTGCCGCCAAAGAGGCCGCCGTCGTAGCGGAAACTGCCGTCGCTGAGATGGCGCACAGTCCCGCAGACGGGTACGGGTTGGCCCCAGTTCGGGTCGAGGCTGTAGCCGACCTGCAGGCTGACCGTTTCGCCTATGCCGGCGCGTGCGCAGGCTTGGGCCGCGGCCGGGTCGACCACCATCAGGATGGCGGGCTCGTCCACGCCCAGCGCCAGCAGCTCGCCCAGCAGAGCGACGCTATCGCCGGGCGCGCCGCCGCCGGCACAGTCCGCGGTGTCGACCAGCAGCACAGGGCCTCCCTCGACCTGGCGGCCGCGTGCAACGGCCTCCGAGACCGTGAAATGCTCTACCTCGAACGCGGTGCGCCGCTCCCAGAACGCCGCGGCCAGCGTATGCGCTTCCTTTTGCGCCAGAGCGGGGTCGTTGTCGGTCACCACGACGCCGCCGCAGCCCATGCCAGGCAGGTCGTTATAGGGATGAACCTGGAAACAGGATACGGAGAGGATGCCCGGCTGCGTCTCCAGGCGCCGCGCCAGCCGTTCCAGGTGGGCCATGGGCCCGTCGCCGAAGGTCTGGCCGTTGCAGGCGCCGCAGATGATGGGGACCTTGGCCAGAGCCATTACCGGTCTGACATCGCCCCTGACTGTCCGCAGCAAGAGGCTGGCCCCGCGTTCACCGGTGGAATAGGTGTCGTCGTGGGGGTAGTGGGTGAAGGAGACCAGGGCATTGGCCTGTCGGACCATGCGCGGGGTGACGTGCGCGTGCAGGTCGAGCGTCATGACGATCGGCAGGTCCGGCCCCACGATGTTGCGCGCGGCCTCAAGGATGTCACCCTCCGGATCCAGTTCGGAAACCGTGACCATGGAGCCGTGCATGGCGAGGATGAGGCCGTCAAGCGGCAGCGCGGCGCGCAAATGGGCCAGCAGCGTTTCCTTCAGATGAGCGTAGCAGGCATCCGAAAGCGCGCCGCCCGAGACGCTGCGCGCCGCCAGCAGAGGAAGCGCCCGCGCGCCCGCCTCTTCACAGGCGGCGAGGATACCGGCGACTTCGCAGTCGGTGCCTGCCAGCTGGAGCAGGGCATCGCCTTCATGGAGGTAGGAGTTGCGAAAGAGGTCCAGATCGGTCTGCGTGGCCGCGAACTGGTTACTCTCCTGGAAGATCGAGCCGATGCCGATGCGCATCGCTGTCATAGGCTTGCCTCATTGGACCCCATTGGGCGCAGGGAGCGCATCGAACGAATGCGACAGGAAAAGTATCAGATGTTACCGCTGGGCGCGTGCCAACAGATGGACAGAGAAATTATACCTACGCAAACGGGGAAGGCCAATGTTGGTTAAAATAGGGGTCTGAAAGTAGACTGTATCAGATAGTTTGATTCCACGTTATCGAAATGGAGAAAAGCATGTTTCGTTCTACCACTTTATTGCTCACACTTGCGCTCACACTTCTCTTCGCCGGCTGCGTTGCCATCGCAACGAAGAATGAACCGGCAGCCTACACCCAGGCGCTGGTGCAGGATGCCATCCGCCTCTATAGCAGCGAAGGCCGCCAGGCAACTATTAATCACTACAGTTCACCAGAAAACGTTGACGGGCCGTGGTACGTCTTTGTAATCGGCGGAGATGGGTACACGATCGCGCACTACAACCCCGAGATAATCGGGCGGAACCCCGCGCTGCGCGTGGATGCGACCGGCTATTTTTATGGCGACGACATGCTGGGCGCGACGGAGGAGGGACGGTGGGTCAGCTACGTCTTCACGAACCCGGATACGGGGGAGGAGACGCGTAAGCACACATGGATCGTGCGCCATGACGGGCTATTCTTCGGGTCGGGCTGGTATGAGGAGTAATGGTCTGGCCGGGGATTTGAAGGTTTACGATCGTAGCGAATCCGATTCCAGTTCCCTCGAAATGGAGATAAACGTGTTTCGTTCTGCCGCTCTAATTTTGGCGCTCGTTCTTGTCGTCGCTGGCTGCGTTGCCATCCCAACCAAGAACGAACCCGCGGCTTACACCCAGGCGCTCGTGCAGGATGCCATCCGCCTCTACAATCAGGAAGGCCGCCAGGCCGCCGTCAACTACTTCAGTTCACCCGAAAACGTGGACGGGCCATGGTACGTCTTCATCATCGGCGAAGACGGGTACACCATCGCCCACTACAGGCCCGAAAGTGTAGGGCGAGACCCCGCGCAGAGAATTGATGCCGCTGGCTACTTCTATGGCGACGACATTCTGAGCGCTACGGAGGCGGGCAAATGGGTCAGCTACGTCCACGACAAGCCGGATACCGGCGAGGTGACGCGCAAGCACACGTGGGTCGTGCGCCATGACGGGCTGTACTTCGGGTCGGGTTGGTACGAGAAGGAGTGAACCGGTTGCCCAGGCAGGTATACTGTGGTCTGACCGGTACGGACGCAGCTCCGGCAGCGGTAAATTGCGGCTGTGAAGCAACGTTTGGTATCCTGCCTATCCTCTGCTCCTGAATCAGACACCATCTGCCGCCCGAACGATAAGGGACGTATCCTTTTGTGCATTTGGATGCATGAAAGCGGACGATAACGGATAAACCTCAACTGAACCTGACAACGTGGAGATACATATGAATCGTATTGCGGCTCTGTCCCTCTTTTTCGCGCTCGTTCTCCTCATCGCCGGTTGCGTTGCCATCCCAACCAAGAACGAACGGGCGGCTTACGCCCAGGCGCTCGTGCAGGATGCCCTCCGCCTCTACAATCAGGAAGGCCGCCAGGCCGCCGTCAACTACTACAGTTCAGCCGAAAGTGTGGATGGGCAGTGGTACGTCTTTATAATCGGTGAAGATGACCGCACCCTTGCACACCCCAGGCATGAGAGAATCGGGCTGGACCCCTCCGTGCGCGTCGATTCGACCGGTTATTTCTATGGCGACGACATTCTGAGCGCTACTGAGGCGGGAAAATGGGTCAGCTATGTTTACCGTAACCTGGAAACGGGCGAAGAGGGGCGCAAGCACTCCTGGGTCGTTCTCCATGACGGGCTGATCTTCGGGTCGGGTTGGTATGAGGAGGAATGAGCCGACCGGACGGGACGCGAGGCAGGGAGCGGCCTCCCTGGTTACACCAGACAGGAGGATGTTGTGAAAATCGGACTATTCACGGATAGCCTGCAAACTTCCTTCACCGAGGCGCTCGATTGGGTTGTCGAGCACGGGATCGAAGCCGTGGAAATCGGAACGGGCAACTTCTCGCCGGCTTTGCATTGCAACCTGGATGAGCTGCTGCATAACGAGGAGGCCCGCACAGCCTTTTCGTCCGCCATAGAGAGTCGCGGCTTGATGCTGAGCGCGCTCAACTGCAATGGCAACCTGCTCGACCCGCACCCCGCGCGCGGCCAGGCGTCGCAGGATGTCTTCTTCAAGACGGTAGAACTCGCTCATAAACTCGGCCTGGACACCGTCGTGACGATGAGCGGCTGTCCTGGCGACCCGAGTGGGACACCCTACCCAAACTGGCCCACCCACCCGCAACAGCCGGAATACGCTGACCTGGAACGCTGGCAGTGGGATGAAGTAATCACCCCTTTCTGGGAAAAGGCGGGCCGGTTCGCGGCCGATCACGGCGTCCGGGTCGCCATCGAGCTACATCCCGGCCAGTCCGCGTATAACACGCGCACGATGCTGCGCCTGCGCGCCATCGCCGGGCCGAGCGTGGGCGTCAACCTCGATCCCAGCCACTTTTTCTACCAGGGCATGGACCCGCTCGTCGTCATCCCGGCCCTGGGCGAGGGGTTCATTTTCCACGTCCACGCCAAGGACACCCGCATCAACCCTTCTGAAATGGCTCTCAACGGCGGCCTCGATATGCGGCCCATGGACTTGGTTGCCGAGCGCTCGTGGGCCTACCGCACGCTGGGCTACGGCCATGGCGAAGCATGGTGGCGCGATTTCGTCAGCGCGCTGCGCCTCGCCGGCTACGACGGAGCGCTGAGCATCGAACACGAAGACCCGGTGATGAGCGCGTCTGAAGGTGTCATCAAGAGTGTGCAGTTCCTTGAGCCGCTGATATTGAGGACGATGCCGGAATAGTTTGCTTATCGTAAGAGGGTTGCCTGGTTGTGAGGAAGCAAAGAGGTGTGTGAATGTGGACGGGACGAAGGCTGCAATGAACCGACTCGACGACGACATTATGGGCGCAACTGAGGCGGGCAGATGGGTCAGCTATGTCTACCGTAACCCGGGAACGGGTGAAGAGGGCGCAAGCACTCATGGGTCGTGCGCCATGACGGGCTGATCTTCAGGTCGGGCTGGTACGAGAAGGGGTGAGTTGGGAGGTCGCGCAAGGACTCCGAGAAAATACCTTTACAGGCGCTCACTCGGCAGCAGTGATGGGCGCACGAACGATGAGGCCCTCTTGCCTGCCGACCCTGTCCCCGTGCTTGCCGGACTAACATAACGGGTGGTACAAACGTCGGGGGCAGGTCAATCCCATTCCCGCCGACTAGATCATCTAGCCGGTAAATTGGTGGATGGTACGATTATCGTACACGCATCTGCGAAAGACATGCCTAGACTGAGCGGTTGGCGCGGCTAATTGGACGTTTGACATTCTGCGGCAATAGTTAGTAGACTGCCCTTCGATAGCGCTTGTTCTATAGAGAAATTCAGCAGACGGTTAAGCGTGTCTGAGACCCCAGAGATGACTTATAGCTAGAAGTAGCTGAATTCAATGTTTCTCAAATTGGACTGACGCAGCGGATTGCAATCCACCGATCCGCATACATCAGAACATTGATGGCAAGCTTACCGTGACTGGGGATCCTGCGCATCAATTTAGGCACTAGTTTAGAATTTCCCCTAGGTCTTGAAAGAATATTCGATTCTAGTTTGAACTGGTGTCGTTGAGGCGTGTCGCGCCCTACTTAGTAAATCTTACATTAATCACCTTAGTTTCAGACTCCAATAAAGACATCAGAGACTTTACGTCATTGGCCATGGCTTGCCTAGAGAGTCAATCCTAGTGGCAGATATCGACTGATGACCCGAGCGATCTATTTGGACTACGCGGCTACCACGCCGGTCGACCCAAGAGTGATCGAGAAGATGGTCCAGTTTCTAGGACCGGATGGCGTGTTCGGCAATCCCTCTTCAACACTGCACAGACAGGGAATGGAAGCCAACAACGCAGTTGAACAATCGCGCCAGCAAGTAGCTAACCTCATCAATGCTGAACCAGACGAAATCATTTGGACCTCTGGGGGTACGGAATCGGACAATCTGGCAATAAAAGGAGTAGCGCAGTTGTATGCAGACCGGGGCAGACACATTATAACCTCGGCGATTGAACATAAGGCGGTACTGGATTCATGCCTATATCTGGAAACTCAGGGCTTCGAAGTCACTTACATAAAGCCAAATGCGGAGGGACTGATAACTCCAAAGCAGGTGGAAACCGCTCTACGCCCTGACACGATTCTGGTTTCTTTAATGCACGTAAACAACGAAATCGGCACAATTACGGACATCAAGTCCATTGCGGAGGTTACTAAAGACCGAGGGGTTTTCTTTCATGCCGATGCGGCCCAGAGTGCGGCGCGACTACCTTTGGACACGAAGACCATTCCGGTTGATTTTATTTCCATGAGCGCGCATAAAATGTACGGCCCCAAGGGAATCGGAGCGCTGTACGCGAGAAGGAATCCCCGCATTAGACTCCAACCCCAAATTCACGGAGGCGGACACGAACGTGGAATCCGTTCAGGGACTTTGCCCACTCACCAGATCGTTGGGATGGGAGAGGCCGCCCATCTTGTAGCATACAAGCGAGCCGAAGACAGCGAGAAAACTAGAATATTGTCACAAGACTTGCTGCATCGCTTGATGACAATTGAGCGGGTTTCTGTCAATGGGAATCGAAAGCATTGCATCGATGCAATAGTGAATGTAAGCATTTCTTTCGTCGAAAGTGAATCTCTTTTGATGCTGTTGCCAGACATTGCAGTCTCAAATGGGTCAGCCTGTACTTCGGCGAGCGTGGAACCCTCCCATGTCCTTACCGCCCTAGGAATAGACGCAGAAACTGCATATAGCTCACTGCGTTTTAGTATCGGCCGTTTCACTACCGAGGAGGAAATCCATCAGTCTGTGAAGCAAGTTGCCGAAGCAGTCTATGAATTGCGTCGGCTCTCTCTCCACTGGACCGCCTATCCTTAAAGCAGGAGGGCACAATGTCAGATATAACTCTTAGTAATTCCCTAGGGCTAGCCGATCGATTTGAAGATATACGCCGGGCCATTACGAGAGAATATTGCAAGAGACACTCTGATCCTTGGATTGTGGCTTACTCGGGTGGAAAAGATTCGACTCTGCTCCTGCAGCTTGTTTGGGAGACCCTTTTGTCTTTGTCTCCAGAGGAACGGCGCCGCGAAGTACATGTCATTTCAAATGATACCCTGGTAGAGTCCCCGATTGTCATCCAGCATCTTAAGGATAGTTTGCAAGAAATCAGGCTAGCAGCAACCAGTGCGAAGTTGCCGATAACAATTCGGATAAGTCAGCCTTACATCGACCAGACATTCTGGGTCAATGTCATCGGGCGAGGATACATTCCACCTACGCGCAACTTCCGGTGGTGCACAGACCGAATGAAAATCCAACCTACGAATCGATTGATTACAGAAATTTTGTCCAAGCATAAGCGTGCGGTTCTTTTAGTAGGAACACGACGCAGCGAATCACAGACCCGCCGACGCAATATGGACCGACATGGCGTATCAGCCAACAAGATGAATCCTCACAGCTCGATTAAGAACTGTCGCATGTTCGCTCCGCTCGCAGATTTGGAAGATAACGAAGTGTGGATGATCTTAATGCAGCGAAGACCACCGTGGGGAAGTTCTCATCGCCAGCTCATTACCATTTACCGTAACGCCGGAGGTGGCGAATGTCCCTTGGTGTTAACCAAAGATGACGCCCCTTCGTGTGGCACAACTTCCCCTCGATTTGGATGTTGGACGTGTACCGTGGTGAAGAAAGATCGTAGCATGAACGGCACAATTGAGTCGGGGCACACAGAACAGGACAAGCTTGAAGCCCTGCTTGAATTTAGGGAAGAGCTTATCAAGCTGCGGGAAAACAACGAGAACCGGTCACCAGTCCGCAGAGATGGTCTTACCAAGAGACGCGACGATGGAACTCGAGTCTTTGGACCCTTCACACTCGACGTAAGGGAGCAGATTCTGGACAGCTTGAAAGCCCTAGAGGCCCGAACAGGCGAGCCCATGATCTCACAACCCGAGCTGGAAGTCATCGAAGACATCTGGAGGCACGACAGAATTCAAGAGGATAGTCGGACGTCCCTTATCGAGAAATTAGATAGCGAGACGGTGTAATGGCCACTAACACCGAATCAACTGTCGTGACAGCAGAGGCGTCCTTGCTCTCGCAACTGCTGTACAAGGGCAAACTGGAGGTTCCCTGGCATCAACGCAAATACGATTGGTCCAAAGAAAATGTCAGTGAGCTTTTGATCGACCTTGATGAAGCCTTTCGGGAGGATCGAGAATCCTATTTTCTAGGCGCGATAGTGCTGGTGGAGAAGTCTGATCGGTCCTGGGAAATCAATGACGGGCAGCAACGAATTGTCACCTATTCTCTCATATGTGCCCGCCTCGCGAGAATGTTTGCCAACAAAGTCGATCCTCAGCGAGAGAGTATAGCCCTTCGCAATCTATTCGACCTATCTACTGATCACACGGAGTCCTTGACACAGTCCGACAAGCTGGAGCCAAGGGTTTCTCCTCCCCAAGATAACCGAGTAAATTATAGATTGTTGCTCCGCGGTCACAATATCGGGACGAACGGAAAGCTGACCACGGCTTGGAACGAAATCGACAGGCACTTTCTCCTAGTAGACGTAGAGAAGGCCAAGCAGTTCTTTGACTTCGTGGTAAGAAAACTGGAAGTGGTTTGCATTTCCGTACCTAAGAGAGTCGATCCCAATTCTGTCTTTGAAACGTTGAATGCCCGTGGCAAACCCTTGGCAGACTTCGACTTGATCAGGAACCATATCTATTCATTTTTCAACGACGACAGTGAGCAACAGCGCCGTGATACTGTCCACGAAGGCCTCGAACGGCTCCGACGGTGGTTTCGGGACGGCCCCAGAACGATGGAGTACACTAGATGTTTCCTCCAATGTGAATACGGATACTTGCCCAAAGACCAACTCTATCGAAAAACGAAGATGCAGATAAAGAGGAAGATTGAAGAATCTTCCGAAAATTCTGAAGCCGACTACGTCTTTCGGTTGGCGAATAAGTTCACCGAGGGAGAATCCGCTGCAGTCTTCAATTCGATTTGCTCTCCTCGAGAAGATGACACCATAATCTCCCGATTTATCAGGGATACTCGAAAGATTTCCGACTCACGAAATGTCTACTATTTCCTGCATGATCTGAAGCACTACAAAGTAACTCAACCAATCGTCTTTGCTTTACTTGCCCGGTATGTGAGGGAACTTGATGGCCGCAAGAGGAAAGCAGTGGCACGTCGCGCACACATTTACCTCAAGGCTCTTACCTCATTCGTGATGCGCACAGCCTTGGCAACCCAAAAGTTCGAACCGTCGGACTTTGAGAGTGGCTTTTCGGCCCTAGCCCGCGACATTATGGGCGCGGACTCTTTGGATTCTGTCCCATTCGCAAGCACATTGTGGGATAGTGACAAGAACGAAGTATTCTATGATTGCAACTTTATCGAACATATGAAGCAGGCGACGATAAAAGAAAGCCGAAAGGCCAAGCGATTTCTTCTTGGCTTGGTTTATCATCAGCAGGACGACCTCAATATTATTAGCGAAAACAAATACACTGTTGAACACATTCTACCGACGTCGCCCGAACACTTGAAGGGATGGGCGCACTTTGATCCGAAGGAACACAAAGATAGTATTCACTTGCTCGGCAATTTGACACTTCTCAGCGACGGAGACAACAAACCAGGAGCTGCATACAATCGAAGTTTTGAGAAGAAGAAGACCATTTTTGAGGCCAGCTTGATAAAGATGACCAAGGAAGTCTCTCGGGTGTCAGAATGGTCACCAGCCGAGATACAGAATCGTCAACTCAAAATGGCACGACTAGCCTGCAATGTTTGGGACTTTCCAGATGAATTACGAAAAAAGTGACATTTCAACCCCAGGGGCTAATCGTGGCCACACCTAGTCTTGGCCTCCGTGGACTGAATGGGCTTCAAACGTATTTCTGGAAGTGACGAACAGATGGTAGTCAAGATGTAATGGTTTGCGGGTACTCAATGGCAAATGTGAAGTGACACGGAATGATTGTCACTGACACACTGCAAGAAACACCACTATTTGAACGGCTCCGGCCGTATCAGCGAGAGGGTGCCAGCTTTCTGTTCCATCGAAAGTCCGCCTTGCTCGCCGACGAAATGGGGCTAGGCAAGACCGTGCAAGCGGCCGTCGCTCTGGAGGCCCTCAAGGGCATTAATCGTAGGGTTCTTCTTGTCGCGCCAGCGCCTTTGTGCCTTAACTGGATGAGCGAATTGGAAAAATGGGCTCGCAGCCTGGTTGTACGCCGAGTGTCCGGCAGTGCGCAAGACAGGCAAGTGACATACCGTCTGCCAATTCAAGTGCTGATTACCTCCTACGAGCAACTGCGGGCAGACATAGATTCCATAGCGAGCAGTATTGAATTTGATCTCGTCATCCTCGATGAAGTCCAACGGATAAAGAACATCGATTCGACGACTAGCTTGGCTTGTCGACGGATCCGCAGGAAGAGTTCTTGGGGACTTTCGGGGACGCCTCTCGAGAACTCTGTGGACGATCTCTTGTCGATCTTCCGTTTCTTGGCGCCGCAATTACTACGCCCTGGGATGTCTCGAAGCGAGATTCACGCCACCATGCAAGATCATTTCTTACGCCGAACAAAGGCCCAGGTCCTCAGCGAGTTGCCTCCCATAATTGTTCGGGACATACGTCTGGAACTTGGGCCCCATCAGCGCCAGGTCTACGAGTCGGTCTGGTCCAAGCGGTTGAGCAGCTTGGACAGCCAACACGGTTCCACACGGATAGCCAGCATGCTGGCTGTGCTTACGCGCCTCAAACAAATTTGCAACTTTGATCCCACCACTGGTGACTCGGCTAAGTGGGATGTCCTTCAGGGGTTGTTTGAATCGATTGAGAAAAGTGGTGGCAAAGGCCTCGTGTTTTCCCAATATGTCGAAACACTTCAGTGGCTATCCCAAAGACTCACCATCACCCATGAGGTATATCACGGCGGACTGTCGGATGAACATCGTGAGCAGATGACTGACCGTTTCCGGGAGCGCCCCGGCCCTAGAGTCATGTTAGTTTCCCTCAAAGCCGGTGGGGTTGGTCTGAACTTGCAGGAAGCCTCCACAGTAATACTGTTTGACCGGTGGTGGAATCCCGCAGTAGAACATCAGGCAGTTCAACGCGCACATCGGTTTGGAAAGCAGACACCTTTACAGGTGATACGATTTGTCGTTGAGGACACTGTTGAAGAGAGGATTACGGACATACTGGAAAACAAGGCCGCACTTTTTGATGAATATATTGAAGATGCTCCAGTCATCGCTGCTGAGAAACTTTCCGACCAGGACCTACGCCGTATTCTAGATCTTTGAAGATGGGAATCTTCGTGGCTATCACTTATGAGGAGAAGTAAGGACATGGCAAAGATAAGGGAGACGCGCGAGATTGCGCTCACTGACTTAGTGTTTAGTAAAGGTCAAGTTCGCCTGACCCAACCTCAGGGCAATCGCATCTAAATCTGTAGGCCGATTCAGTTGAAATTGTGGCCAGAAGAAAGCGAGAATAAGTGGAAATCACCCTGCGCTTACTGAATATCGACGGGAAGACGCCGCGGATCAGGCCCTCAGTCGGCGA
>JAJDZJ010000106.1 GCA_022824685.1 Caldilineaceae bacterium
ACCGGCCGTCAGGCGTCGAAATCATTTGGATTTCCCGTCTACGTGCCACTAATCGAACACTTCTCATGTCTGATCCCGAACTGGAGGGGAATTCTGAAGTATTTCGATGCTCTGACCCAATTTAGATGCAATCGCCCTGGCCTGTTCCCGCGTGCAGTTGACGGGTGATATACTGTTGGCATTCAATGAACGGTTTCCCAGCCCAGACTCTTTCGAATGACACAGGATGCAGGCTCAACAGTTTCGGCGGGCCGCCGCTGCTCGAATTGTGGATCCCGGGTCGCGCAGAACGCTGAAACCTGTTACTTTTGCGGTCATGAGTTGGCCGGAACGCCCCGGGTGAGGCCGGCGCGCCTCAATATACGGGACGGGGTACTGGTCGCGGTTCTGCTCGCGATCGTTATCGGTTGGTGGCAGTTTGGCAGTTTGGGCGTGAGCCTGCCGTTGCCGAATGGATCGGAGTCGAGCCCCGCCCTGGCGTCGCCGGAGAGTGTGGACACGGAGCCGACGGCAGATACGGACGGACAACAGGCTGATACGTTCGTTGGACGCCACACCGTGCGATCCGGAGAGACGCTGATAGGCATCGCGGGGCGTTATGGGGTAACAGTCGAGGAGATTCAGGCTGCGAACAATCTGACCGGCTCGTTGATCCGGGCGGGTGACGTGCTGATGATTCCCATACCGGCGTCGATATCGGAAAATGGAAGCCAGGAGACCGCGCCGACGATTTCGACCGTTTTCAACTACATTGTACAGCCAGGCGATACGGTTATTTCGATTGCGGTGCGATTCGGCACAACGGTGGCGGCGATTCAGGAGGCGAACGGGATTGGCCCAGACGATATAATCCGGCCGGACCAGGCACTGCAGCTGCCGGTTTCGGGTGTCCCGTCAACGATTCTGGCGACGAGCGGGATGGTATCGCCGCGGCGAGAGGGAGGTTCGGGCGAGATGTACCTGCCTCTCCAGTTACTTGGGCCGCAAGAGGGCGAGGAGATAGGTCAATCTGAAGATGTGCTCTTTCGGTGGTTGAGCGGGGGCCTGTTGGAGGAGAATGAATGGTATGTTCTTTACATCTGGCCTCTGGAAGGATTGTTCGAGTTGCCGCCGCCCGTTTGGACAAAGGCAACCAGTTATCGCCTGCCAAGCCAGTGGGCGCCGCCGGACCGGGACGTCACATACAGGTGGCAGGCTTCGATCGTACGTGTGTTGACGAGCGCGGAAGGGGAGCGCAGCCTTGAGGCGGCAAGCGCTCCTGGAGAGGCGCGGGATTTTGTATGGGTAGGGAGCGGAAATTGAGGCGTGACGCAGGTTTTTGCAGCTTGTCGTAAATGCGCGCGCGGTCTTCTGCGAGGCAGGGGCGGCCTCGGGGAAGCGGCGCGGCGCGGTGGTCCCCTCTCGGAGTACGCTGGCTGGCGTTCCAGCCGGAATCCAATCTGAATGACATTTGAGTCATTGCGTTGGCTGGAGTGCGGTCCAGAATGGAGACGGGGCGAGGATGCGCGGTGGAGCGGGAAGTTGGGGGGGGCCGAAGGGGAGGACGCCCACAAGGGGCGCCCCAACGGGGGATTGGGGTGCAAGGGAACGGTGGCGGGAGCGGATAGGGGCGACCGTGAGGGGTGGCCTCTATGGAAAGGGGGCCGAGGGGGGCGAGTCCGGCGCTTTTGCGGGAGTGGGCCTGGGATGGCTAGAGCGAAAACAGCAGAAGGGATGTGCTTGGCATGTTGCAGGAGGATGGCGCGAGATTGCCATATCAGGTCGATGGTTGTATAGTAGGCGAAATTTGAGGGAGGGTGTTGCGCAGCGCTTGGGCAGGCATTGCCGGCGTTTTTGGCAGGGCCGCGAATCCGTGTATTTGGTGGCTTGCGGGGTCACCAGGCGCTGGCAGGCTGCTGCAGTAGTTGGCGCGTGATTGCATGGCGGCCTGGGTCGGAGCGTGGCGCGACTGCCTTGGTTGCAAGATGGGTTGGGCGGGGCGCCAACTCTTTAACCCTTCCGCACCGTCGCAGCGGGGCGTGACCCCAGGGGGGCGTTGTGGGGGGAATCCCCCCGCACAAGGGTGCCCGCTTGCGGGCGACCGCCCCAAGAGCTAAGGAGTGAGAGGTTCGCGAACCCTCTGCTCGCTCCGTTCAGGCACGCGATACGGCGATGGCTCTAGCAGTTTCGATTTGTTGCTGCTGTGAAGATAGTTCAATTTAGTGGTTTCCAGCAGTCGTTTTCTTGCGGGGACGGCCAGAGCGCACAGTGACCACTCCACTCGGATTTCCCAGGATGCAAACCAGACTGTTTCAACGAATTCAAGGAGGAACGCATGCCGCGACCAGTCACCCTTTTCACGGGTCAGTGGGCTGATCTGCCCTTCGAGACCATATGCGAAAAGGCAAAATCGTTTGGATATGACGGATTGGAGCTTGCCTGCTGGGGCGACCATTTTGAGGTGGACAAGGTCCTTGAGGACGACAGCTATGTGCAGGGACGCTGGGACACGCTGAACAAGCACGGGTTGCAGTGCTATGCGATCAGCAATCACCTGATGGGCCAGGCCGTGGCTGACCGGATCGATGAACGCCACGAGAGCATACTGCCGCCGCGCATTTGGGGCGACGGGACGGAGGACGGCGTGCGCGCCCGCGCGGCAGAGGAGATGAAAAATACAGCGCGGGCGGCTGCCAAGCTGGGCGTGAAGGTCGTGCCGGGATTCACCGGTTCGCCGATATGGCATCTGGTCTATTCGTTCCCGCCGAACCCGCCCGACTTCCTGGAAAAGGGCCTGGCGCTCTTTGCCGAGCTGTGGACTCCGATTCTGGATGTTTTCAGCGAGAACGGCGTAAAGTTCGGATTGGAAGTTCATCCGACGGAGATCGCGTTTGACATTGTGAGCGCGCAGAATGCGCTCGACGCTCTGGACGGTCACGAAGCCTTCGGTTTCAACTACGACCCGAGCCATTTCGGTTACCAGGGCGTGGATTACGTTGCGTTTATCCGAACGTTCGCGGACCGCATTTTTCACGTGCATATGAAAGATGTGGGCTGGGCGGACGGCGGCAAAGAGGCGGGCGTCTTTGGCGGCCATACCGAGTTCGGTGATCACCGTCGGTATTGGGACTTCCGCTCCGTTGGGCGCGGGAATATCGACTTTGAGGCGATCATGCGGGCATTGAACGACATTGGATACAACGGCCCCCTATCGATTGAGTGGGAGGATGCGGGCATGGATCGCGAGCATGGCGCGACGGAGTCTTGCGCATACACTCGCAAGATCGACTTCCCGCCGTCAGAGATTGCCTTCGACGCGGCCTTTGCCGAATAGAAGCTAAAGGGACCGCCAATTGTTCAGCCGACAGTTCGTCAGGATGCGGGCCGGCGGAAGGCGGTCGACAATTGACGCCAGATATCAGAGAACAAAAGAGGGACTGACCTATGAGTGAAGGATCCGGATTCACTTCGATGGCCGGAGCGCGTGCGGAAGGCGACGCCCCGGAGATCGGTGTGGGGATGCTGGGATACGCCTTTATGGGCAAGGCCCACAGCCATGCGATGTTGAACATTGCGCATATGATGTATCCGCCGCCGGCAGTGCCGAGGCTGGTAGGTATTGCGGGACGAAACGAGGATGCCGTGGCGGAGGCCGCAAGGCGTTACGGCTACGAGGGCTATTACACGGACTGGCGAGCGATGCTGGATAACGATGACATTCAGCTCTTCGACAACGGCGGGCCGAATGATGCGCACGCGGACCCCTGTATATTGGCGGCTGAGCGGGGCAAGCACATTTTGTGCGAGAAGCCGCTGGCGCGTACAGCGGATGAGGCGCAGAGCATGCTGGAGGCTGTGCAGAAGGCGAATGTGAAACACATGGTGGCCTTTAACTATCGCTTCGTGCCGGCAATCCGTCAGATTCGCAAGCTGGTTGATTCCGGTTTGCTGGGGAAGATCTACCACTTCCGCGCGGTATATCTGCAGGAGTGGGTGATGGCGCACTACGATCTGCCAATGATCTGGCGGTTGCAGAAGTCGGCGGCGGGCAGCGGCGCGCTGGGAGACCTGGGGGCGCATATCATCGACCTTGGACGTTACCTGGTGGGCGAGGTGAAGAGTGTTTCGGGCATGACGCGCACCTTCATTGAGGACCGGCCCTGGGACGACGGCACAATGGGCAAGGTGGACGTTGACGATGCCTTCACGGCGCTTTTGGAGTTTGAGAATGGCGCGATAGGCACGGTTGAGGCCAGCCGTTTTGCGGCAGGGCGCAAGAACGGTCAGCGCCTTGAGATTAATGCCGAAAAGGCGAGCATCGTCTTCAATCTGGAACGTCTGAATGAGTTGGAAATCTTCTGGGTAGGCGACGAACCGGCTGAGGCCCAGGGCTTCCGCAATGTGCTTGTTTCTGAGCCGTCCCACCCCTGGTGGGAGAACTGGTGGCCCCAGGGGCACATGATCGGCTGGGAACATACCTTTGTGCATGAGATTACGCATCTCTTGGATTGCATTGTCAACGACGGCGCGGTGTCGCCTATCGGCGCCGATTTTGTGGACGGTTATCGTAACGCGGTGATTTGCGACGCGATTCTGGAGTCGGCTGCAAGCAAGCGCCAAGTAGACTGCGTATACGCGGCGTAGAAAAAAAAACGTCACTATGTTCAGATTGGGGGGCGGTCCGCGGGCCGGATTCTGGTCCGGTCAGTACCTGGACCGTCAACCTTGCTGGTCCGGGATGGCAAGGAATCAGCGCAGACGGGCCGTCCCCCTTGAAGAAGCGCTCCCCGCCCGCTTCCCCCGATGGTAAGGCGAACTCTTTCTACGCGGCGTTGAACTGAATGCCCTTGGGCGGCAACCAGATCGCGCCCTAGCGGATTGCGCTCAAATAGAAGGACAGGCGTCGGGGCGGTCCCCGCCGCGCGGCGCGGCCCCGTTCCCAGTGGACAGCGCCATTTCATTGCCCCTCGAACATGCAACAATCCAGGAAAACAGGAATCCAGCCATGAGAATCGATCGAATTGAACTGCGCCGCATACATATGCCGTACGTGCGCCCTTTTGAGACAAGCGGCTGGCGGCACGAGGGAAGCGATGCCGTGATCGTCCGAGTTGACGCAGACGGGGCCACGGGCTGGGGCGAGTCGCCGGTCAGTGACGGACCGTGGTATAACGAGGAGACCTATCACACGGCCTTGATGATGCAGCGGGAGTTTCTGGGGCCGATGCTGCTGGAGGCGGAGATCACTGGGCCGGAGGATGTGCGGGGGATTTTCAAGCGGGTGCGCGCCAACCGGATGGCGAAAGCGGGCCTGGAGTTTGCCGTTTGGGACCTCTTTGCGCGGGCGCAGGATGTTTCGCTGGCCGGACTTCTGGGCGGCTCGCTGGAGGAGGTCGCGGTCGGCGTGAGCGTCCCGATTCAGGGCAGCGTTGGCGAGCTGTTGGACACGGTGGAGGGGTACCTGGAGGACGGCTACCAGCGGGTCAAGCTGAAGATCAAGCCGGGATGGGACGTTGAGCCGACGCGAGCGGTACGGGAACGCTGGCCGGAGCTGCTGCTGCAAGTAGACGGCAACAGCATCTATCATTTGGAGGATGCGGAACACCTGCGGCAGCTGGACCCATTTGATCTGCTGTTGAACGAACAGCCGCTTGACCATGATGACATATTTGACCATGCCAAGCTGGCCAAGCTGATTGAGACGCCCGTCTGCCTGGACGAAAGCATCGTATCGCCGGATCACGCGCGGTGGGCGTTGGAGTTAGATGCGTGCGGCGTGATCAACGTCAAGCCATCGCGGATTGGCGGGCTGGCCGATTCGGTGGCGGTGCATGACATGTGCAAAGAGGCAGGCATTCCCGTCTGGCATGGGGGCATGTTGGAGACGGGGATTGGGCGGGCGATCAGTGTGGCGCTGGCGAGCCTGCCCAACTTTACGCTGCCGGGCGATATCAGCGCCAACGACCGCTATTTCAATCGGGACATTGTCAGCAATCCCTTCACGCTTAACAGCAACAGCACATTGACTGTTCCGGAGGGCCCTGGACACGGTGCGGTGGTGGACGAGGCGTATCTGGAGGAGGTGACGGTGGACAAGGTCTGCCTGCGGCGGCACAGTTGACCGCGTTGGGGGACAGTTCCCCGGGGGGGCAGGCCAAACGCGAGTCGGGCCCGCCAACCGGATTCGCAATTAGGGAACCTGTAGCGGGAAAGAGAGGGCGTGTCAGCGCAACAGAGGGAGGTCTTGAATGGCAAAGAAACGAGGGAAGCCCTCCTTTATCGGAATTGATTTGGCGTGGAGCGACAAGAACCCGTCCGGTGTCGCGGTGATTCGGGAGGGACGTTTGGTGGCGAGCACGGGCGGCCTGGTCAAGTTGTCTGAGATCGTCGATTTTGTTGGCGCGCATCTGTCGCGTCGGAACGGTTCGATTGTGGCGGTGGATGCGCCGCTGCGGGTGCCGAATGAGACGGGAATCAGGGCGTGCGACCGGGCGCTTTCGGCGGACTGGCAGCAGTTCCAGGCGGGCGCTTACCCGGCGAACCGGAGACTGCTGGCCCGCGACGGCGTCGTGCGCGGGGAGGCCCTGACGGCGGCGCTGTCGGAGCGCTTCAAGTTTTCAGAGTCCGATGTTGTGCCCCGACGCACCAAGGCGCGGCTTGTGTGCGAGGTTTATCCGCATCCGGCGCTGGTCGCTCTGTTTGGGCTAGACCGCACACTCAAGTACAAGCGGGGGCGGGGGCGAAGTTTTGAGGAGCGCTGGTCGGAGTTGGACCGTTACCGCTCGCTGCTGAGAACGCTGAGGAAGGCCAATCCGCGGCTGCGGCGGACCAAGCGGCTGCTGAAAGGCACGGACGTTTACGGGTTGCGCGGGTCGGCATTGCAGGCGTATGAGGACGAGCTGGACGCGGTAACTTGCGCGTACATTGCATCGTACTTGTGGAGGCACGGGCCGAGGGCGGCAAGGAAGTATGGTTCGCTGAAGGAGGGGCACATCCTGGTGCCGAAGCCGCCGAAGCGGCGGTGACGGGCAGGGTCATTCGGTCACGTCTATGACCGTGTATGCCTTGGCCCCCTCGGCGCCGCCTGAGGCATCGTCGAGTTTTGCGACCAGCACTGCAAGAATCAGTTTGCCCAAGATGCCGCAGACGATTTCGTCTGTGTTGGCGCCCCATACCGCTTCGGAGAAGATCCCGATCTTATCGCTAATCTGTCGAGGGCTCAGACTGTACTCCGCCGGCGATGCGCCAGCTCTTTCACCATCTATTTTGGCTTGCACGAGAAGGGTAAGTACCACATCTTCCAGTTCAAATTGGGCTCTCAGCGCACTTTCGACTTGCCTCTCCTCCGCGGTATCGCCCCATCCTCTTTTGCCAAACTCATAGAATGCCGCACGGCGATTCTCAAGTAGTCGAGCAACACCCCCGTTTGGCATTG
This sequence comes from Caldilineaceae bacterium, assembly GCA_022824685.1. Lineage (GTDB taxonomy): Bacteria > Chloroflexota > Anaerolineae > Caldilineales > Caldilineaceae > Bin5. Next base: position 7,415 of record JAJDZJ010000106.1, read on the forward strand.
TTCATGTCCTTTCTTGCACAGAGCAGGGAAGCGCAGAAGTCGAAAACTTTCGGGACCCGGAACTGGTCAGGTCTACCCGAAAGGGCCCATAAGGTCGACAGGGCAGGGATGGACATACGGCCCCGTCAAGACTTGGCAGCTAACGACGGCCGCCCTTTCTTGACTGCATTCGCGCCCATGTGTCGCGCAGGGTAATCGTGCGGTTGAAGATGAGTTGACTTTCGGCGCTGTCGGGATCCAGGCAGAAGTAGCCTTTGCGCTCGAACTGCACGGTCTGGCCGACTGCCAGGTCGGTCACGCTGGGCTCCAGTTGCACGCCTTCGAGGACAGTCAGAGAGTCGGGCGTCAGGTTGGCGATGAAGTCCTGGCCTTCGGGCGCGTCAAAGGGATCTTCGGCGTTGAAGAGACGGTCATAGAGGCGCACCTGGACGGGAACGGCATGGTCGGCGCTCACCCAGTGGATTGTGCCGCGCACTTTGCGGCCGTCGGGGGCATAGCCACCCCTGGTTTCGGGATCGTAGGCGCAGTGGAGGGCGACAACCTCGCCGTCGTCGTTCTTGATCACTTCTTCACAGCGGATGAAGTAACCCCAGCGGAGACGGACCTTGCGGCCGGGGGCCATGCGATGGAACCTGCGCGGGGGGTCTTCCATGAAGTCGTCACGCTCGATGTATAGGTTGCGGCTGAAGGGGACCTTGCGGACGCCGGCGCTGTCATCTTCGGGATTGTTGACCGCGTCGAGCCATTCGGTCTCGGATTCGGGGTAGTTCGTGATCACGACCGGAAGGGGGTCGAGTACGCCCATCACGCGCATGGCGGTCTGGTTCAACTCCTGGCGGATGAAGTGCTCCAGCAGCTCGATTTCGACTGTGCTGTTGGTGCGGGCCACGCCAACGTGGCGGCAGAGGTCGCGCAGCGCTTTGGCGGGCACGCCGCGCCGGCGTTGTCCGGCCAGGGTGGGCATGCGGGGGTCGTCCCAGCCACTCACGTAGCCTTCTTCGACGAGACGCAGGAGGCGCCTCTTGCTGGTCACGATGTAGGTGAACTCCAGCTTTGCGAACTCGATCTGGCGGGGGTGGTAAACGCCCAGAGACTCGAGATACCAGTCGTACAGCGGACGGTGGTTGAGGTACTCGAGCGAGCAGAGGGAGTGGGTGACGCCTTCGATGGAGTCGGACTGGCCGTGGGCCCAGTCGTACATTGGGTAGATGCACCATTTGTCGCCGGTGCGCTGGTGTTCTGCATGGCGAATGCGGTACATGACGGGGTCGCGCAGGTTGATATTGGGCGAACACATATCGATTTTGGCGCGCAGGACGCGGGCGCCATCGGGGAATTCGCCTGCTTTCATGCGCTGGAACAGGTCGAGGTTTTCGGAGATGGAGCGTTCTCGATAGGGGCTGTTTGCGCCCGGTTCGGTCAGGGTGCCGCGGTGGGCTCGAATCTCTTCCTGGCTGAGATCGTCGACGTAAGCGCGACCTTCGCGGACGAGTTGGAGCGCCCACTGGTAGAGCTGGTCGAAGTAGTCTGAGGCGTAAAGGACGCTGGCCGGTTCGTAGCCGAGCCAGCGGATGTCCTTCAGCTGCGCTTCGACAAATTCCTGTTCCTCTTTGAGCGGGTTGGTGTCGTCGAAGCGCAGGTTGCAGCGGCCTTTGAACTCCTCGGCCACGTCGAAGTTGAGGCCGATCGCTTTGGCGTGCCCGATATGCAGATAGCCGTTTGGCTCTGGTGGAAAGCGTGTTTGAAATCGACCCTGGAAGCGACCCATGGCAAGGTCTTCCGATATCGCTTCGCGGATGAAATCCCTGGCCGATTCAGATGACTCGTTCATCGTAACTCCCTGGGCGAACGGACGCGCCGCCGGATGCGGACGGTTCAGAAGCGGGTGAGAGCCAGCTTGTCAATCCTTCTTGTCACTGCAAGACAATATACATTTCTTCAGGGCGCGGGGCAAGAAACCGGGGGATGGGAAGCGCTGCGGGCGGGCGGCACGCGTCCCGCCCTGGCAGGGCAACTTGCCGCGATTGATCAGATGCCGCTGGCGGCTGAGAAGCCTCCGTCTACGGGGAGGACGATGCCGGTGACGAATCGGGATGCGTCGCTGGCCAGCCAGATGGCGGCCCCGATCAGTTCATCGGGCTCGCCGAAGCGGCCCATGGGCGTATGGTCGACGATCTGCTGGCCGCGTTCTGTGAGGGTCGGGGCGCCGTCAGGGCGGGGTGGGGCGTCCACATCGGTCAGGAGGGCCCGGTTCTGTTCGCCGATGAAGAAGCCGGGGGCGATCGCGTTGACGCGCAGGCCGGCGCCGTGCTTTTGGGCGAGGTCCACGGCCAGCCAGCGGGTCAGGTTGTCTACGGCTGCTTTGGCGGCGGAGTAGCCCATGACGCGGGTGAGCACTTTTTGGGCGGCCATGGATGAGATGTTGATGATGGAGCCATTGCCCTGTCGGGCCATGGGTTCGCCGAAAACCTGGATGGGGAGAACGGTGCCGGTGAAGTTGAGACCGACGACGCCTTCAAGCGCGACGCGCGGGACATTGAAGAAGGTCAGGTCACCGAAGACGGTGGCGTCGGGGCGGTTGCCGCCGGCGGCGTTGATCAGGATGTCTACGCTGCCCCAGCCGTCGATGAGGGTCCGGCAGGCAGTATTCAGGCTTTCCTCGTCGAGCACGTCGGCGGGCAAAGCAGTGGCTTCATCGCCGGCCGCGACGATGTCGGCGGCGACCTGGCGAGCAACGTCGGCGCGGCGGCCCATGACGGCCACGCGCGCGCCGGCCGCGGCCAGACCGCGTGCCATTGCGCCGCCGAGGACGCCGGTGCCGCCGGTGACGACGGCGACTTTTCCATTCAGTGAGAACTGTTCCCAGATACTCATGGCGATCTCCTATCTGTGAGGAGCGAGGGAGGATTGTTGCGGGATTGGGTCCTCCTCGCGTCTTGCGGTTTTGTTCAGCTATAATCAGTGGGCAGCGGGCGCAGGGCGGTCTTGCATTGGTTCAACTGCCCCTTACGCCAATCGTACTCAGACTCGGTTGAATAGAAAGGAAGATTCCGTGAAACCGTCTTTACGCAATTATATGCCTGATCGGGCGGATCGCTATTTCAGCGGCAGCAGTGAACAGCGGCGCGCGGCGCGGGCCTTGTTCGAGAGCGTGGTCGGCCTACCCTTAATCTGTCCGCACGGCCATGTGGACCCGCAGCTTTTCGCCGAGGCTTCGTACCATTTCGAATCCCCGGCGGAGTTCTTTCTGATTCCGGACCACTATGTATTTCGGATGCTCTACTCCCAAGGGGTTCCGCTCGAAGCGCAGGGTGTATCAGTGAATGAAGGGGAGGACGCGAGCGCGGTCGAGGCGGATCACCGCAAAATCTGGCAGACCTTTGCGGAAAACTATCATCTCTTTCAGGGCACGCCGACCGGGTTGTGGCTGCGGGACGAGCTCCACGATCTGTTTGGCATCACCGAGAAGCTGACGCCGTCAAATGCGCAGACAGTTTACGACAGGATTGCCGAGCGTCTGGCGGCGCCTGACTTCACACCGCGAAAGCTGTACGAGCAGTTTGGAGTGGAAGCATTGACCACGACCGATGCGGCCACCGACACGCTTGAACACCACAAGGCAATCAGAGAGTCGGACTGGGACGGCAGGATTTTCCCGACATTTCGTCCTGACAAGGTTGTGAACGGTCTCGACCAGCCGGACTGGCAGGAGCAGATCGAGCCGCTGCGGGCGGTATCTGGTATGGACATTGGCGGCTACGGCGGCTACATAACGGCTCTGGAAGGCCGTCGAGCATTCTTCAAGGAGATGGGCGCGACGGCCACAGATCATGCGGCGGAGACGCCATATACCGAGGTACTCTCGCCGGTTGAGGCCGACGCTATCTTCCAGCGCGGGCTGGCGGGCAAGGCGTCCGCCGAGGACGCGCGGCGCTTTACAGGACACATGCTCGTAGAGATGGCCCGCATGAGCAGCGAGGACGGGTTGGTGATGCAGCTCCACCCAGGCTCGATTCGCAACCACAATCGCGCCGTCTTCAGTCGCTTTGGCGCGGACAAAGGCGCGGACATTCCCCATGCGCTCGACTTTACGCGTAATTTGAAACCTCTGTTAGACCGATTTGGCTCCCATCCTTCCCTGCGACTGATTCTGTTTACCTTGGACGAGTCGACCAGCGCCAGGGAGCTTGCGCCGCTGGCGGGGCACTACCCGATCCTGCGTATCGGCCCGCCGTGGTGGTTCTACGACAGCATCAACGGGATGCGGAATTTCTTTGCCCAGGTGATGGAGACGGCGGGCATTTACAATACGGTCGGTTTCAATGACGATACGCGTGCCTTCGCTTCGATTCCTTCCCGGCATGAACTGTGGCGGCGCATCGCCTGCGACTGGCTTGCCGGGCTGCTGCTGGAGGGCCAGATCGATGACGAGGACGCCTATGCCATGGCGCACGCCCTTTCGTATGGACTGGCGAAGGAAGCATACGGGCTATAGGGCCGACGCGCTCCCCGATGCGCCACGGAGCTGACTGAAGCGTTGACGTCGCCTGTCTATTGGCGTCAGGCGCCGATGTCGTCCTGTGTCCACTGCTGGTCGATGAGGCGCCACATTTTTCCGGTAGGATTTCTGTCTTGCAACTCCGGCGGCAGACGGTGTTGACGCACGTTGTCGTAGCTGTAGAGCGCGGCAAAGCGGCGGATGCTGGCGGGAATGCCGACGGAGGTGAAGCCGGGATGTCCGGTGGCCGGGAAGGGGCCGCCGTGGTTCATGGCGGGTGTGACGGCGACGCCGGTGGGCATTTTGTCGTTGAGGAGCCTGCCGACTTTGGCGCGCAGTTGCGGCGCCAGGCGGTCGTACAGTTCATCATCGGCGCCGGCGCTGTCGGTGTAGAGGCAGCCGGTGAGGTTGCCTTCGAAGCATTGGATGATCTGCGCCATCTGGTCGGCGTCCTTGGCGAGGATGACGAGCGAAGACGGCCCGAACGCCTCGGTCTGCATATCCTGGGGATTGGCGAGGAACTGTTCCCCGGACACGGTGAGCAGTGTGTTTTCGTAGAAATAGCCGGGCGCATCTGCGGCGGCGCCGCCGGCGACCACTTCTGCCCCGTTGCGGGTCAGAATCCGGATCGATTCGTCCATGCCTTCGGAGACGCCGCGGTTTAGCAGGACGCCGGCTGCGCCGTCGTCGAACAGCGCTGCGGACTGCTCGACAAAGGTCTCCGCCTCTGCACCGGCCATGGTCATGACAAGCCCGGGATTGGTGCAGAACTGGCCGGTCCCCATGGTGCAGGAGGTAAAGAACTCCTCGGCGATATCCTGGGAGCGCTCAGAAAGGGCGCCGGGCAAGATGAGGATGGGGTTGATGCTGGACATTTCCAGGTAGATTGGCATGCCGCGACGGTCGGCGACCTCCTTCAGCCGCATTCCGCCGCTGCGGCTGCCGGTGAAACCGACGGCGGCCACACGGTGATCGGCAACCAGGTCGTAACCGTATTCTGGTTTGAAGCGATAGATCAGCTGCACAAGCCCCTTGGGCGCGCCAGTGATGCCGATCGCTTCGAGGGCGGCCTCCGCGAGCAGCTGGCTTGTGCGGGAGTGGCTGGAGTGCGCCTTGGCGATGACCGGGCTGCCGGCGGCGATGGCGGCGGCGAAGTCTCCGCCGGCTGCGCCGTTGAAGGCAAAGGGGAAGTTATTCGGCCCGAAGACGACGACTGCGCCTTCCAGGGGGCCGTAGCAGGAGCGGATGTTGGCAGCGGTATCGATGGTGGCCTGGGTCCAGGAGCGGGCGCGAACGGCTGCTGCAGCCTGGCGCAGCTGATCGGTCGTGCGGGGAAGTTCGATGGATTGGAGGCGCGTGGGCGCGGGCAGGCCGGTTTCCAGGTGCGCGGCTTCGACGAGGGCATCGGTTCTCTGTTCGATGCGGTCGGCGTAGGTGTCGAGGAAATCGGCCAGGAGCTGCCGGGGCGCGCCGCGGAGCTCGGACACAGCGCCGGCAGCCGCCTGCAGGACCTCTTCGATATCATCCCACTCGGAGTAGGGGAACGACCAGGGCAGATCTTCGCCGGACATGGGATTGGTCGAATGGTAGCTGCCGGTTGGATTGGCGGCGGCGCGAAATTCACCGTTGATCAGTAGTGGTTGCATTGACATGGAAAGGAAGGCTCCGATCGGACTCTTTGGAAGATTGAGATTCGTGAGGTGGGAGGATTGTCAGTCGATTTCGGCAGAGCGGCGATGCCAGTCTTCGGCGAAGAGGTTGAAGTGGACTCGACGGCGAGGGTTGGCGGCGACAACGTCTTCGTCCAGGGTGACGCCGAGGCCCGGCCCGGAGGGGAGGGCGAAGTAGCCGTCTTCGATCTCGGGATTGCCGGGCGCGGCCTTTTTCACATAGGCTTCGGCAAAGTCGTTGAAGTGTTCCTGGATCTTGAAATTGGGTGTGCAGGCAGCAAGATGCAGCGCGGCCGCGGTCGAGATGGGTCCGCCCACGTTGTGGGGGGCGATGAGCATGTAGTAGGCTTCGGCCCAGGCTGCCAGTTTCTTGGTATTGAGGATGCCGCCGAAGTGGGTAATGTCGGGTTGAATGATGTCGCAGGCCTGTAGCTCGAACAGTTCGCGATATTCGTACATTGTATGCAGACGTTCGCCGGTGGCGACAGGGATGCCCAAGGGGGCGATGGCATCGGCAGCCTTTTTCTGGGCGGCGATATTTTCCGGAGGCACCGGTTCTTCGAGCCAGGAAGGCTTGAAGGGGGCGAGTTCGCGGGCGAATTCGACGGCGGTTACGGGGTTGAAGCGGCCGTGCATTTCAATCAGGATCTCGACGTCCGGGCCGACGGCGTCGCGCACGGCTTCGACGAGGCTTATGACATAGTTCTTTTCGGCGTGCTCCATCTCGTAGAAACCGGCGCCGAAGGGGTCGAATTTCAGGGCCCGGTAGCCCTTGTCGAGCACTCGTTTGGCGGCGGCGTGGAACTCGTCGGGCGTCCTTTCACCGGTATACCAACCGTTGGCGTAGCCTTTAATCTGGTACCTGACTGCGCCGCCGAGCAGCTTATAGACCGGTTGATCGAGCGCTTTGCCGATGATATCCCAGCAGGCAACTTCGAGGAGGGCGGTAACGGTCTGGGTGATTTCGCCGGCGCGACCGAAGTCTTCGCGGAACATGCGGGCAACAAGCGCTTCGACGTTGAAGGGGTCCTCGCCAAGAATGTAGCGGGGGGCGGCTTCGCTGAGGTAGCCGAGCACGCCGTCGGTGCGGTTGAGGGCGCGGCATTCGCCCACGCCGACCAGGCCCTCGTCGGTTTCGACTTTGACGATGGTCAGGTTGCGCCACTCAGTGCCCAGCACCATGGGCGTTACTTTGGAAATCTTCATTGGAGGCCTCGTAAGGATGGGTATGGTTAGCTGACCTATACCGCGCCTACTGTAGCGCAAATGGGGGAAACGCGCCACATTTTGGCGATCATAGCAGGGCGGGGGGAACGGCGGGGGAGCGGCGCGAGGGACGTGTTGGCGCCTTTGATTGGAGGAGGAGTTCTGCGCGGAGGGGCTTGGGCGCCCACAAGGGGCGCCCAAGCTACAGGGGGAGGCGGGGCGCGCAGATTTAGCGCGGCGAACTTGTGAGGGGATGGCGGAGGCGCGCATATGCCGCGGGCAGCAACATGGAGGCGGGGCGGCGATATGGGGGTCGGGGCAGAGCAGGCGCGAGTTTGAGGCTGCTTCTGGGAATTCACGATTAGGCATGGGGACCGCTTCTTGTGACAGAGCCGAAATTGGGCTGCGTTCAGTTGGTCTGAAATTGGCTTTTGGCGTTCGGATTTGCTAGAATAGGGGGACTTGCCGGTATTAAGGGAGAATCAGACGGAGCGGCCTGCGGGGCCGTGGTGGAGAAACAGATGCCGATTATCAGATCAGCTGCCAAGCGGATGCGACAGGATGCACGGCGCCGTGAACGCAATCGGAGTTACCGCAGCGCTGCGCGCACAGCGGTCAAGAACGCTCGCGTACTCATAGATGAGTCGGATCCTGGGGCGCTTGAGGCGGTGCGGAGCGCTTCTGTGGCGTTGGACAAGGCCGCCAAACACGGCGCGATCCACGCCAACAATGCGGCGCGTCGCAAGAGCAGGTTGACGAGCCAACTGAATAAGTCTTCAACAGAATAAGAGGTTGGTCGGTACCAGCCTGGAGAGAGAGCCGGACGCCGAGTAGGAGAACGCGTCGACTTCTCGACCACAAGCCGCCTGCGTGCATTGCAGGCGGCTTTTTCGCGTCCGCCGGTTAGGGTCAGGATGGGTCGGGGGCCCAGTCGCCGCGGCGGGCATGGTAGTCGCACGAGGCGTGCAATACGCAGACGGCGCAGCGAGGGTTACGCGCTTTGCAAACCGTGCGGCCATGCTGAATCTGGTTGACATGGAGGGTGAAGAAGGTTTCGGGCGGCAGCAGCTGCTCCCAGACAGCCTTGATTTTCTGCGCGGCGGCGCGCCTTCCGCTGATGCCGAGTCGCTGGGTCAGGCGTTGAACATGCGTATCGACAGGGAATGCGGGCATTCCGTAGCTGAAAAGGAGGACGATGCTGGCGGTTTTGTGGCCGACGCCGGGGAAGCGCTGCAGGTAGGTTTGGGCGTCTGCAGGCGGCATTGCGCGGATATGTTCCAGGCTGTAGCGGCCCTCTTCCCTGTGCAGGATTTCGAGAGTCTCGACGATATGGGGCGCTTTCTGGTTGTACATGCCGGCGACGCGGATGGCTTCTTTGATGTCATCGAGGGGGGCGGCGCGGACCGCGTCCCAGTCGCCGTCGTAGCTCTGTTTGAGTGTTTCGAAGGCTGCGGCGGCGTTGCGATCATTGGTGTTGGCGCTGAGGATGGTGTGAATGAGCTGCTCAAAGCCGGAACGTCGCGGCCGCCATTCGGGCGCGCCATATTCCTGGATGAGTAGGTCGTAGACTCTTTGGGCTTTGACCTTCAGTTCGGGATCGGCTTCGCTCATTGTTCGGATTCTTCCAACGGGAACTGAAGAATTCGGCGGCTAGGACCGAATTGCGATGCGGGGCAGCCGCGCCATCAGGCGGCTGGCGACCTCGTAATTGTTCGTCTTCAGGCGGGAGGCTGCGTCTTCGGTCGAGATGGATACACCCTGTTGTTCGCCGATCAACACGACTTCGTCGTCGCGAGAAACGGACAGTCCGTTCGCAACGAGCTCGGATACGTCGACGAAGAAGTGGTCCATGCAGATTCGGCCGATGACAGGCAGCTCGCGGCCGCCGATGAGTACGGTCTTCCAGGTACGGGGACTGCGGGGAAAGCCGTCGGCGTAGCCGACTGGTACGACGGCGACGGTGCGGGGGGCCGGGGCTCGCCAGGTGTTGCCGTAGGATACGGGCTCGCCGGCGTCCAGGTTGCGGACCTGGGCGATGCGGGCTTTCCAGGTGAGAACGGGTCTAATTGGGGCGGGGGCTGGCACATGGTCGCTGGGCGAAAGGCCGTATAGAAGGATGCCGCAGCGAACGGCGTCCAGATGGGCTTGCGGCAGTTCCAGCACGGCAGCGGAGTTTGCAGCGTGGGCGATGGGGGGACGGATACCGGCGCGGGCGAGCTTCTGCAGGAGCGTGTTGAAGCGCCGCAGCTGCTCAATGCTGTACTGTTTGTCTGATTCGTCGGCGGTGCTGAAGTGGGTGTAGATGCCTTCGAGTTGGATGTTGGGATTGGAGGCGAGCAGCGCGCAGAGGTCAGGGGCGTCGTTGGGATCGATCCCGAGGCGGTGCATGCCGGTGTCCACTTTGAGATGCGCTGTTAGGGGCCGGCCGTATCGTTCGGCGCCCTGGGCGAAGGCGAGAGCGGCGCGGGCTTCGTAGACGGTGGCAGCGAGGTCGTATTCGAGCAGTGTTTCGGTCAATTCGGGCGGTGTGTAGCCGAGCAGGAGGATTGGGGCGCGTACGCCGGCCTGACGCAGGGGGATGGCTTCGTTGACGGCGGCGACTGCGAGGCGGTCTGCGCCGGCCTCCAGGGCGGCGGGGGCGATCATTTCGGCTCCGTGGCCGTAGGCGTTCGCTTTGACGACGGCGTAGAGCAGACGGCTCGGCCCGATGCGGCGGCGGAGTTCGGAGATATTCGCTGCGAGGGCTGAGAGGTCGATCTCCAGCCAGGTTGGCCGCAGCCTATCTTGCAGTAGACACTTTGGTGCGGAGGGGCTGGGGGCTACCATCCGTTCAAGTCCCGCAGTTGTTGCCACTGTTCCAATTCGAGACCGGCTTCGCCGAGTCGATTTGGCTTGCGTTCGCCGTGGTAGTCGCTGCCGCCGGTTTGGAAGAGCCCAAGGCGGACAGCCAGCTCGGCAAAGCACTCGATCGGTCTGTCGGTCGAGTCCCTTCCTTCGTCGGCGTAGGGGTAGTGGACTTCGAGGCCGTCGAGGCCGAAGTCTGTCAGCCGCGCCAGGGACTCTTCGAGGCTTCGAATGCGACGGTAGATGCCTGGGTGGGCGAGGACGGCCATGCCGCCGGCCTCATGGGTGAGTTCGATGGCGTCGATGACACCGAGGATGAAGGAACGGGGGACGTTGGTGGGGTATTCCGCGTCGGAGGCGAGGTACTGTTGGAAGACGTCGTTCAAGGAGGAGAATCTGTCGGGATTGTATTTGAGCGCAACTTGGGCGATGTGGGGACGGCCGGGAACGCCGCCAGCGAGGGCCAACACTTCTTCGACGGGCACGTGCACTCCGTAGCTCTGAAGACGTTTGACCTGGCGCGATTTTTGATCGATGCGGCTTTCTTTGAGGCGGTTCAGCGTTGCAAGCAGGGTTGGATTGGCAGGGTCGACGCCGTAGCCGATGATGTCGAAGTCGCGGAAGTCGTTTTTGCGGTCTCGGGCGGTGCTGAATTCGACGGCGGGGAGAACATCGACTCCGGCTTTGGCGCCATATTTGAGGGCGTCGGCAACGCCGAGAACGCTGTCATGGTCGGTCACGGCAAGAACCTGGATGCCGAGAGCCGCTGCCTTGGCGATCAGTTCCTGCGGCGTGTCGGTGCCGTCAGAGCAGATACTGTGGACCTGCAGGTCTACTGGATAGGGCCGGCGTAAACTGTCGCGCTGGGTTTCCATAGCAGTTGCTTCCGATTGCTGCTGTCCAGACGTTTGTACACGTCTGTTTACGGGAACCGCGGGTCTGGAAAAAGAAAAACGTCCGGGTGGCCCCGGACGCTGTTCCAACCCCGCAAAGTCGTGTGATCCAGTGGGTACGAACCGAGGTTCGCAGGTGGGCGCCGGCTGGTCGCTTCCGTCTTACCCTACCCTCGTGGGGCGGGCTATCACATCCACAGACCTTTGCCTAACTCCCTTGAGTTTGTTGTTGGTTCGCCCTCAAACTAGTCAATCACGGACACTGCAGGGTTGCGAGAAAAATATAGCACAACTGCGCATGTCTGACAAACGTGGAAATCAGGCAGTTTTGGGCCCGGATCGGGTCACGAGGACGCTGGACAGTTCAGGGCCGGGACCTCTGAAGCTGCGTTTCTGCCTCGTGGGCAGGTCTCTTCTACGGCAGGGCGGGCATTGCGCCTCAACTCTTTACCGGATTCCGCTCCCTGACCGCGATGTGCAATTCGGCCAACTGGTCATCGTCAACGGGGCTTGGGGCCTCGAGGAGCAGATCGGTACCGGTTGCGGTTTTGGGAAAGGCCATCACTTCGCGGATGCTCTGGGCGTCGGCGAAGAGGGCGACGACCCGCTCGATACCCATGGCGATGCCTCCGTGGGGGGGCGCGCCGTACTGGAATGCTTCAAGCATATGGCCGAACTGCTCGTCCACCTCTTTCTCGCTGAGGCCAAGCCTTTGGAACATCCTCATTTGCAGGTTGCTGCGATGGATGCGGATGCTGCCGCCGCCAATCTCCCAGCCGTTGAGCACGACGTCGTAGGCTTTGGCCCTGACATCGGCGGGGCGCTCTTCCAGGATACTCCAGTCTTCGTCGCGGGCGCTGGTAAAGGGATGGTGGATCGCGCCCCAGCGGTCTTCCTGGCTGTCGTATTCGAGCAGTGGGAAGTCGACCACCCAGCAGAAGGCGAGAAGGTTGGAATCGACCAGGTTTGCGCGGTCGCCTATTTCGAGGCGGAGATTGGCCAGCGCGGGATTTGTAACGCCGGGTTCGTCGGCGACGAGCAGGATCAGGTCGCCTTTTTCGGCGCCGGAGGCTGTGACGAGGCCCGCGATCTCTTCTTCGCTGAGGAATTTGATGATGGGGCTGCGCAGGTTATCGGTCGAGTATTGTCCATTGTCGCCGGCATCGCCGGTCAGGCCAATCCAGGCCAGGCCCTTTGCTCCGTAGGGCTTCACGTATTCGATCAGATCGTCGATGTCTTTACGGCTCAGTTGCGCGCCCTGCGGGTAGCGAATGCCCTTGACGATTCCGCCTGCCGCGACCGCGTTTTTGAAGACGCCGAAGCGGCTGTTGCGCACAAGCTCGGTGACGTCGAATAGTTGGAGACCGAAGCGCAGATCGGGACGGTCGATGCCGTATTTGTCCATGGCTTCGTCGTAGGTCAGCACAGGGAATGGAAGGTTCTGGATGGGCTTATCGCTCACTTCCGCTGACAGGCTGATTAGCATTTCCTCGATGAGGGCCATCACGTCAGCGGCTTCGACGAAGCTCATTTCGAGGTCAAGCTGGGTAAACTCCGGTTGACGGTCGGCGCGCAGGTCTTCGTCGCGAAAGCAACGCGCGATCTGGAAATAGCGTTCGAAGCCGGCGATCATGAGCAGTTGTTTCATCTGCTGGGGAGACTGAGGCAACGCGTAGAACCTGCCGGGGTGGATGCGGCTGGGGACGACGAAGTCGCGCGCGCCTTCGGGCGTGCTTTTGAGCAGAATAGGCGTTTCGACTTCGAGGAAGTCGCGATCGTAAAAGAAGTTGCGAATGAAGCGGACGATGTCGTGGCGCAGGCGCAGATTCGCGGCCAACCTGGGGCGCCGCAGATCGAGGTAGCGGTATTTGAGGCGGACGGCTTCGTCGACCTCGTCGCCCTGGTTTCCGCTGAGGACGAACGGGGGCGTACGGGCCTCGCTGAGGATCTGCAGCTCGGAGGCGATTACTTCGATTTCGCCGGTTTCCAGCTCCGCGTTTTCGAAACCCTGGGGGCGCTTTTGTACGGAGCCGCTTACCTGGACGACGAATTCACTGCGCACCTGGGAGGCTGTTGCGAGCGCGCCCGCGCAGTTGTTGCCGTTGCTGGATGCGCTGGAAGGGTTAGCGCCATTGGGCGGATTGCCTTCCGGGTCATCCGAAACGGTGATTTGCGTGATGCCAGACCGGTCGCGCAGGTCGAGGAAGATCAGGCCGCCGTGGTCGCGGCGGCGGTTGACCCAGCCAGAGAGGGTGACCTCTTTTCCGGCGTCGCTGGCGCGCAGTTCGCCACAGGTATGGGTCTTCAGCATAGTCGTGCTCCGTAGTGGTGAAACGTTTTCTTTGCGCGGGAGACGCAGGCACAGCGCTGGCAAGCCCTTTAGGCTCACGGCGTGCCGCGCGGCTTCCGTCCTGGCGCGCATCTCAAGATTCTCAATTATAGTTGGGACTGAGAGGCGATGCAATTTTTGGGCCGACCTTACGGCAGTTGTCCGGAGGGAGATTTGGGGGGATTGCGGGGATTTGGAGGATGGTTGGCGGCAGGGCGCGGATGCGCCGCGGGCGGGCGCACGTGGGATCGACGGGTAGGCGACGCAGAGGTCGTTGGCAGTGGATGGAGTTGGACTTTGACTTGACGGCGAGTCGGTTGGCCTGTATCGTACGGGTTCTGAAGGGCCAGTGTCGAGTCAGGCAGATTCGAGTCCTATCCGAAAGAGAGAGGAGCATAGCAATGCCGGTAAAGATTGCGCAGGTAGAGAAGCGGTTTTCCAGTCCGGGGCCGCATCCCAACGGGCTGCAGGCAAGCGCTGAAGGTCTTTGGTGCATTGACCAGGGAAACAATCGGCTCTACCGGCAGGACTACGAGACGGGAGAGGTGTTGTTCGACGTCCAGACGGATACGGACCGGTCGAGCGGGATCACGGTGGGCGGCGGGCATGTGTGGATTGCGTCGACCTATGACAGGAAGATTGCGAAACTGGACGCGGAGACAGGCCGGACGGTGGCCAAGTACAGCACGCCCGGCGCGGGTGTGGTGGCGTGGCGGGAAGGCGCGGCGGATGCACAGGAGACAGGCGCGCACGGGCTGGAGTGGCGGGAAGGGAGGTTGTATGTAGCCAGTCCGCCGTCGCAGATGGTGCACGTGATGGATCCGGATGGGTGGCAGGAGACGGGTCGTTTTCGGGCGCCGGGTCTGCGGGTACACGGAATCGCCTGGTCGGAGGATGGAAAACTCTGGGCTGCGGATACATCGGCGGGCACAGTGTGTCTGCTGGACCCGGGAAGCGGGCGAATCTATGATGTGATCCGGGTCGAGGCGCCGGACGAAGTGCATGGGATGACCATTCATGAAGGCGTCCTGTGGTTTTGCAATGCGGAAACCTGCGAGATTGGCAGGTTGCTTGTCGATTGAGCCAGTGCATTTTTGCGGGAAGGAGGTTGGAGGGCATCCGGAAACTTTCAACGTTGACTTGGTATTAACCGGATGTTAATGCAGATTCGCGAAGATGGGGGCTGGCGATGGCAGGCCGGCGGCGGTTGGCCGCGGGCTGTTTTCGTTTCACGGGGAAGGTGGGAGTGGAGCGGTCAACTCAAGCAGGGCGATTGCATCTAAATTGGGTCAGAACATCGAAATGCAGCCGAATACTCTTCCAGGTCGGGGTAAGACACAGGGAAATGTACGAAAGATGGCACGTAGACGGAGAATTTAACTTATCTCGCCGACTGAGGGCCTG
>JAJDZJ010000145.1 GCA_022824685.1 Caldilineaceae bacterium
CGCCGACTGAGGGCCTGATCCGCGGCGTCTTCCCGTCGATATTCAGTAAGCGCAGGGTGATTTCCACTTATTCTCGCTTTCTTCTGGCCACAATTTCAACTGAATCGGCCTACAGATTTAGATGCGATTGCCCTGCGGTGACTCCGGCCTGGCTTGAATCGCGCAATGCCTGCAAATGTGCTGGGGTCAGGGCATCGGGCCGGCCGGCCCAGAACCCGAATACGAAGGGAAGGCCTGTTAAGTCTCGCCATGCGTCGCAAAGGTCATTTTTGTGTAGGCCCATGCCGACGTGGTCGACGAAGACGGTGTTGTCGCCAATGAGGAGGGCGGCGTCGCAGCGCTGGAGCATGGAGGACAGGTTCGGGCGCATGGACACGAACTCCGGCTCAATGTCCCACCACTCGGCACAGAGGATACGCATGAGGGCAGCGGCGGTCCGGGAACTGGTGTCGAGGGCGACGGTCTTGGCTTCTGTCAGTGGCTTGCTGGAAAACGCAGCAAGTGAAGCAACCGATCCCATCGAGGTTACCGCAACTCCGGGCACGATGTTATAACCGGGGCCGTACTCGATGGACGAGACGAGCGCTAGGTCGACTTCGCCGCTATGCAGCCAAGAGGAAACTTCAGAAGGTATGGCAAAGGTGAGTGAGAATAGGTCGGGGTGATTGGTGAGACCTTGCCAGAGAGGGCGTGCGGTGAGGTACTCTATACAGCCGACTCGGACGGGATTCGCGGCGGTCTGCGGAGTGCCTTCAAGGTGCTGGCGCCTTTGCCTGGTTAACATGGTTAAGACCTCCTTGTCTTAACGGGCCCCGGAGGGCTATGGAATTCTAGTTGCGCAAGGTACGAGTGTCGCAGTTGCGCTAACTGACGGTAGAGTCCTTCATTGAATGTACGGGCCCTATGATACATCAGGCCAAGCGGATGTCCAAGGCGCGGCCTGTTCCAGCGCCGCTGCGGCCTGAAGCACCAGTGTATCAGCGTGGTAGCGTCCAACAATCTGAAGGGCGACGGGCAGGCTGTCTGAGGCGAAGCCACAGGGTACGCTGGCGGCGGGCTGGCCGGTAAGGTTGAAGGGGTAAGTGAAGGGCAAGCGGTCGAAGATCGATGGGGTTGACGTTCCATCGATTTCGGCGGGCCATTCGTGGACGCCCCAGGCGGTGAGGGGCATCTGCGGGGTGAGCAGGAGGTCGTACGTTTCGAAAAACTCGCGCGCCTGGTGGTAAAAGACGGTGCGAGACCCTTCAGCGCGCCCGTGCTCCTCGCCGGAGTAACGGCGGCCCTGCTGGATCATTTCGACGAGGCTCGGCTCGAAGGCATCAGGTCTCTCGTCATAAGACTGGCCGACGCGGGCAGCCATGGAGACAAACCAGCAGACCTCAGCCCCCGGACGGGGATTGTCCCATCCTGGGTCGACAGCCTCCACATTGCAGCCAAAATCGGCGAATCGCTGGGCCGCCTCGCCTGCCAGGCGGCGCACGTCGGGCTCCACCGCGGCGTACCCGAAGTCCGCGCTCCAGGCTACGCGCAGCCCCCGCAGAGACGGGAGATGATCGGCCACCGCAGAAATGTAGTCTTCAGGCGGACTGGCGATTGCAGTCGGATCGCGAGGGTCGGGTCCGGCTGTCGCATGGGTAAAGAGGGCAGCATCGGCCACGGTTCTCGAGATTGGCCCATTGTGGGAACGGGCTGCCCAAATGTCGAGGTTGGGCCAATACGGGAGGCGGCCGAAAGATGGTTTGAAGCCGAAAACACCGCACAGGGCCGCCGGAATGCGGATGGAGCCGGCGCCGTCCGAGCCATGGGCGACCGGGCAGAGTCCGGCCGCGACTGCGGCCGCTGCGCCGCCGCTGGAACCGCCGGGCGTCCGGTCAGTATTCCAGGGATTGCGGCCCGGTTCGCCGAGAAGATTGTCACACATATCCTTGTGGCCAAGGTGGGGCGTGTTGGTCTTTCCGATTACGATACCGCCGGCGGCCTTGACACGGCCCGTAACCGCGCCATCAAAGTCGGCGACCAAGTCCTTCTGAAGGATCGAGCCGCTTGTATGACGCAGTCCCTCGCTGGGTTCGAGGTCTTTGATCGGCACGGGCAGACCGTGAAGCGGGCCGCTCTCTTCGCCTTTCAGGACAGCAGCTTCGGCGGCGCGGGCACTGTCAAGGGCGCGGTCAGAGTCGAAGTCGAGAAAGGCGTTGATGGTGGGGTTGACCTCCTCGATTCGGGCGAGGACGGCTTCGGTCAGTTCGACCGGAGACAGTTCCTTGTCGCGTATGGCTGCTGTGAGTTCGGTGGCGGGCATTCGCAGGAGTTCAGGAGGCGTCATAGTCGGTTGGCCTTTCTCACATCGTCATTGCAGGCGGCAGGGGGTTTCGGAACTGAAAGAACATCTGTCGCGGAACGGAATTTGTTCGTTACCAGGCGTGCCAGGGCTCTGTTTGGGACCCAATTTGCGAAGGTTTCGGCGCGGCTCATACGAGAGGCAGGCTGTTCGAAATACCTCAAGGATGCCACGTAGTCGTAGCCAGTCCTGTCCTGTTCAGTCCCGTCTCTCCGGTCGCGACTCTCGCACTTAGGCAGCGCGAATTAAGGAGCCGGCATCAGTTTCAATTGTTCTGCGCAAAGATAAGCCAGACTTCGCCGTTCCCTCCCGACACGGTGAAGCCGAAGTTCTGACTGTCGCGTTCACCGTTGCCGTCCCTCACGAAGATCGAATAGTTGCCCGCCACATTGCCGCCCGGAACCTGGCCGAGGGGCACAGTCTTCAGGTAATTGTACTTGTTTCCCTGCGGCCCCTGGTGGGTAGAGTTTCCTCCACGCGTAGAGTTATTCACCGCCCCCACGTGAACTCCGTCCTTGTGCAGCTCCACGTAGTAGCTGCCGCCTATTCCTTGTACCTCGTCTCCGCGACCTTCATGGACGAAGCCGACATAAAGCTTCAGTTCGCTCCCGCCATTGTTTCTGAGATCGGTGTTACGCAATCTGAATTTGCAGCCGTCCCCGCCAATGCCCGCGCAAGGGTCGGCGACAGGTTGCGGTGTCGGCGGAGGCACAGGTGTGGGCGGGACCGGCGTGGCCGTCGGGACTGGGGTCGGCGGCGGGGTGGGAACGATTTCCGCGACCTGTACGAGTTCCGGATAGGTCGCTGTCACCAGGGGGCCGTAGACCCAGGCATATTGGCCGCCGTATATGATTTGCCACCAGCCGCCGGCGGGATTCTTTCCAGAAATAAGGTATTGATCCCCAGGAGAGGCCTGTCCCACGACCGGATAGTTGGTGCCAGGGCCCGCCCGCACATTCATGACGCGCGAGATACTCGCAGTCGGAGACGCGCTGGTGGCCGTAGGTGTTGGCGTTGGCGGCAGTGTTGGCGACGGCGTCGGCGTCACCGTCGGTGTCGCGGTCGCTTCCAGCGCTGCCAGCCGCTCCTCAAACGAGTTCATGCGCTCCGACATGGAGGACACCAGCTCTATCATCGCTTCGACCTGAGCAGCCAGATCTTCAAGGGTCAGGCCGGCCTCTTGCGCGTATAGCGGCGCGGTCAGGCCGAGAAGCGCTATCACCAGCAGCAGTACGATTCGTGTCTTTTTCATCCCTTTTGCCAATCGTTGAAGAATTCGAATTTGTCGGGCGGTTGACTGAACGCGCCGGGTAGGCGTATTCGTCAAATGGTCCTGTTGGCGCCGGCTGGATGGTCTACCTGGAGAGGCGAGACCCTCCATTGTCTCCAAGGGGTCATCTCAACAAGGCTCTCAAATCGAATAGAAGCTTCAAGGGTCACTCGCTCAGCAGCCGAAAGCGTTCCCAGCCCTGATAGGGCCCCCTTTGCGCCTCGAAACTTTCGCTTTGCCCTGCTGCCCAAAGTTAAGGACACATATAGGTCCAAAAGCAACTTGAACGCTATGTCCTTCTTCGCGCATGATATTGACGGGATTGGCTCCTGTCCTCCACGAGCCTTTCGTCAATTCGGGTAAGATCTCCGAATTACTGAAAGTTACCTCAAAGGATCTGGCTGAGGAAGAGCTTTGTGCGGTCGTGCTGGGCATTCGTGAAGAAGTGTTCAGGCGTGCCGACTTCCACAATCTCTCCGGCGTCCATAAATACGATGCGGTCGGCGACCTCGCGCGCGAAGCCCATCTCATGGGTAACAACAAGCATGGTCATTCCACTCTCGGCCAGCTCCTGCATCACGTCAAGCACCTCTTTGATCATTTCCGGGTCGAGGGCGGACGTCGGTTCGTCGAACAGCATGATCTTGGGAGACATTGCGAGAGAACGGGCGATAGCGACGCGCTGCTGCTGACCGCCTGAAAGTTGCCCAGGGTGTTTATCGGCCTGTTCAGGAATGCCAACCCGATTGAGCAGGCCCATGGCCGTTTCCTGGGCTTCCTCCTTCTTCATCTTGCGCACCTGGATCGGCGCCAAGGTGATGTTTTCGAGGACGGTGAGATGGGGGAAAAGATTGAACTGCTGAAATACCATGCCCGCCTCCGACCGGATTTGCTCAATGTTGCGTACGTCGCGTGTCAGCGGGATTCCGTCAACGATTATGTCGCCTGCCTGGTGCTCCTCGAGCCGGTTTATGCAGCGGATAAATGTGGATTTGCCGGACCCGGAAGGCCCGATAATGACGACCACCTCCTGGGCTTTGACACGCAGGCTGCAGTCCTTTAGGGCCTGAAAATCGCCGAACCATTTGCAGACATCCTGGCAGATTATAATCTCGTCTGCGGTTTCATTTTCTGACATGATCAACACCTCTTAGAACGGATTTCCATTCGAAAGCCCCCGACGGCGAGCTTCCCGCGCAAACTCAATTGGTTCAGCGAACGCCCACGCCAAGGCGTCGCTCAAGGCGTCGACTGGCGTAAGACATGCTGTAACTGAAGATCCAGAAGAGGACGGCAATGATTGCGTAAACTTCCTGTTGCGTGCCGAGCCAGTCCGGGTTGGCCAAAATGGTGCGTGCGATGCCGAGCAGATCGAAAATGCCGACAAGCGCGACCAGGGTGGTGTCCTTAAAGAGACTGATAAACTGTCCAACGAGAACCGGAATCACCGCACGCAGCGCCTGGGGCAAGATAATGTTAATGGTGGACTGGTAGGCGCTGAGGCCCAATGCTTGGGCTGCCTCATACTGGCCGCGCGGGATTGATTGAAGCCCGCCGCGGACGTTTTCTGCGGTATAGGCAGCAGAAAAAAGCGTAATCGCAACGAGTGCACGCAGGACGCGGTCGACCAAGGGGAAGCCGTCGGGCAGGAAGAGTTGCAGCATTACCTGGCCCATGAAGAGCAGGCTGATCAGCGGGACGCCGCGAATGAATTCAATGTAGATTACGCTCATCACGCGAATCGCGGGAAGCTTGGACTGGCGGCCGAGGGCGAGGGCTACACCCAGAGGGAACGAGAGCGTTATTCCGAAGAAGGCGAGCAGAAGGGAGAGAAGAAGGCCGCCCCACAAGATGGGAGAAACAGGGGGCATTGGGCCTTCCTCAGCGCCGACACCACGCAGGAGGAG
Source organism: Caldilineaceae bacterium (assembly GCA_022824685.1). Taxonomy (GTDB): domain Bacteria; phylum Chloroflexota; class Anaerolineae; order Caldilineales; family Caldilineaceae; genus Bin5. Next base: position 5,516 of record JAJDZJ010000145.1, read on the forward strand.
AAGCATTATGACGAGGTATGCAAGGATGAAGTAGACTGCGGCGCGTCCGCGGCGCTGAATTGGCAAGTAGCCTTCAATATAGTAGCCGGCAGCGGAAGCGACGGCGGTGATAAACAGATTGAGGCGTGTCCCCATGGAGAAGAAAGGAATAAGCATGAGGACGAAAGGAATTGCGATGAGAACGCGAGCGGCGCCGCTGAACTGGCCGCTGATGAGCCTCCAAGTGACGCCTGCGACAGCGCCGAGCAGATAGATTACGAGCCAAAGACGCCAAGCTTCAGCGGCGGGATACTGGCCTCGCATGATGAGGTTGAAATTGGCGGGTATGACGCCCCACTCGGCGGTGACGAATGCCCAACGCAGGAGGATGCGGGCTATCGTGAAGATGAAGACCAGCGCGACCAGCGTAAGCAGCGAATTGAACAGGTCGCTAAAGAGGTTGCGCCGCAACCAGCCGAGAAGCGCGTAGCGTTCAGTTATGGGAAGGACAGAGCGGTCCGAGGGTGTTTCAGCCGCTGTGGTCATCAGCCGTTCATTCCTTGCGGTGGGCGTTGGAACCTGCCGGTTCAGTGTTCAGCGCGACTTGCCAAATCGGCATTAGCGTTCGACGAGGCGGATACGGCGGTTGTAGGCATTCATGAGCAGTGATGTCAACAGGCTCAGGGACAGGTACGTGCCCATGATCATGGTAAACATCTCGATTTCACGGCCCGTCTGATTCAGGATAGTGTTGCCGGCGACGGCAAATAGGTCAGGGTAACCGATGGCAATGGCCAGCGAAGAGTTTTTGGTCAGGTTCAGGTACTGGCTTGTCAGCGGAGGAATGATGACGCGCAGCGCCTGGGGAAAGATGACAAGGCGCAAAGTCTGCGCGGGTGTAAGCCCCAGCGCAGTTGCCGCCTCGCGCTGCCCCTTGGATACAGACTGAATCCCGGCGCGCACGACTTCCGCGATGAAGGCCGCGGTATAGATGATGAGACCGGAGAGCAGGGCCATGAACTGCTGGCTGAGGATCTTCCCTCCTTGCGTATTGAAGCCCTCAAGGGCGGGTTGATCAAGCGTCAGCGGTTGAGGCAGGACGACCCAGCCGACGAGACCGACGGCGGAGACCGTGACGACAAACCAGAGCGTAACCAGGGGCATCCTGCCCGTTCGCTTGCCCTGCTCGCGCAAGACGTAGGCGACGATTGCGCCGAGAACGATGCCTGTGCCCAGGACAACCAGGTAGGTACCCCAGGATTCAGTTGGAAGGCCCCACGGGATCGCCACTCCGCGATTGCTGAGAAAAATCGGGCCGGGTAGTACGATCGCTTCGGCAACACGCGGCAGTTTGAGGAACACGGCCTGCGCCCAAAAGATAAGGAGGACGAGCAGAGGAATGTTGCGAAACAGTTCGATGTAGACTGCAGCGATGCGGTTGATCAGAAAGTTTGTCGACAAGCGCATGACGCCGATAACCACGCCCAGCAGCGTAGCAAAGACGATTCCCCAAAAGGCTACCTGGAATGTGTTTAGCAGGCCGACAAGAAAGGCGCGTGCATATGTCCTTTCGCGTGAGTATTCGATTAGGCTCTCGCCGATATCGAAGCCGGCCGCCTGGCCCAGGAAACTGAAGCTGATGGCAACGCTATGTTTTTCGCGCAGCCCGGAGATCATGTTTGAGAAGAAGAATAGTCCCAATCCCAGGACGATGACGACCACCAGGACCTGGCTGAAAACTCCCAGAACGCGTTCGTCACGGTAAAAGGGTGGACGAACTTGACTTGCGTGAATGCTTTGCATGGCCGGGCGCTTTATGTGGGAATGGGTGCCCCTGTTGAAGGGCAGGACGGTGGACTGGAAGACAGACAGGGGACCCGGTGGATTGGGTCCCTCTGTCCGTCTGCGCAAACGAGTCTACCTGATGGGCGGGGCGTACAGGATGCCGCCGTCCGTGTAGAGGCTGTTCAGACCGCGGGGCAGGTCGAATACGGTATCCGGGCCCAGGTTGCGGTTATAGATTTCTGCATAGTTCCCGACCTCGGTGATCACATCCACGAAGCAGCCGGCGTTGGCAATGCCGACCTTGGCGCAGAAGTCTCCTTCCAGGCCGAGAAGCTTGCGGATGTTGGGGTCTTCGCTGTTCATGAAGCTGTCAACGTTCGACGAAGAGATGCCGTGTTCCTCAGCCAGCATCGTTGCGTAGACGACCCAGTTTACGAGGTCGAACCACTGGTCGTCGCCATGGCGCACTGCCGGGCCCAGAGGCTCCTTGGAGAGGGTCACGTTCAGGATCACGTGGTCCGCAGGCGCCGAGAGCGTGGTCTGGCGTGACACGAGGCTGGACTTGTCAGTTGTTACCGCGTCACAGCGGCCCTCGTCGTACGCGGTGAAGGACTGGTCAAAGTCTTCGAATACGACGGCTTCATAGTTCACGCCGGCCGCCGCAAACTGGTCGGCGAGGTTGAGCTCGGTGGTTGTGCCGGTGATGACGCAGACCGACGCGCCCTCAAGATCCGCAAGCGTGGAGACGCCGGCCTCCTTGCGCACCATCAGGCCTTGCCCGTCGTAGAAGGTGGTGGGACCGAAGTTCATGCCCAGGTCGGTGTCGCGGGACATGGTCCAGGTCGTGTTGCGGATGATCACATCGCCCTCGCCGCTGGAGAGAATTGTGAAGCGCTCCTTGGCGGTTGCGGGCCGGACTTCGAGGGCGTTGGCGTCGCCAAAGATCGCCGCGGCAATGGCACGGCAGTAGTCGACGTCAAATCCGGAGAAGTTGCCTTCGGAATCGAGGAAGCCGAAACCGGGCAGCTGTGAGTTGCCGATGCAGACCAGCTTGCCGCGTTCCTGCACAATGCTCAATGTGGACTGCGCTTCCTGCATCGCCGGCGCGGCCGCCTCGTCCGACTCGACGACTTCAGGTCCCGCCGCCGGGCTCATGCAGGCCGCGATGATCATGCCAATGACCATCGACAGAATCATGCCCGCTCTGTTGATTTTCCTCATGCTTTTCATTCTTAGCTCCTTGAAAATGATGGTGGTAGGGATGTAGTTTTGGGCTGCCTGTCAACCGTTGACGGGAGTGAAAGGTTTCTTGGCCGAGTGCCTCAGAGGCAAATGGGGGGCCCATCGCGTGCGAAATTCGGCCTAACTTCCATTTTGATTCTACACGAAGGAAGCCCACTTAAAAAGTATAATACAGTTCTTTCAACCCAACAACAGCGATCGCAAATTGGCGCCGTCCAGCTTGGGCGTCGAAATGTTCAATAGGGTACTGCCAGTTTGCTTGATTTCCTGCGGCAACGGGTGATAGTCAGGCAGGCCTTCTTTCGAACTGATGTAGCTCCTAGCTGAGATCAAGAGTATGGGTTAAGGGTAATTGAGTTGTAAAAGAACCATCTGACAGACTCGTACTTGGTAAGGAATGGAAGTCAAGATGGTTCGACCGGATATGCAAAAGTGGGGTCAGACTTTGGCTGATTACCTGCGCTTATTGTCGGCGGAAGCCAGGGATGCACGCAGCCGCGAACGTTGCAACATTGACATTGCGTCTACGGAATATCCCTATAATTTGCAACATCAGCAAGTCATCTTTGTGTCGCAATGGACACTCTTTTGTGCCAATATAGTGCCTACTTGGTTTCGGTCGGCGTCAGGGATTCCTGGCAGAGCCGCTCACGCCCCGCGTCAGCACCCCCTTCCAGCCGATCACAGATACACTTGACCTCGTCGAAAGAGGAAGTCGAGTCCTGTCTCCGTTAGGGGTGAGTCTTGTTGGTCATTGTCGAGTAGGGAGAGCGCCGCGCCGGCCCAGGGGCCGAACTGGACACGTGGACAATTACAGGACCGAATCCAATCACATGAACGGCTACCTTCGAAGACGTGCGTTTGAGCCGTCTTCAAGCAGTGTTGCGGAGGTCTGGTTATGCGGCCTGGTTGGTTAAATATGTGCCTGTGCGGCGACATCCGGGGTTAAGTGGGCGCCGGCGCCCTCGGTGTTGCCGGTAGCAAGCAAGGCGCAGCCTCCCCGGCCGGGCTTGCGCCCCAAGGCGCCCTCGCTGCGTAAGCTGGTGCCCTCACTACTGTTCTGACTTGAGAGATTGTGCCTGGTAGAGATCAAAGAAGAGGCCCTGGCGCGCAAGAAGCTCATGGCGGCTGCCCATCTCTACAATACGGCCCTGGTCGATCACCAGGATCCGGTCCGCGTTCAGGACTGTGGTGAGGCGGTGGGCGACGACGATGGCTGTGCGTCCGGCCCGGGCCTTATCGATGGCAACGCGCACTTTTTGTTCTGTGAGGGCATCCAACGCGGAGGTGGCTTCGTCCAGTAAGAGGAGCCTGGGGCGCTGCAGAAGCGCGCGGGCGATGGCCAGGCGCTGGCGTTCCCCTCCGGAGAGCGTCATTCCTCGTTCGCCGACCACCGTTTGGTACGCGTCGGGAAGTCCGATTATGAATTCATCGATCTGCGCTTCGCGAGCGGCTTGTCTGCTCCTGCCGGCGTCATCGCGTTCTGGATAGAGGATGTTGTCACTAATCGTTGCGTTCCAGAGAAACGTTTCCTGGGAGACGAGGCCGACCCGGCTTCGCAACGATTCCAAGGAAAGTTCAAGCAGGTTGATTCCATCGATCGTGATCTTTCCGGACTGGGGCGTGTAGAAACCCATGATGAGTTCGATGATGGTGGATTTGCCGCCGCCGCTGGGGCCGACGATACCGACGAACTCGCCTGGCGCGACGCTGAAATTAAGTTCCCACGCGCCGAAGTCGCCGCGGCCGTAATCGAACGATACGTTTTGGAATGCCAGCGAGGCTCCAACCGGCTGAAGGGCCGTTTCGGCGTCTTTTTCCTCTATAGAAGGCCCACGGCCTAGTAGCGTGTGACCAGACGGTTCACGAGGTAGGGCTAAGAGGGCATCCACTCTTTCGGCGTTGATCCTCGCTTCCTGCAGGTTGACATGGGCGCCCAACAGCGCCTGCAGCACAGCGTAGGCGCGGGGCAGGTAGGCAATGAAGGCCACGAGGCTGCCGATGGTCAGTCTGCCCTGGATGATTTCGAAGGCGCCGTAACCGAGGACGAGGCCGGCGGCTACCTGGTTGATGGATTCCGGCAGCACAATGCGAATCAGTTCGTGGAAAGCGGCCACTCTTGCCTTGATGTCGCGATGGGCTGTGAGCCACTCGCGCCAGCGCCCCTCTTCGTAGGATTGGGCATTGGAGGCCCTTATGGCGCGCATTCCGGGGAAAACCTCGTTCAGATAGCTCTGGCCGGCTTCCAACAGATCTGATTGGTCGCGGTAGAGGGACTGGGCACGGCCGCGTGTCTTGCGCGTCAGGAAGTAGGCGAAGGGGAAAGCGAGGAGCGCTAGCAGGGAAAGGCGCCAGTGCAGGGCAGTCATTGCGGCCAGTGTGCCAATGAGAAGGATGGCGTTCATTGCCAGTGGCAGTAGATGTTCGCTGACGTAGACTTCGCCGATTCTGCCGCAGCTGCGGGTCAGTCGATGGACATGCTCTCCGCTCGTGAACTGATCGAGCTCCGCTAGGCGGACGCGCAGCAGGTGGTCGAACAGTTCCTGGCGCAGACGCTGGGCGACGCCTTCGCCGATGTAGGCGCGCAGATAGTGGTTGACGGAGTTGAGGCCGGCGCTGAGCAGGGGCACGATCAACATTCCGACGAGAAGGAGGCCAACAAGGCCAATGTCGGCTGCGGGTATGGCGGTGTCGATGAGCAGTTTGAAGAGGTAGGGCTGAATCAACGCGACCCCTGTGCCGATGAGCGCCAGCGCGAAGAGGAGCGATATTCTGGGAACTTGGTTTCTCAGTTCGTTCTTGAGGAGAGTAAAGGAGGCGTTCGGCCTTTCGGAACTTGATTGCAAGCGCATTGGGTGCTCCCCGTGCTCAGTCAGTGGTGGAGGCGGCCAAATCATCGTCGCTCCATCACATGGTATCACGCGGGTTAAGGGGTGACCGATATGTCGAATGGCGGCCCGATCTGTCCGAAACGTCATCCCCGTCTATACGGCGCCGAGTTCGCCTGCGGCGGCGTTGAGCAAGCCAATGGCGCGGCCGCGCCGGCTGCATCGCCGCCGTTGCATCCTGCTCCTCTTGGCAGCGCCGCGGCGATAGCTTTGTATTGGCTTGCTCAGGGCGGCGGATCCTCTACCAGAGAGGGCTCCCAGGACGCTGGTCAGGCTGAGGGGTACGAAATTGCGGGGCCCTAAGGGACCTATGCCGTCGATTCAGGGCCTTCAAGCGGCTCCTGTGCGGTTTTTGGATCGCTGGATCCCGGGAAACTGGCGATTGGAGGCGTTTGGCGTCGGAAAGGGGCTTGGGTGATGAAATCGCCTGGTCGCCGGCTGAACTCTCGGTCGTCAAGGCGCTCGGGGCCAGTTTTGGAGGCCAGACTGGGGAGGATCTACGCGTGATTGCCATTAGGGCCTTATGCTAGTTAGCGTTTGAAAAACTCCCCTGGTGAGATAACTTTGGAAGTCTCGACCAACCAAGATAGCTCACCAGGAGGACCAATCGAATGATAGCCCACTTTGACGACTTCTGTCTATGGGTGTATGTGCTCGTTGACGACATGTACAAGGAACTCGAAAGACATTTGAGAAGACCCGGGCCGAAGCCTGCATGTAGCGACTGTGAATTGATTGCGATCAGTCTCATCGGCGAGTGTGTGGGATGGGATGTGGAAACAGAGTTGCTCAGTCATATGCAGGCACATCGGGATAAGTTTCCGAGGCGATTGGCAGTTTGGGGCTTGACAAGTGAAGGGGGATCGGGTATACTGTAGGTATAGTCAACTACAGGAGATAGCCCGTGAACATCCCCGCAATTTACCGCCAGTTCCCGACACAAGAAGCCTGCATCAGCCACCTTG
>JAJDZJ010000039.1 GCA_022824685.1 Caldilineaceae bacterium
CTCGCCGACTGAGGGCCTGATCCGCGGCGTCTTCCCGTCGATATTCAGTAAGCGCAGGGTGATTTCCACTTATTCTCGCTTTCTTCTGGCCACAATTTCAACTGAATCGGCCTACAGATTTAGATGCGATTGCCCTGCCCCCAAACCCAAGACAGCCATCGAACCGGTTGCCGGTAAAGCGAAGTTCGAAATAAGCTGGCCGAACGTAATACGCATTGAGCATCTCTACAGCCCGCGCCTGTCTCTGGATTGTGACAAGGTGCAGCCGCTGGAACTGAACGCCAGCCAGACCGCGCAATTGGCGGAGCTTGCCCCAATCGTCGAAGGCAAGCCGGATCTGAAAGGCGTCAAGGCCATTGATCTGGAAAGCCTTGCGCGCGAGTATCGCACCCAGCGTATTATTTTTGAGACCGCGCGTGACGTATATGACCAGATGCAGAACGACTGGCGCGGCAACAGGGAGTTTCTCCTGGCCCAGATCGTGCGTCTGGTCGAGCAGTTTATCCGCTCCGAAAAAGTCTATGTCACCCCGGCGCTCTACCATCACGACAGGCTGAGACGGGGACTCGTCATCACCCTGAACATGACCAGAGTCGTCCAGCACATATGGGAGGCCATTCGTTTCGGCAACACGCGCAAAGTGGAGCCTGTTTTTGACCAGGACCGCCCGCTCCGTTCCACCGCTGACATGGTAACCTGGTACACGGGCAAGCCCTGTGAATACACGGCCCGCAGCCACATAAACTTCTGCGTCTATGACAGCGCCTGGGAAGCGTCCGATGCCTTCCACCTGGACCACAGCTCCGCAGTAGCGGCCTGGGTGAAGAACGATCATCTTGGCTTTGAGATTCTCTATATCTATCGGGGCATCGTGCGCAAATACCGGCCCGATTTCATAATCCGTCTCAGATCGGGCGAAGTCCTCGTATTGGAAACCAAGGGTCAGGAAACTGAACAAGACCGTACCAAACGCCGCTTTCTTGGGGAGTGGGTGAAAGCCGTAAACGAGCATGGCGGATTTGGTCGCTGGCACGCCGCCGTGTCAAAATCGCCGGACGACATCCAAGACATTCTTGAGAAGTGCTCTGCCAAAGTCAAGATCTAGGAGTCGTTGACATTTCAATGAGGCAGGCAAGATCCGCGCAATCGAAGGCGGGGAAGTGGGAGACGGGACGATACCTGACCGTGCGCCAAGGGCCCAGCGCCCCATCGTTTCTCTTGTAGATCCCAAATGGGTCCACGAGCTTGCGAGTAGCAAGAGGGCGAGTGAGACGCTTGCGATGTCAGGCCACAGCCCGTGCGAAAACTCTTGGTTTCAAACTGAACGCAGATGAGTTCTTGTTTATCATATAATTATTATATTGTTGCGGACAAGCCCTATTCTGTCTCTTGAAAATTTTTTCTCGCAAACGCACGTAAACGCTCGTACGAGTGTTTACGTGTTCCCTACGAGTTCTCGTACGAGCGCACGACCTGTGTTCAGGGCGTGCCCAGCCCAGCTTTTCGTGCAGTTACCCTGAAACTGTGTCTATTGAGCCCGTTTTGAAACCCTGCCTTTTCACCGAACGCAGCCGGAAGAGCTTACCTTCTTCCACACACCTTGAAAGTGTCAACAAGCCCTTGTGGCTGCGCCAGAGTCTTGAAGGATAAATATATTTGAAGGCCAATAGCCGGATGTCCACAACCATGTCCACCAACCACGTCCAGCCGGGATTCTTGTCCGGCCTCTGGCATATCCTGGGCGGCCAGCGCAAATTTGTGGTCCTCTCCGTCCTCAGCGGGCTGCTCTTCTCCGCGACGAGCCTGGTCCCGCCGCTGCTGGTGCGCCGCCTGATCTTGTGGATCACCGAGGGCGGCGGCTCTACCTCCGGCCTGCTGGCGATGACCGCCGTGTTGGGGATTGTCTATGCGCTGCGCGGTGTCGGCCGTTACTTTTACGGCCAGTTCTCCCATGTGGCCGCTTACGGCGTCACCACCAGCCTGATGGCGCGCGTCTACCGCCATCTGCAGCAGCTCTCCCACAGCTTCTACAACCGCCAGCGCACCGGCGCTTTGATCGTGCGCTCCATCAACGACATCGAAACCCTGGAGGACTTCGTCGCGCACGGCGTGCCCGAACTGGTGATGGCCACCGTCATACCCATCGCCATGTGGTGTGTCCTGCTCTGGATTCATCCCCTGCTGGCCCTGCTCGTCGTGCTGCCGCTGCCGATCGGCGGCTATATCATCTATCGCTTCACCAGGCAGATCCGCGGCATATGGCGCCAGGTGCGGGCCGGCATCTCCGAACTGGTGGCCCAGGTACAGGACAGCTTTTCCGGCATCACCGAGATCAAGTCCTTTGGCCGGGAAAAGTCGCAGGCGGACCAGGTCGCGCATTCGGCTGCCGACTACCGGGACAGGATATGCGCCGCCACCAGGATCTCGCTGCTGCCCTCGTCCATCGTTGAGTTTTCGGGCGGCTTGGGCGTGATCGTAGCCGTGTGGGTGGGCGGCAGCCTTGCCCTGGACGAAACGCTGACTGTCGCGGATCTCTTCGTCTTCATCGCCTACCTGGTCTATATCTACCAACCTTTTCTCAAGCTGGCCGACATCAGCGACACCCTGCACAGGGCCGGCGCCAGCCAGGAGCGCATCTTCGAACTGCTGGCCGTGCAGCCGGAGATCAGCAGTCCGCCCGACGCGGTCAAGCCGCGCATTTCCCGCTGGGACGTTGCCTTCCACAATGTCTCCTTTGGCTATCAGTCGGAAGAGGTGGTGCTGAACGATATCGATTTCAAGATCGGCGCCGGCGAAATGGTGGCGCTGGTGGGGGCGACCGGCGCCGGCAAAACGACGGTCAGCCGTCTCATTCCCCGCTTCTACGATCCCCAGGAGGGGCAGATCTGTGTCGGCGGCCACGACCTGCGCAGCCTCGATCTGGAGTTCCTGCGCGCCAACGTGGCCTCGGTCATGCAGGATATCTTCCTGTTTCATGGGACTGTGCGCCAGAATATCGCCTTCGGACGCCCCGGCGCAACCGTCGATGAAATCGTCAGGGCGGCGCAGGCGGCCAACGCGCACGAATTCATCGTCGAGCTGCCTGACGGCTACAACACCTTGATCGGGGAGCGCGGCGTGCGCCTGTCCGGCGGCCAGAAGCAGCGCATCTCGATCGCGCGCGCGTTGCTGAAAGACGCGCCGATCCTGATCCTGGACGAGGCCACCTCCTCGGTTGACACCGAGACCGAGTGGCTGATCCAGCAGGCGCTCAACCGGCTCACCCGCAACCGCACCACGCTGGTGATCGCCCACCGTCTTTCGACCATCCGCCACGCCGACAAGATCGTCGTGCTGGAAAGCGGCGGCATTGTCGAGATGGGCACGCATGCCGAACTGATGGCGCGCGGCGGACGGTACGCCAAGATGGTTGAGACGCAGAGCCTGGCCCGCTCCTGGGAACTGAGCCGGCAGCCGGAACTGCAGCCGGCCGGTGACTAACGGCCGGCGCTTCCGTCCTGGCAGACGCTCGTATGCCAACAACATATTGACAACGCAATACCCGTAAAATTCAAGAGGAGACATGGTCATGGGGTCCGCACTGGAAGACAAGCTGGAAATGGCGCTGGCCGGCCTGAACCGCGTTCGCCTGGGGGAGGTGAATACGCCGCTGGAGCATCTGCCCCGCTTCAGCGCTGCCTTGGGCGGGCCGCAAGTCTACATTAAACGAGATGACCTGACCGGACTGGCTTTTGGCGGCAACAAGACCCGCATGCTTGAGTACAGCCTGGCGGTCGCGGTGGCGCGCGGCGCGGATACCATCGTCTACGGCGCGGCCGTGCAGTCCAACTACTGCCGACAGCTGGCCGCAGCCTGCGCCAAGCTGGGCATCACACTGCATCTGATCCTGCGGTCCGAGCGGGAAATCGACAAGACCGCGATCACCGGCAACAACCTGCTGCAACGGCTGTTTGGCGCGCATGTGAAGGTGATGTCAGACAACGACCGCGAGAGCCAGCAGGAGATGATCGCGGCCAAGGCCGATGAGCTGCGCGCGGCCGGTCACAACGTATACGTTCCCCGCCAGGCCGATACCATCGACCTGGATGTCATCGCCTACGCTCAGTCCGCGCTTGAAGTGGCGCGGCAGTGTCGCGAGCAGGAGATCGACCCGCAGCGCATGTACGTCTGCGCGGCCGACACCACCCAAGCCGGGCTGGTTCTCGGGCTGAAGGCGGTGGGCAGCCCCATGCTAGTGAAGGGGATCAATCCGTCTTCCAAGAACGGCAACGAAGCGCGCATGGCCGGGATGGCGAACCAGGCCGCCGAGAGGCTGGACCTGGACGTGACCTTGACCGCGGCCGACTTCGACAACGACGACTCCTTCGTCGGCGAGCGTTACGGCATCCCTACGCCGGAGGGGCTGGCTGCTCTGCGCCTGCTTGCCCAGACTGAGGGTATCCTCACCGACCCGGTCTACACCAGCAAGGCGCTGGCCGGGCTGGCGGCCCACATCCGCTGCGGCGCGCTACCGGCGCAGGAGCCGGTCGTCTTCGTTCACACCGGCGGCACGCCGGCCCTCTTCGGCTATACGGACGAGATGGTGGCTGCTTTGGAGTGATGTGAAGGTAGGAAGTACGGGAAGGTCGCCGCGGGGTGGGGAACGGGGCGGAGGGGAGGTAAGGCGTATGAACGCTGCCAATCCAGTATTGGCGCAACCGAATGACACGAGCGCCCTGACTCTGCTCTTCATGTCCCTGGAAGACGCCCACGAGCCGCGCGGCCGGCTGCTTACGGGCGGCTGCCGGCTCGTTCGCGATGACAGCCCTCCTGAAGGGCTGGAAGATGACCTGAACGAATTCGCCCAGGATCTGGCGCTCACCAGCCTCCAGGAGGCCGACGGCTCGGTCCACGTCTGGTACAGTCTGCGGCGCAGCCCCGAACGGTTTCTCGTCGACCGCCTGAGCGCCGAACAGGCCAGCGCACGCAGCCATTCCGAGAGCGAAAAAACGTTCAGCATAACGCGGCCGGGCTGGAATCCCTCCAGGCTGAAGTGGCAGGTCTGCTATGCCCGCACCCGAGATGGCATCCACTTCGAACGGCCGGACCTGGGCATCGTCCCGGACGCCAAGTCGCCCAATGTGTTGATCGACAATGGCGGCATCTTTTCGGTGATGCTGAACGACGAGGCGACCGACCCCAATCGCCGCTACGCCATGATCCACACCGGCTGGGGGCCCACGCACCCCGAAGGACCGTTGCCAGGGCATCATCCGGTCCACAACGCCGGCGCGGCCTTTTCGCCGGATGGCCTGCACTGGCAGGAGTGGGATGGCAACCCGGCCTTCCGCGACGGCAACGACGCCTTTTCAGCCGTCTATGACCCGCGCAGCAGGAAATACCTTTGCTACCAGGCCGTAAAGCGGCCATTCCCGGCGGCGCTTCCTGACAACATCGGGCCGAGCCAGCGCCGCGTGCTGGCGATCCGCAGCAGTGAAGACGGCGCCCACTGGTCGCGCCTGGAGAACTTCATCGAACCGGATGCGGATGATCCGCCGGATCTCGAACTCTACATGTTTACCGTGTTCGCCTACCGTGATCGCTTTGTGGGCCTTATGCGCAACTATGCCCGCAGCCCGCTCATGATTGGCGAACACGGGCCTCATATCTCCTATGAATGGTGGGTGAGCCGCGATGGGCGGCGCTGGCAGCGCCCTGCGCGCGAGATGCACGTAGGGGTGTTCACCACCTGCACGCCCTTTGTCGTCGATGGCCGCCTGTGCTTCCTCGAGTACAACACGATGCGGCGCTACAGCACGCCGGTCGACCGCATAACCTGGGTGGGCTCGCAGTCGAACGCCGAATTTTCGTCGCGCCTGTTCGAGGCGCCGCAACGCCCGCTGACGGTCAACCTGCAAAGCGGCACAGGCACGCTGCTACCGGATCAGGCCTACGTGATGGTGGAGGTACGGCAACCGGACAGTCAAACCATAGAGGGCTACGAGCGCGAAAAATGTGTCCTCAGCGACGTGGATGGCGCCAGGCTGCCGCTGCGGTGGGGCGGGAAGGACACGACGGGCCTGGCCGGACGTGACGTGTCCTTGCGCTTCTACCTGCGCGACGCGCGCATCTTCGCTGTGAATGAATCTTAATGATGTGGCAGCCGCTCGTTGCCTGTCAATGCCACCGCCGACTGTGTCTTCGAATGGCGCCGGTTGCTCGAATCCGATCCCGTGAAGGGCGGCCCGGTCGGCAAACCGGCCGCCGAGTACCTCTTTGACAGTTCATTCCGCCTGTCTCTTCGTCGCTCCGCCGGTAAAGAACGGGCCGGGCGTCTCGCCCCGCAACAGCTTCTCCAGATCGTCCAGGAACTCCAGATAGGTGCCCTGCCAGCCGAAGTGATCCCAGAACCAGCCGTCATACGGTGAACCAGCGGTGGCCTCGCCCTTCGGAACGTCGGCGTAGCGCGCGCGCATTGCCTCGATCTGCGCCGCCTGCAACCGTCCCAGTTTATGGTCCAGATACAGCCCGAAACAGTCCACAAAGATGCGCACGTCATTTACGTTGGCTTCGAGCAACCCGGCCACGTGGGCAAAGGATGCCGGGTCAATCTTGCCTTCCAGTTGCTGCCACGCTGCCAGCACGCCTTGCATATGGCCGGCGGCCGCGCGCTTCTCCGCCATCAACTCGGCGGCATAGGCGTCGGTCAATGGCATCCGGTTGAAGATGAGCTGGTAGCGCGGGTCGTTGCGCAGCGCCTCGCGCTGCGCCTCAGGATAGGCGTCGAGCGGCATTTCCAGTCCGAGGACCTTCTCGCCGACCCGGTCCATCCCTGGATGCAAGAGATCCGTCCACACGCGCCACGGTCCATTGAGCCGTGTATCAAGGTAGTCGTAGCGCGCAACATAACTGTGGCACTGGGTAAAGGCGCTGCGGCTGAACAGCGCGCCGATGGTGGCGGGATAGGTTGCGCGCAGGCCAGGCAGGAACGCCGCCGCATCGGCGCCGTACTCCATCGTCAGCCATTCGGACAGGATGTCGTCCGGGGCGAGGTAGGGGTTCCAGCACAGCTTGCCGTACGTATGCCAGTTGGAGAGGTTGAGGGGATGGTCTACGTACTGGGGATGTACGGCCATGTTGGCGTCACAACCCTCGTATCCCTTGTCTGCCGCGGTGCGAAAGTCCTCCTGCCAGCGGTGCGCCATCGAGCACGGCAAAAAGTTCATGCCGGCCGAATCGCCCACCAGCGCGACCTGAAGCACATAAGGCGAACGTTCTCCGGGCCGATTACCAGCGTGGTTCCAGATCGGGTGCGGCGGATAAGGTGGGCGGTGGTCCCAGTAGTTGTGGCAGTGTGCGATCCACACGTTTTCAGGAAGGTCATCCCCCCAGTCGCCGTACATTTCCGCCTCCGCCCTGGCATGGGCGGCCTGGTCGGTGCCGGTGAGCCACAGCAGATCGCCGCCGATGGTGGCTACGGCGTCGCTGACCACGCGAATGCCCGCCAGAACACGCTCGCGCAGGGGAGTCGCAGCGCAGCGGTCGCAATCGTCTTCGTGAGGGCCGGGCGCCTCTTCGCCCGCGCCTCTCAGCCTGAAATTGCGCACCGTCGGCATGGCGACGGCCATACGCGCCACAAAGTCCTGCCACTGCTCACGGATATGATCCGAGTAGGGACACAGCGTCACATAGTGGCCGCTTTCGTCGGGAGAGGCATAGTGGAGCGCCAAACATATTGAGACGCCAAAGCGATCCATAAACTGCGCGAACCGCTCGACCGGCTCGGCGTGTGAGAGCCAGCGTTCAAACAACGACCCTCCCGCCGCGTATTGAGAGAACAGGTTGAGGCTGTTGACGCGCATCGTCAGCAGCCGCCGGGCGAAATCCAGGTACTCCGGGATCTCCTCGGGCCGCAGCATTTTGTCATAGCTAAGAATGCTGTCGAACGGCAGACACCAGACCATGCTGGAAGGCGTCTCCCACATGTCCAGGCTGCGCAGAGCAAAATGGGGGCCATCGGTCATCGTCATGATGGGTTGACCCAGACGGGCGCGGTCGATGCACTCCTGCACACCATACAACACGCCGCGTCCATCGCCGCCCGTAATGCGCAGCGTTGCGGCGCTCTCCACTTCGATGCAGAAGTGCTCCGGCTCCAGGTCGGTCCCGTTTGCGCTTAACAACGCTGTCACATCCCCCGCCTCTGCACCGATGGTCGGCTTCCTCGCCCCCAGGCTTTCGATCCAGCGCGCCAGTTCGGCGGCTGCGGTGCGCATGCGCGGGCCGGCGTCGGGCGCAAGTCGGATCGTATCAATCGTCCCAATCTGCATCTGTGCCATGGCTCGGCTCCCGGTGTGCTCTCCTCGCTCGCGTAGAACGCGTGCAGCGCGTTACTCCCAGATAAATATGGTGCCCAACAGTTCATGCGGGGCGTCGCGCAGTGTGTCGTAGACGCGCCGGGCCTCCGTCACCGGCACAACGTCCTGGAGCAGCGGGGCGATATCGACCAAGCCGCGGCGAATGAGCCGGCACAGATTGGCCAGGTCATCGCGGTCATAGCCCGTGTTCTGTCTGATCGTAATCTCGCGCGCCTGACCCAGATTGAAGGTATAGTGGACGTGAAAGCGGCCGGCGATGAGCAGAAGCCGGCCCCGGCTCTTGAGCGCGCGAATCATCCGGTCCTCCATGCCCGCGACGCCCGCCGCGTCGATCAGCGCATCGAAGGCGCCATCGGCGACCTGTTTCTCCCAGCCGTCGCCAGCGACATCGAACACCTCCTCAGCGGCGCCGATCCGTCGCGCCAGCCCCAGCCGGCGCGGGTCGACTTCGCAGACCGCGACGCGGGCGCCCATCACGCTGGCAATCTGGGCCGCCATCTGACCGATAAACCCCTGGCCGACGACGAGAACGCGTTCACCCATGCGCAGATCAGCGTGCCGACAGGAGCGCATCGCCACACTGGACATGCCAAACAGCGCAGCCTGCCTGGGGTCCACATCCTCCGGCACTTTGATGAGCAGGCCATCTTCACGCGTCACCACATATTCCTTGTGGTCGGCGTTGATATACAGCAGATCGCCGACGGCAAGCTCGGCAACATCAGGGCCGGTCTCGATCACGCGCCCCACGTGCTGATAGCCCCACCCGGCCGGCAGCGCGTCGTCAGGATGCGCATAGTTGCCGCCGACCAGGTCGTTGTGCTCGGTCCCGTTTGTAATGCCCGAATAGACCGTCCGCGTCTTGACTTGGTTGCCCGTCGGTCCCGCCGGCGCCGGCCAGTCGCGCACCAGTACCTTCTCGCGTCTCTTGTCGGGCCGGAGCCTCGTCACCAACGCGCGCATACAGCTTTCTCCGGGATGACAGCCGCGCCTAAATTCTGCGGGCTGCCCACTGGATCCCCCGCAACACGGTCTCGCCAAAACCGGGGTTAGCCCACGTCAGATTGTCATGCCCCGATTGGAAGCAAAAGACGCGTGCATGCCTGTACATCCTCGCCCAGGCGATCGCTCTCATGCTCCTGGGATGGTCCGCCGTCAACAGAATCTCGCTGTCTGCGCCCGGTTCCTCCATCATGTACGTTTCGTCCGCCATCTCCCAGGCGTTCATGCCCCTGGTGATCGGATGTTCAGGGCCGGCGATCTCGACGCGCAGCGTCTGTTCGGGATGGTGGCCGAAACTGCGATCCCGGATGTCCACCGTCTCGCTCCATACCGGCCACTGCGGGTAGGCGAGGATGGCGTGGTGCAGGAAGATGATGCCTTGCTCCGTCTCGCCCAGGCGCCCCAATGCAGTCTTGGGTCTCCCCGCGTACCACTGTCCCCCGTCGTCGGTGGGGCCATCCATCAACATCGTGTAAAAGAGAACCACGTCGTAGCCGTCGCGCACGCTTGCGCGTGCGGAAGCGAAGTCGTCCATGTGCTGGATATAGGCATCGACGCCCGATAGACCGCGGAAAAACCGGTGAAAATTCAGCACGTCATAGCCGTGGCCACCGGTGATCACCGCGCATCTGATCGGTTCGTCTGCCGTTTTGACTCTCCCCATAGTTTACTCCGGCGTTCGCCTATGAAAAGGAACGCTGGGGACGGCGAATCTCTCCGTCCCCAGCGTCTTGGTCGTTGGACAGCGTGCAGTCCGGATCGCACGCCGGTCAGGTTGGCCCTGCGGCTACTCTACCACGCTACTGCGCGCGCGACAGAGCGGAGTTGTAGGCATCCACTATCTCCTGGGCCCCCATGCTTTCGATGGTGGAGGTGAGCTCGCCCCAGGTGTCGTCATTGATTTCGATTCGCCCCTCGATCATTTGCTGGATCGTTTCAAGCAGATAGGTGTCGATCGGAGCGCCGAGACTGGCGGCTATCTCCGCCTCCTCTTCGTTCAGTACGATGGAAGGCAGCGGATCACCGTAGGAGCCGCTGGGATTGATGAACTGATCGTCAATCCATCTCCACCCATCCGGAAATTCCGGCGCCGGCCAGTCTGCCATCAGGCCCCAATGCGGTTCGGCCTCTGGCCACCAGACGCGGGCGAGCGAGCCGATGTCATTGATGAACGCCGTTTCGTTGGTCATCGCGGGCGGGGACTCGGGGATCGCGCCGGCGCAGTAGTGCTTTTCCTTCAGACTTGGATGGCGCTGAATGGTGTCGGTATAGCACTTGGTCCCGTCGGCGCGATAGGTCCAATCCACGCCCTCTTTGCCCTGGTAGATCAGGAAGCGGCCCTCGGTGCTGAACAGATAGTCGATCAGCCACACGGCTGCTTCGATCTCTGCCTCAGAGGAGGAGGCCGAGATAACCAGGGGGTTCCCCAGCCATACATTGGAGGGTGCGGGCCAGAGAATCTTTTCGTCGTCGACCGTCAGCGACATGACGGGGTAGAACTTGCCCTGGTCAATGCCGGCATTGGCGACGCACGAATAGAAATGCCAGCCCGTGTTCTCGAGAATGGCGCCCGCCTCGCACGTGCCGCGCGCCAGCGCCTCCCAGTCCGGGTCGCTCATGGTGGCGTACTCCGGATGCAGAACGCCGTTTTCCCACATCCAATTCATGAACTCGACCATGGTGCGGAAGCGGTCCATCAGCGGGCCATACTCATATTGCTCGGTGTAGGGGTTGTAGTAAACGGTCAGGTCGGTGCCCAGCCATTTGGCCCAGTTGCCCGTATGGCCGGTGAAGCCGCTGCGGCTGGAGATGACAGGCTTGCCGCCCAGTTGATCCTTCAGGCACAACATCGCCCCCTGGAGATCATCCAGCGTCAGGATGGCGTCCCAGTTGCCATTCCATCTGTCGGCAATGATCCCACACTGCTCGAGCAGATCCGCCCGTAACTGCAGCCACGGCCTGAGTTGACGTAGCCGTCTAACCTGGGGCACAGCGTAAATGTTGCCGTCGGGCGAGGTCATCAACTTCTCCATATCGGGCTGTCTTTCCATCTCGGCCACGAGATTGGGCATGTCGCCAGCCTCGATGTACTGGGTGAGCGAGACGAACAGCCCTTGCGGACCGAACTCGTGCGCGATGTCCATCGGCGTCCCGGTCGAGTCGGCCGGCAGACCCAGCTGCATGATGTCCGGCAGATCACCGGAGGCCAGGGTGGTGGCGATCCGCTCGCCGAGAAACTCGCGCGGGATCTGGCGGAACGCATAGCTGAAGCCGGTCCGGTCGGCCAACAGCTGCATCGAGTAGGTCTCAGGCGTGATATCTCCAAAGACACCTTCCGGCGCAATCATCAACTCCAGCTCGACGGCGCCGTCGCTCTCGACGGTCCCGGGCGCCTGTGGAACACAGCTCACCAGGAGAATGCTCAAAACGGTGAGCAAGGAAGCATATAACGGCAGGCTGAATCTCTTCATTTCCCTCTCCTCTTTTGTGTCTAATGTAAGTTCAATATGAGACCAGGGTTGTCCATACGGCCTGTATCCTGGGATCGCCGGCCTCTCGCTCGCTCTGCCTCTATCCGCAAGCTCCCGGTCCCATTTGGGATCTACATTAAAGCGAATGAATCGCAAATGCTGGAGAGCATAGACTGTTGCCAAAGATCTGCTCGATAGAACCACCCCCTTCTTTCGATTCGACTATAGCGTCGACTATAGCGCGCCCGGGTTTACCCCTTGATTGCGCCGACCAGCGTGCCCTGCACAAAGTACTTCTGGACAAAGGGATATACCAGCAGAATCGGACCCAACGTCACGATGACGGTTGCCATCTTTACCTGCCGGAAAAACGCCTTCGCTTGCAGGGTGTCGGCATAGTTCCCCTGCACCACCTCCCCCGTGGCTCCCCGTATCAGCATCCGCCGCAGCATGATCGTCAGGGGGAACTTTTCCGAGTTGTTGAGATAGAGCAGCGGATTGAAGAAGTCATTCCAGATCGCCACGGCGACGAACAGGGCGATGGTCGCCAGGATCGGTTTGGAGAGGGGCACGATGATCTGCAACAGGATGCGAAAGTCGCTGGCGCCGTCCACGCGGGCGGCGTCCTTCAGTTCGCGCGGTATCGTCGAGATATTCGCCCGCACCAGGATGATAAACCAGAAATTGAAGGCAACCGGCAGGGTAATCACCCAGATCGTATTCAGCAGTCCATAGCTCTGATAGGTCAGGTAGGTGGGAATCAGGCCGGCGGAGAAAAAGAGCGTCAGCCCCAGAATCAGACTGACCGGACCGCGCCAGCGAAAACGGGGCTCCGAGAGCGGGTATGCCGCCAGCAGGCAGACGATCAGAGTGAACGACGTGCCAAGCACCGTGTAGACGATCGAGTTCCGGTACGCTCGCACCACCGCGTTCGCCCTCGCAATCGCCTCGTACGCATCCAGGTTGAAGCCGATCGGGAACAACTTCACCGATTGCTTCCACACCGCTTCGCCATCGCTCACCGAAATGGAAAAGACGTACAGCAGCGGGTAGAGCATCAAGCAACTGAACCCGATCAGGAACAGGTAGTTCAGGTAATCGAACAGCCGCATCTTTCTCAGGGTATGCACGAACTACTCCTCGCTACCACAGTCCTTCGCGGTCCTCATTCGTTCTTTTTACGATGTAGTTGGCCGCCACGACCAAGGCAAAGGCGACGACGGAGTCGAATAACCCAATCGCCGCGCCATAGCTGAAGTCAAACTTGATCAGCCCGCGCCGGTACACATAGGTCGCGATGACGTCCGATACATTGTAGGTGGCCGGTTGTTGCAGCAGGAACGCTCTCTCGAATCCCACCGAAATGATCGATGACACAGAGAGAATCAGCGTAACGCTGATCACCGGCAGCAGTCCGGGCAGTGTTACGTACTTGATACGCTGCCAGCGCGACGCGCCGTCCACGATCGCCGCTTCATACAGCTCCGGCGGAATGCCTGTCAGCGCCGCTAGGTAGATGATTGAACCCCAGCCAACGCCCTGCCACACGACAGAACCGACGTACAGCGGCCGAAACCACTCCGACGCGCCCAGGATGCGTACCGTGTCGCCGGTCAGGGCGACCGCTATCTGGTTGACGATGCCGTCGAAACTGAAAAAGTCATAGATCAGACCGACGATCACCACCACGGCGACAAAGTGCGGCAGGTAGCTGATCGATTGGGTCACACGCTTGAACAGGCCGTGCTGCTGTTTGACCTCGTTGAGCAACACCGCAAAAATGATCGGCAGCGGATAGGAGATCACGAGCGTCCAGAAGCCCAGCACGACCGTGTTTTTTACCACGCGGAAGAAAAAGGGATCTTCGACGAACTTGAAGAAGTTCTCCAGTCCCACCCACTCGCTGCCCCTGACCCCGGCTACGATGTTGTAATCTTTGAAGGCGATCTGCAGGCCATACAGGGGATAAAAGCGAAAGAGGAAAAAGCCGACCAGCACGGGCAGGATCATCACATAGAGCTGCCAGTTATTGCGGAGATCCTTCTCCAGCCGCTCGCGCCAGTCGTGCAGACGTGAGCGGGGATCGGATTTTTTCGGAACCACCCCGGCGCCTATTGCCACATCTTTTCCCTTGGTTACACCTTGAGACGATTCGTGAAAATATGACTCTTGACATACGCCTGCAGGGGCTGTTCGGGGCGTCTGGCCTCAAGCAGGGCGTGATATCTGAGGGGTTGCCGCGCTTACGCTCCTGTGAGTATGAACTGAGAGGAAAATAGATGCTGCTGCGGAATCAAATACAAGAAATCGGACACCGCATACCAGTGCGCAGTCTACCTGACGGCCAGTCCATAGTCAAGTAAATAAAATTTCGGGGGGGCTTAACTTCCAAAGAGATGAAGGCAGACTCAGGTTCTGTCAGTCAACCGGCTTCAATTCCCCTTCATAGAGAAGAGCATCTCGTCTTGTCGCCGGAAACCGCGGTGTCTCGCCATTCAAGACGGCGATGGCGTCCTTGCAAGCATCCGTGAAACAGCGGCGATGGCAGAAATCAGTGCCGCCGGCGATATGGGGCGTCGCCAGCACGTTGGGATGCTGTCGGAACCAGGCATCTTTGGGCGGTGGTTCAGGCTCAAATACGTCGATAGCCGCCGCAATCTCGCCGGCTTCGATCCGTTCCCACAAGGGCTGTTGTTCAACAACCGCCATCCGCGTCACCAGGACAAATAGGGCCCCCTTGGGCAGGGAATAAATTACCTCGCGGTTGATAACCTCCAGCGTTGTCGGCATCGGCGGCAGACCGACGACAAATATCTCCGATGATTGCGCCATTTCAGCCAGAGAGTTCGCCCGCTTGACGCCGTACTGGGAATACACGTCGTCAGAAACATAGGGATCATAGACCTGAACATCACATCTGAAGGGCGCGATCAGTTCCGCGTAGCGCCGATTGATGCTGCCCAGTCCCGCCAGTCCCACCCGCCGACCGGTCAAATCACCGTACACAAAGCCCGGCTTCTCCCAGGAGTCGAAAGGGTGTGTCTGCCAGCCTCCTTCCCGCAACAGATACATCGATTCGGGGATATCGCGGACTAAATTCAGCGTCATCGCCAGCGCAAATTCTGCGACGGAGGGAGTCATACTGCGTGACGTATCGATAAGGGTAATGCCGCCCCGGTCCAGAAGGTCAAAATCGATCCAGCCGGAAAAGCGGTTGTCAAAGGTGCCGGCGAATACCTTGAGATTTTTCGCCTGCGGCCAGTGCTCGGGCTGCATCGCCGGCCGGTGCCAGCAGCCAATCACCGCGGCATCCGCTTCCTTAAGGGCCGCGAGAAACTGCTCAAAGGCGGTCGCCTCCTCCCCGCGTCGTATTGTAACGATATCAACCTGGCCATTTTCACGAAGCAGGTCACATCCCTCTCCGTGGAAATTACTGCCTATGTGGAGCTCTTCATGGAGTAACACGGCGAAACGCATCGAGGATACCCCCTTACGGAAACGCAAAAGGTGTAGACAAAAACAGCCTCCGACGGCATGCAAGCGTGGAGGCGGTGATGTTCAAAATGAAGCAGGCCCGCAGCAGGCGCAGTGTACAGCGACGCGCCGCCTGTGTCAATCAGATCGAGGCTTCCGGGATGCCCCTCGGAGGACGAACCCATCGCTGTCTGCCCTTTCAACCGACGCAGAAGGCCCCGTCAGCAGTCAATCGAAACTCGCCAATGGTTAAGGAGACAGTTCTTGAGAAAACTGTGGAATCCAGTCTCGCGCGGGGACAGGCGCCCTGATTGAGGCGGCAACGTTGGCCGTCATAGCACACCCGTCTCCAGTATGGTTTTGAGACGACGCGAGGGCAGCACTTCAAGCGTGCGAGCCAGCGCGGCAGTGGTCACCTTCCTGTCTTGTAGTGCCTCCCGCAGCGCCTCCAGTGCAGCCTCTCTGCCGACAAGACGCTCAAACCGGAAACAGTCAACCACGGTGCGAACTGGTGAAGTGATACGGGCTGGCACACCTTCAAACTTCGTCTCCTGAATACCATAGGTCCATGCCGCGCCGCTGAACCGAAGCAGACGCACTCCCACATTGGTCAGCACAGGAGGTTTTGCCTTGTGCGGAATGGCGATCCAGACCTGGTGCGGGAGTTGTGTACCGATCCCATGCACCTGAAGCGCCGAAAGGAGGCAAACGATTGCGTTGGGAACGCGGGCACAGACGGAGGCGATCGAATAGCGTTCTGTGGGCTCAGCTTCGGCAAGCCGGTAGAGACCCCAACCGACGCGCTCGACAGCCTCGTCCGCCTCAAGCTGTCGCAGCCTGTGGTAGGGGATTCCCAGCGGCTGCAGTTGACTTGGGCGAAAAAAGGCGCCGATACCGGCTTGGCGAAGGCGTTCCTCATTGAGTTCGGCTGTCATTGCTTGTCAGTCCTGCCTTTTTCTTGATGACGAATACTGGCATTCTACGCAACCGTAAGACAGATGTCACTTTTGGTCGGCATTCCTTAGTTCTATGCCGACCTTTTCCAATAGGAGGAGCGAACTTTCTCTTCGGACACTGTCATTCTCGCTACACATGAACGAACGACAAGGCCGCACGGACGGGATTCTGCCGCCTCACAGCGCTCCCTAACCCCGTCTGGATGCACCATTTCGTGGTCCAGTCACAACGTTGTTTGGCGACGAAAGGACACGAAAACCCTGATTCAGGCAACGGAGACCTTCTTCCAAAGAGTGTCCGGCGCCGTCCCCGGGTCAGTTTGGCGATTGGATGCGCTGCTAGCCGGGGGCACAGATATCGTGATAGAATGGCGGCACGTAGGCCGTGTTGCGCGCAGCCGCGATGCCGGAGGGGGCAGCATGGAGTCCAAAGAAGTCCTGCACAGCCAGTCCCAAACACAGAAAAGTCCATCCCAGACGGGCAAGACAGCAATGTCTGAGTCCGCTGGCGCGTACGTGCATGCGGAGCCTCTCGCGCGGCCCGGACCGTCTGTCAATCCCTTTGCCCCCGACGACGGCCGCTACGTCACCCTGGAAGAGTACTGGGCCAAGTGGTACGAAAACCCATACCCGAACATCGACGTAAGCTACGAATGGAACAACGGCAGACTGGAGGCCAAACCCTTGCCGAATGAGCCCCAACTCGACCTCTACAACTGGTTTCTCGAGCTGCTCCGCCGTTTCATCAGTACACATGCCATTGCAAAGCTGATCAATCTGGAGACCGGCTTTGTCCTGACGATTGAGGACCCTGATGAACCTTCAGGACAGCGCGAAGCGGTGCGCAAGCCGGACATCGGCGTGATTCTGAACAGCAACCCGGTACCGTGGGGCGGCGTCGACC
>JAJDZJ010000218.1 GCA_022824685.1 Caldilineaceae bacterium
CTCGCCGACTGAGGGCCTGATCCGCGGCGTCTTCCCGTCGATATTCAGTAAGCGCAGGGTGATTTCCACTTATTCTCGCTTTCTTCTGGCCACAATTTCAACTGAATCGGCCTACAGATTTAGATGCGATTGCCCTGGGCAATCTCTTGACTTCCAGTCTGAAACAATGCAGAATTTTTAGTTAAGACTGACAGGTGTTCGCGCGTAAGCGATCTTAAATTATCGAACAGGACTCAGATATGAATTCAGGAACTACTCCACTCACCCGGTTCTGGCGAGGAGCGGCTTTCCTGGTTGCTCTGATTTTGGCGCCGGCATCACATGTAGCGGTGGCTGGCACATCGATTACGGTTGAACATTCCGGCCCCGGCACGCATTGCGCCAGCACGCATACAGTTACGGCGGGAGAAACACTAACCGGCATCGCGTTAAGCGCCGGCATTTCACTTTCCGCTCTGGCGCAACACAACAATCTCTCCGTCACAGACCAGGTGCTCATAGGACAGGAGCTGTGTATTCCGCAAACCATTGGCGCGGCATCTCCGGTGGAGCATTCGCCGCCGCCGGTGGAGCAGTCGCCGCCGTCGACGCCGGTTCAGCGTTCGGGAACTGCCGCCAGTTGGACGGGAAAGTACTACAGCAGCCAAGACCTCAGCGGGGATCCCGTCCTCACAAGACTGGATGCTGCCATCGATTTTGACTGGCAGTCAGGCAGTCCGGATTCTACGATTGCCTCGGACAGTTTCAGCGCTTCCTGGTCGGCCGCCATCACCTTCGAAGCCGGCAACTACCGGTTCACCGCAGTGGCCGACGATGGTGTGAAGATCTATGTCGACGATGTCCTCCTCCTGGAAGACTGGAACGTTCACCCTGCAACCACGACCATGGGGGACAAGGAGCTGACAGCGGGCAGCCATACGGTGCGGGTAGAATACTTTGAGGCGACAGGGATGGCTTCGATTACCGTTTCCTGGGAAAAGCTGGCTGAGGAGACCCCCGACTGCAGCATTCAGCCACATGACAGCCTGAAATCGTTCTGGGACCATTCAACCCTGGGTTGCGCAAGCTCGGCAGCAGAGACAGTCTGGTCCGCCTGGCAGCCGTTTGAGAGCGGCAACATGGTCTGGCGGCAGAATGCAGGCGCCATTTTCGTCTACGCTGACGATGGAAACTGGACCCGATACGAGGACAACTGGGACAACCAGAGCCTGAGCAACAACCGGGGCGCGGCCCCAACCGGCCTCCAATCTCCTGTACGCGGATTCGGCTATCTTTGGGAAACAAACGACGACGTCTATAGCGATCTGGGATGGGCAGCGGGCGACGAAAAGGGCTTCTGCGCCCGGATCCAGCAGTTCGAAAATGGACTCCTGCTCGCTGGCGATAAAGTTCAGACCTGTAAGGAAAACTCACATAACTTTGCCTCGGACACAATGTTCGCCTCAGATGTACTTCAGGCCTTGACTGCAGGGACCTGGAAGATGGTCTGCAATACGCAGATTCACGAACGACTGCAACCGTTCTGGAGTCAGGCCGAACTCGGCTGTCCGGTCTCGTCGGGGTCGACATTGTGGTCGGCCTGGCAACCATTCCAGCAGGGCTACATGCTCTGGCGTCAGGACGACGATGCCGTTTTTGTCTTCGACGATGACGAAGAGTGGGCCAGATACTCGGATGACTGGGACAGCCAGGTGTATACCAGTACGCGCGGCACTGCGCCCACGGGGATGCAAACGCCGGTGCGAGGTTTCGGCTACCTGTGGGCGACGGACGACGACGTGTATGGGGACCTGGGTTGGGCGACTGATGCGGAGAAGGGCCTGTGTGTCCTGACACAGGCATTTGATGAAGGAACTCTGCTTGCCGGAGACCCTGTCGCCTCCTGTTTCGAAGACTCGGAAAACCTGGTCGCGGACACTCACCTCGGCTCGAACACTGTACAGGCGTTGGATGCGGGATCTTGGAAACCAGTCTGTGAAACCGAGATTCACGGAGAGCTGGACCACCTTTGGAACCACGCCGACTACGGCTGTCCCCAGTCTGCTGGCGGGACATTGTGGGCATCCTGGCAGCCTTTCCAGCAGGGCCACATGATCTGGCGAGAAAATGACGACGCGGTGTTTGTGTTCGCGAACGGCGCCACGTGGGAACGGCATGACGATGACTGGGATGATCAGACGTATACCTCGGTTCGCGGCACGCCCCCGGAAGGCCTCCAGGCCCCGGTACGCGGCTTTGGATATCTCTGGGAAAACGAAGACGACATTTATGACGGCTTGGGCTGGGCCACAGCCGGTGAGAGAGGCTTCTGCGCTTTCTTCCAACAGTATGAAAACGGCTATCTGCTGGTAAGCGACTCCTCAACGGCCTCGTGTCGGGAAGGGCACGACAATGAGGCGACACAGATCGACTTCGCTCTCCATTCATTGAGCGCCCTGACCGACGGGACCTGGACGCTCAGGTAGACGTAACACACCGGCGGGAGGGGGCCGGTGAGAAGACGCCCCCTTCCGCCATCACGTTGTTTGGCCGCAGCTTGCCGGCCACCCGGTAAGGCTCTCGATGTCCCGCACCCCGCACCTGATTCGCTCCTCCTTCCTCGTCTTCTTTATCTTCGGGCTGGACAAGATAACCGGTTTCGTCAAGCTGCTGCTGACGACAAGGCTTTTCGGCACAGGCCCGGAGATAGATGCTTTCGCGACAGCAAACCAGTTGCCTGAACTCCTGCTGGCCCTGCTTGCGGCCGGCGCGCTTTCAGCAGCGTTCATCCCCGTCTACTCCGGCTACCTCACACAAGCCCGCCGCCGCGAAGCTGAATCTCTCGCAGGAACCGTACTGACCCTGACTGTAATCGTGATGGGCGCGGCCTGCCTTCTGGCCATCGCTGTCGCGCCGTGGCTCGTGCGCGTCGCCCTGGCGCCCCATTTCCCGGCGGAGACACAGCAGCTTACCACGCAGATGATGCGGATTTTCCTGCTGGCCGCGGCCCTGATCAGCGTGTCCGGCGTCTTTGGCAGCTTGCTTCACTCGCACCAACACTTTTTGACGCCGGCATTGGGGAGAGTGTTGATCGACCTGGGCCAGATCGCGGGGCTGGTCGCGCTCGTCCCCATTTGGGGGATCTACGGTATGGCGTGGGGCAGCGTATTGGGCGCCGCGCTGACCATACTGGTCCAACTTCCCGCGCTGGCGCGCCACAATTTGCGTCTGCGCCTGCGCGTCGATTTGCGTTTGCAGGGCGTGCGGGAGGTCGCGCGCCTGATGGGGCCGCGCATCGTTACCCTCGGCGCTTTTCAGGCAGTGGACCTCGTCTTCATTCGCCTGGCATCTCCACTGCCGGCGGGCAGCATCGCCGCCTTCCACTACGCCATGTTGATCATGTTGTCGATGCCAAAGTCCCTATTTGGCGCGGCCATATCCCAGGTGATTTTCCCGACGATGGCTGAACAGTACAACGAGGGCTCCGGCCAGCAGCTGCGCCAGACCGTAACGCAGGGACTGAAGGCGACGTGGCTTCTCCTCCTGCCGGCCGCGGTCGGCCTGATCGTGCTGGGGAGGCCGGCCGTGGCATTCTTGTTGGAGCGGGGGGAGTTCGGACCGGACTCGACGGCGCTGGTCTTTATGTTGATGGCCATCTTTTCCGTGCGCCTACTGGGCGAGGCGTCCTACGACGTGCTTACACTGACATTTTTCGCCCGGCACAACACCCGCGTGCCGATGTGGGCGACGCTGGGCTGGATGGTTCTGAATGCTGGGCTGAGCATTGCGCTCGTTCGGCCTTTCGGAATCGGCGGGCTGGCCTGGGCCGCGTCGATCGCGGCGGCCGCCCTGGCCGCGGCGCTGTTCGCGCTCAACCTCAGGGTAGGCGGTGTGGACGCAGGCGCGCTGCGGGCGACTCTGACCCGGGCGCTCGTGAGCAGCCTGGCGATGTGCGGACTAGTCCTGGCGCTTCAACAGCTGGGGATGCCCGCGGCCCTCTTCATCGCGGCGAGCGCGGCGGGCGGCGGCATTGTGTTCTTCGGGGTATACGTGCTGCTCGGCGGAACTGAGGTCCTCACTGCGTTGGACTACCTGCGCCGCGGGCTTTTCAGCAGGGCGAAGGCGTAGATCTCGGCTGTGCCAACGGAGCCGGCCTGCTGAATTCACCTGCGCCAGGTCACACGTCCAGCACGGTTTTCTGGGCTTCAGTGAGCCGGGCCGCGGTTTCAGGCCGCAGATAGTAACGTTGATCTGTCTGCTGACGGGTGCCCCG
This sequence comes from Caldilineaceae bacterium, assembly GCA_022824685.1. Lineage (GTDB taxonomy): Bacteria > Chloroflexota > Anaerolineae > Caldilineales > Caldilineaceae > Bin5. The sequence goes on from JAJDZJ010000218.1 coordinate 4,253, forward strand.
GCGGCAGAAGTAGCAGTGGAGCGCCCGGCGGGGGCTGCCGGTTCGGTTGACCGTTCCGCCATGCCAGGTAAAGGCATTGAAGACGTAGACGTCCCCTGCTTTGCCCAAGACCAGCGCCTCGTCCGGGTGCCGCTCCTGCGGGTTGTCCATGGCCTCCTGCGGCGCTTTGCCGGACAAGTGCGAGCCTGGAACAAGACGGGTCGCGCCGTTTTCAGGGGTAAAGTCGCTTAGCAGCCAGATCGAGTTGCACACGCTGTAGCGCCGGCGGCCGTCGACGATTGATGGCGCGAGACCCGGTTGGCTCAGAGAGCCATCGCAGTGCAAGGCCTGCAGCCCGTGTCCTGGCAGAGCCGCGCGGGCGTTGAGCGAGGACAGCCTGAGATCGCCGTCCAGCACATGGGAAATGGCTGCCAAGACTTTGGGGTGCGTCCAGACCAGGTCAAAGAGCGGGTCTTTGTTCACCAGGTTGGCGAGCCTGGCCGTGCCTTCCTCCTGGTGGACCTCTTTGCCCGCCTCCGTTCCTTCTTCGCCTTCCAACGCCTGCAAGCGCGTTCGCAACGCCTCAACTTGCGCGGGCGTCAGAATGCCAGGTAGAGGAACGTAACCATCCTGATCGAGTGACCTTTTCTCGTCGCGGGTTAAGGTATGCTCGCGAACGCCGAGCGTGTACAGAGCGGTCTGAATGTCCATCACCTACCTCCCTCTTTCATAACCCTAGCCCAGCCGCCATGCGTCTGTATCGACCTGTTCGAGCTGTCCGCTGACGGCGGAGCGCACGCCCGCGTCGAGTATCGCCATTACTTCCAGATTGAAATCGAGGTCCAGCGTCTGGTGCAGCGGGTCGCCTGTCTGCAGCCGGTGGATGAACTCCTGCGCTATATCCGACCGGTCGGCCGGCAGAGGGTCGCAGTCATGTAACTCGGTTCGGCCTGTGCCCCTCTCGATACGTACTTTGGGGGCTTCACCAGGTTTCTCCTTGTCGATCACCAGAGTGCCTTCCGTCCCGTAGACGATCGGCCCGGGAGACACGCCGTGATCCAGCGTCGTCCAGGAAGCCTCGCACAGGGCCATCGCGTGTGGGAAGCGGACGATCATGGCGGCATTGTCTTCGGCGTCGCCCCATTTGCTATTCAGATTGGCGCGCATGCCCATTACGGCCGTTGCAGGCTCGCCCACCAACCAGCGGGCCACCAGTGAGCCGTAGCAGCAGTAGTCTAGCATCACCCCACCACCGGCGGCGCTTTGATGCCACCAGGTGGCGCCGCGTTCAACGCCTGTCAGTTTGCGCGGGAGATCCTGCCCCCCTTCGTCGCCGCCTGGATGGGAGACGCCCGCTCCCAGCGGACCCAGGTGGCCCCCCCGGAACTTAACTGTCAACACCTGTCCAATGGCGCCGCTGTCGACCAACTCCTTGGCTTTGTGGGAGGCGGGTTGCCAGGTAGTCGGCCAGTTTACGATCAGTTCGATACCGGCAGCGCGGGCGGCGCGGGCCATTCGCAGGCCGTCAGCCAAAGAGGAGGCCATCGGCTTTTCGACCAAGAGATGTACGCCATTTTGCGCGCAGGCTTCCACCACTTGGGGGTGCTGAGCATTCTCAGAACAGCAGATGACGATGTCGAGCTTCTCCTCTGCCAGCATCTCCCGGTAGCCGTCATACGCCTTCTGAACACCCAAATCGTCCAGAGCGTGGCGCAGATTCCAGGCGCGCGTGTAGTGGGCCGTGCGTATTTCGGGTACAAGCGGAGGTGTGTCGGCGCAGGCCGCAAGCTCGGCCTGAGGATGGGCGGCGAAGCGCTCGACCAGATGGTTGACGTGCATGTGGGCAAAGCCGATGACGCCGATTCGGTAGGTTTTCGACATGTGTGGGCCTCCGGTAGAGGGGCTTCAACCTGTGTTCCGTTGGATTCCTTTGCGGCCTCTTTGCGATTCAGGCGCACAGCACAGGAAACTTGATTCGGGCCCCCGCCAGATGGCGACGGCCTGCTTGCGGCGCGGGCTTGCATTGCAGGCGCCTTCAGGATCGGCAGCCTCCTGAAGATTAGAAGATCGTCCTCAGCCTCTGGGCTGCCCCCGATTGGGCGGAGCGGTAGGCTGCGTCGAAGATTTCAATGACGTGGCGGGCATGCTCCGCGGTTGAAGTGGTGGGGATGTCCTCCCGGATCAAGTCCACCAACTGCATCACATCCTCGAAAACGTGCGCCTCCTCCATGTCCCGATGGGCGCCAACCACGTGCGGGAGCGCGGTTTGCGTGCCGTACTCTTCGTCAATGTCGCGGCCCGGATAGTCGAACGGCTCTCCGTTGAGCATACCGCCGTTGATAACGCCTCCGGTCCCGAATATCAGAGGACGGTCCATTGCGGAAAGTCCCCCCGCGGCAACGCCGTAAACGAAAGCGAACAGATTGTCGCCAAAATCGAGGACCATCAGGGTATTGTCATCCATATCGGTAGGCAACATCTGGCCGTAAAACTCGCGCTCCTTTACCCGCACACCGGAAAAAGCCGTAACGCCTTTTGCCGGGCCAAGGATTCCCGTCATGGCGTGGAGCCCGTAGACGGTCATGTCGTAGAGCGGGCCGCCTCCGGGCTTGCGGAAGTACCATGCGGGGTTGACGTTGGTCAGCGGATCGTCGCCGCCGCGCACGCGCTCATTTTCGTGGTAGCGCCCGAATGCCGCGCCGGTGACCGCCCAAGTCAGTGTCCCGAGCGCGCCTTCATCGATCATCTCCTTGATGCGCTGATGGCGCGGCCGCAGCATTTCGCCGGGACAGGAGACCAGCTTAACGCCTTTGGCCGCGGCCGCGGCGATCAGTTGGTCGGCTTCATCAACGGTCGTCGTCATCGACTTGTTGAAATGCACGTGGAGGCCCGCGTCCACACATTGCATCCCCTGCTCGAAGTGAAAGCCGATGGGAGAAGCGATGGAGACGGCGTCCACGTCGCCTGAGTCGAGTAGCTCCTCTGCGCTGGCATAGAAATTGGGCACGCCAAATCTGGCTGCGGCGGCCTCGGCCCTCTCAAGGACCGGGTCGCAGACCGCAGTGACGTTTACCCGGTCCTGCACATCATCCATCGTCAGGTGCGGTAGGAGCCCGCGAATTGAAATACTGCCGGTGCCGATAATTCCCAAACGTACTTTGTCATTCACTGTGATGTTCTCTGAACTGTGTGATCTGTCGTGTTTTGGTTAGCGGTAGAGGTGTTCGGAATCCTTGCGGCTTGCTACTGCCGCCAGCTCGTGCGATGACGCCAGCCGACCGCCCGTTTGAGTCTGTCGCAGGAAAGAAGCGACTGATGTCCTTCCAGCTTCGCAGCCAGAGGAGAAAGTTCGGGGTTAAAGCGGTTCACCAACTCCCTTGTTGGTTCGAGCGCAGTCGTATCGTCGGCATTGAGGAAGTAGACGTCATGAACGGGCAGATCGGGCGACGCCTCCATCAAGAGCCGGTGGGCGTCCGCGACATCTTCGCTTCCTACCCAACAGTAGAGCCACGGATTCCAGGCTGTAGCGGGCCTGGCTTCGGCAGCCATCTGCTGGCGCCGCTCCTGCGGGGAAACGCCGGCGATGCGGGTCACATAGGTGCGGATCCCGTAGGCTCGACTGAATGAGGCCAGCAGATCCTCAGCAGCACGCTTCGTAAAACTGTAGGAGTCTTCAGGATAGGTGGGATGCGTTTCGTCAATGGGGAGAAAGTCGATGGGAAAGGGCGTGTCGCTGATGCGAAATCCATGCCCCAGGGCGCAGTTGCTGCCGGCCATGACCACGGTCGTCACATCGGCTTCAACAGCCGCCTGCATGAGGTAATATGTGCCGACCATGTTGCTCCGCAAAGTGGCGTCAAAGGGCAGGCCCTCCTCGGCCGCCCGCTCCCGCATCGCCGGATGATCGGTCGGCCACGGTTGGGCGCCGATATGCTGAATGGCGTCGATGCCGGCTACAGACCGCTGGCAGTCATCCCAATTGGCCAGATCCCCCTGGACCCATGGGTGCGCAGCGAACTCGGCGCCCGGGCGGCTGCGAGACATCAACACGAGCTCATGGTCTTTCGCAAGCGAGCGGATGACATAGGCGCCCAACTTTCCGCTTGCGCCGGTGATCAGCACTCTCATTTTTCTCTCTCCGAATACGGGTACAGTCGAGAGAATTCTATCATGGCTCCATAGGGCCAACAAGAGGTTTGACCGAACTCATATCGACGCGCTCGGCGCGATGACAGCCAGCATCCTGACGCATTGACATCAACAAGACGGCGGGAAGCCTGATGAGTGGCCTGGTGATCAGACGCCTGTAGCGAGGAACAGGGCGGGCGCCAGGTTGCCGACAGCTCAGTTGGACCTGTCAGGACAGTCCCATTTCTGTCAGATTGCGATAGCTGGTGGCCAGACTCTCGAACGGGTCCCCAGGGCAGATGTCCTGTTCAACCGCATACCACTCAACATTCGCTTCCCGGCACGCGTCGAGGATTCCGGGCCAGTTCAGATTGCCCTCGCCCACTTCCATCATCAGGTGATCGCGCCATCCTTTCATCGCCATGTCCTTGAGATGAATGACCGGCATGCGGTCTTTGAGCCGCAGAATCCAGTCGCGCACGTCGCCCCCGCCGAACTGGATCCAATAAGTGTCCAGCTCCGCTTTAACATAGCGGGGGTCGGTCTCTTCAAAGAGAATCTCAAGACCGCACTTGTCGCCGTAGCGAATGAACTCGAAACTGTGATTGTGGTAGCTGAAAGTCAGCCCGGCCTCGTGCAGCGTGCGCCCGACCTCTGTCGCCTCTGCGATAAACTGTCTGAGGCCCTCTTCCCCCGCCTCGATAAAGTGGAAAGGCATGCTGCCCACGGCCACATGCTTGCATTCCCAGAGGTTGTGTTCATCGATGACAGCGGCGATGTGCTCCTGCAGTCGGGGCCAGGGAATATGTGTATTCACGATGGTGATATTGTGATCATCACAGATCTTCTTGACGTCAGCAGGAGGGATGGGTCCTAGAGCCGAGATCTGAACCGATGTGTAACCGATGGCGCCAATCTTGGCGATTGATTCGGCGAAATCTTCGGCTGTTTTGGTAAAGTCCCGCACTGTGAAGAGCTGTGCGGCAAGCACGTTCTGGCTCATTGGTGTTCTCCTCAGGTGATATAGTGAAGCAAAAGATGTCTTGTTTCAAGCAACAAGTAAACAATGGAATGGCGCGGACGTGCAAGTTGGCGGGGCATCGTCGTGACGCAGCTTTGCTGACGGGCGCAGGGCACTATGGTACAATTTTGTGCATATTTCCTGGTTTCCGATGGCAGGATTGAGGGCGGATTGGACCATCAACTGCAATGCGCAATAAGCTTATAGACAGTTCAGTCGACGAATTGCTCTCCTCGCTGTGTGATCGGCGGATGGTTTTGCCTGCGGCGCTCTTTCTGGCCGGGCACCGTCCGATGGCCTTTACGATCGGCCAACTGCTCCTCGTTTTGCATCCGCTGGCCGCGCTCCTCGGCGGGGACGCGATCGGCGCCTGGGCGCGGCTTCTTTCCCATCCGGCCGGGCCTGCCGCGCTCGGAGACAGGCTGGCCGAACTCATCGACGACGACGAGAATTCAGTGCTCAGGCGGAGGTCTGAGTCGTGACCTACTACGCGGACCCGGCCCAGCTGGCTGACGCCTGGCGACGGATGACCGATGCGGCCAACGAGAGTGGGGAAACACCTGTATTTGCATTGGGCCTCGGTACGTTCTATCGAAGCGGAACTCTGAACTTGCTTGCGCTAGGCCGTTTGGCCCGTCTGAACCTGGGATTGCAGCACCCTGTTGTCGTTGCCGGCGGTGAAAGCTGGCTCTGGCTGTGCGCGATGTTGATTTGGCGGCCCTCCGCAGGCGAAAAGCGCTTTTCTGCCGGGGCCGGTACGATCTCTGAGGGGGAGCAGGGCCAGACAGACGTTTTTGACAATGCTGGACGTAGGGTACTTTACGCTGGGGCCGACAGCGCGCTCTATGCCGCCGCACTGAACCTGGCGGAACAGCCCAGCGCCCGAGGCGCGGCGCCGGCGGGCCTGGATTGGTCTCGAACTCTGTCTTCATCTCCCGGTGTCGAAGGGGCGGATATCGAAGTATTGCCGGCGGTCGTCGCGCACGAATCTGTGCCGGAGCTTTCGTTCCCGCCTCCAGACACGTGGATACAGAGATGTGAGCGCTGGGCAAGCATTGCGCTGGCCCTGGCTCTTCTGCTCGCTGCACTCTTTGGATAACAGACTGTGTTTTCTTCTCGATCGAACTGGCTCAATCGAATCGGCCTTCTTGTCGCCGTTGCGTGCGCGGCCCTGGTTATCTCGGCTCGGTTCGGACTGGCGTTCACGCCCCCCGCGGCTGCGGCTACGCTCTATGGTTGGGCGCTTCTGTTAGGTAGTTTCGCGCTGCTGCTGGGCATTGCCAACGCAATTTGGTACCACCTTGTCAGGGTCCAGCGCGGACAGCGGGAGTGGGTGTTCAGTCTCATTCTGCTGATCGTATTCGCCCTTGTCTTCGGCTCTGGTGTTTCGTCTCCAGAGGGGTCAGTTGCCCCGCTGGCTGAGTGGGTCTTCGACGCGGTGATCGCCCCTGGGCAGGCAACCCTCTACGCCCTGACCGGTTTCTTTCTACTGGGCGCAGCCTACCGCTATCTGCGATTTAACAGGCCCGGCGGCCTGTGGATCCTGGCCGGCGCCTTGCTGATGCTTCTGGTGCAGACGCCATTCTTCTTTCGGTTCGTACCCCCGGCGCTGGTCGAGCTGCTCGACTGGCTTCTCACCTGGCCGGTGATGGCCGCGATGCGGGGAGTGCTCCTCGGCGGCGCGCTGGGTGTCCTGTTCATCAGCCTCCGTCTGATCCTGAACGGCGCGAAATAGTCGCCTGCCGTTTGGCCGCCAGCGGGACGGACGAGGGGGTAGGGACGAGGGGCGAGGAATTGGACAGAGAATTGCCGGGGAGCTGCGGAATGCCGATAGACCGGGACGAGGAAAGCGCCGCCGTCCTTCAGCGGCTGCAAGGAGGGGCGGCTAGGTGGGAAATTCACGCGTAAGAATCTGATTTGGAGTTAGCCGCGCCGATGGCGACGTCCGACTGCCCACACTGTGGTTATAGTAACCGAACTGATGCGGAGTTCTGCCGCCATTGCGGAACGGTCCTTGCGCGCCAGCAACCGCAGGAAGCGCCGGATGACGAATCGGCGGCCACGTCGAGCGTTTCGGCGGAGGACCAGGTGGAAAGATCGCCTGGCCCGGAGGAAGAGAAGCGGGGCGACAGCCCGCCAAGCCGGACGCTAGGGCCAATCAATGGGCGTGCATCGCCCCACGATGATGGAGAAGGGGACGCTCAAGATGCTGAGGGGGCCCAAGAAGCTGGTGTGCAGGAAACGGAGGCCGACGACAAACCACAACCCCTGCTGGGCGGCCTGGAAGGCCTGCTCGACCTTGCCGACACACAGGCGTTTGCCTCTGCCGGCGCCGGCGTTCCGGATCCGGCATCGAACCGGCCGCGGACGCTGTCCAGCGACCTGGCGCTCGACGAAGAGGAGCGGAGGCAGCTGCGGCAACTCTTTGCCGAGGAACTGCCTTTGGAGGCCGGAGCCCGACTGGAAACGCCGCCGGAGGACCGCGCGCAACCGAGGGGGAGCAACCGCCTGCAGCGGCGGCCTTGGCTCGAAGCAGTCCTGTTCATAGGGCTGGTCGGCGCGCTCCTTTGGGGCGCGGAGCCGCCGCGCCGAGGACCCGGGCAGCACGCCCTGCCGGGCTTGGACCAGGCCCACCAGCAACTCGAGTCGCTGCCGCCGAACAGCCTCGTCCTGGTGAACTGGGCTTACGACCCTGCAACTGCGGGTGAAATGGATTTCGTCGCGCAGCCTGTGGTCGAGCATCTCCTCCGCAAGGAGGCGAAGCTGATCGTGGTCAGCCAGCTGCCGGGCGGGCCGGCCTCGGCGAGGCGGGTCATCGCCCGGGCAGAGGATACCCTGCGCAGACCGTCGCGCGCCCAGATCACCGCCAACCAGGCAATTGAGGGAGGTTTTCTTCCCGGCGGCGCGGCCTCGCTGCCGCTCTTGGGCGCGGCGCCGGCCCAGGCCCTGCCGGTCGATCCCCGCTGGGTTGGCCTCCGCGACCGCTTCGACATTGCCTTGCTGGCCGACTCAGGACCTGCGCTATCCTTGGTCGTTGCCGCGGGGGCGGAGGATGTGCGCCGCTGGCTGGAGCAGGTTCAACCGTTTAACGGAGCGCCTGTGGTGGCTGTAACGAGCGCGGTGGCCGACCCTTCCTTGCGTCCCTACTTGGACAGCGGGCAACTGGCCGGGCTCGTGAGCGGCTGGGACGGCGGCCGCGCCTACGTTCAGCGTTCTGAACGGACCCGAAGCGTCGCGGAACAGGCCCGGTCGTCGCGGCTGGTCAGCGGCCTGAATTGGGGAATCGGCATCCTGATCGCCGCCATCCTGCTCGGCAACCTGGTCGGCCTGACTGAACGGAGGATGCCGTGAATCCGTTCACCAGCGGCCTGCCCGGTATTCTGCAGGATGCCGGCCTGGTTCTTGGCCTCGTCATTTCACTCGCGATCGGCAGCTATTTGGTCCGCGACAACTTCCTTGCGCGTTTGGGCCAGTATATTCTGGTCGGGGCGGGCTTGGGATATACGGCCGTTCTCGTTTGGGGCAATGTTCTCTGGCCCAGGCTTTTCGCGCCCCTCGTAGCGGACCCGATGGTATGGCTCTCCGGACCGGGGTCGGCGCTGCTACATCGTTGGCTGCCGCTGGCGCTGGGTCTCCTGATGTGGTGCGGTGGCGCGGAGCTTCTGCGCCGGCCGCCAAGCGGTCTGGGCGCCCGCTACATCCTGCGTATGCTGGCCGCGGTTCCTGCCGCGATCCTGATCGGCGTCGGGCTGGGAGTCGGGGTTAGCGGCGCCGTGCAGGGAACGCTGTGGCCCCAACTGACCGCCGCGGCCCTGTCGCCGCAGGCAGAGGTTTCAACGGCTGTCGATGGGCTGCCGGCAGTCGGTCAGGCGACCTGGTTGGTCAGATTTATCACTCTGTTGATCACCGGGGGCGTTCTGATACATCTGCAGCTTGGCCGCGAAGCCGGCGGGAGAGGAGATGACCCCGCGCTGGAATCTTCTCCAGGAGCGGCAGATGCGGCAGCCTCCAGCCAGGAGCGGTCCCGCCGCTACCGGATGCTTCTCTTTACTCCGCTTCGTGTTTGGGAAGGCGTTGGCCGCCGAGCTCTGTGGCTGGCGGCGGGCATCCTGTTCGCCCGCCTGGCGTTGTCCCGTTTCTCGCTGGCGCTGGCGCGCCTGGACTACCTTCTCTTCGAGGTTCCTCGCAGCGAACTCTGGCAGCTCATTTGGGCGGCTGTGCGAGGAGCAGGCTCGTGAGCCGGTTGCGCGGTCAGCCGCCGCCATTGCAGGCGCCGGGAAGCCATGCGCCGCGCCTGGCCGATTTCGCGCCGCAGAGCATTTTGGCGCTGGCCGCCGAGCCGCAGCGCGCCGTCGCCGTCTTGATTGAGCCGGTGGAAGGGATTTACCGGATGGTCGCCTGGCAGACAGTAGAGCTCTCCGACCAGTCCGGCCCGGAGAGATGCGCTGACGCACTGGTCCAGGCCGTGAACCGGCTGGAAAGTCAGTTCAGCATCGCGCTCTGGGACAGGCAACGGGACAGGCCCTACACGCAGGCATCCAGCCCTGCTGCCGGGGAAGGTGTTGGTCAGACGTTCGTGGTCGCTGATCTGCAGCCTCCCCTGCGCGTGTGGCTGGCAGGGCTTTCCGGCGGCGGCAGCCTTGCCGCCGCCGAGGCGGCGCTTGCCGGGGCGCTGTGCAATCCTGTCGCGACCTATCTGCCCAGTCCCTATCACAATGCGATTGCGCTGGCAAAGGAACTGCGGCTGCTGCGTCCGGAGGTCATCCTGGTCGTCGGCGGTTACGAACAGATTGGCCGGCGCATTCAGGAGCAGGTTCTGGCCCTGAGCCGCAACGTGATCGAGGCGGCGGCACTGTTGCCGGCCGAAGACAGGCCGCTGTTCTGCTATGCGGGCAATCGCGCTTCGGCCGAACCGGTGCTGGCCCATTGGCGGCAGCTTGCCGGTGCAGGCGCTGCGCTGGCCGCGGACAACGTGCTGGCTGCTCCCGGCAACGGAGGCGCCACATCCCTGCACACCACTTTGGCGCGGCTGCACTGGCAGAAATCCGTAGACCTGCAGGCGATGCGGAGGCTGGCAGAGTGGCTCGACCCGCCCTTGACCCTGTCCAGTACGCAGTGGGCCTTTGCCCAGGGGGTCCGCTTATGGATGCGGCGGCAACGGCTGTCAGAGCTGCACGGGTTCTATGCGGGCGGGGATCGATGGCTCCACGTCTGGGCGCAAGAGTTGTCGGAGCAGGGAGGCGACAGCCTCCGCATCAGCTGTGTGCGGCCCGGCGAACGCCCCGATGCTCTATCAGAGTGGCCTGCCATCCGCCTGGTAAGCGGCGACTGGCCGCCGGGGTGGCCGCGCCCGTCTCGACCGGCTACTGGCCCGGGTTCCTCACGAGCGTCGACGACGCCCGCCTACTGGTGGGACCCATTGGGGCTTGTGCCTGTCGTGGCCGGAATCGGCCAGTCCACGCCGGAGGCGGCGTTGCAGGTGTTGGCCGCCGACATACTTGAAGAGGACAATCAGGAGTTTCCCGCTGCTTGACGCAGCGAACCGATTTGTCGAAAATGTAGAGGCCCGCTCTCGCTATGACTTCATGACCGGGAACGGGCGTCGACCGGAGGTCCTATGTTGACGACGTTGCATCAATCGGATGGAAGCTCGGCGAGGCAGAACGACGTCGGTCCGCTCATACAGTTGCTCAAGGGCTCTCACTGCGTAGAGGTTACCGGATTCAGCAACGTGGGCAAGTCCTCCCTGATGCGGGTTCTTTCCCATGCCGATGTCTGGTTGCAGCAGTTGGGGGAGGAGGGCAGCGCGTATCTGCCGGTCTATATTGACTGCAACCGCATGTTGGAGATGACCGAGCAGGGCTTCTATGAGCTTGTGCTGCGTTGCTTGCAGGAGAGCGGCCCGGTTCTGGCGGGAAACCAGGCCTTGAAGAGCGCATACGAGGCCCTGGTTGCGCCGGCCAACGTATTTCAGGTGCCTCTGAGCTTCAGCAACGGGTTGACCGCCGCTCTGCAAGAGACCGAGCACAAATTGATCCTGCTCTTCGACGAATTCGACGAACCCTTTCAGCGGATCGACACGCGGGTCTTCCTCAATCTGCGTGCCAAAAAGGACCGCCATGGCAGCCGGCTCGTCTTTGTAACCGCAACGGTCAGGCCGCTCGCGGCGCTGCGGCCCGGCGACCACAGCGGCGAGTTTGGCGAACTTTTCACCCATCATCCCTGGCATCTTGCCCCCCTTCCCCGCCATGACGTGGAGCGCTATATGCGTGATGTCGCCGCTTCAAGCGGTACCGTACCGCACGGGGAGGATATCGAATTCATTTACCAGTGGACCGGCGGTCATCCCGGATATCTCGCCGGCGTCACCCGAATTATGGGCCAGGCGACTGCGGCGACGGAGACCCCAGCCGGGAGCGGGCAGGAGCGGTTTGTCTTTCACCGCGGCCTGATAGAACAGTTCCGCCAGGACTCAACTCTCAAGATTGAGGGGGAGAAGATCTGGAATAGCTGCTCAACCGTCCAGCAAGAGAATCTACGTATTCTCTTCACCGGACTTGAGCCGGATTCTGCCATCGTGTCCCAACTGTTGAAACATCACATCCTTATTCAGGAGCGGGAAGAGCTGCGCCTGTTCAGCCGCCTCTTTGCAGAGTATGTTGCCGCGCATCAGTCGAAGGCGTTCACGGATGAAGGGCTCTCGGTGGATGGGGTGAGCGGGGACGTGACGATTGGCGGCCGTCAGGTCAGCCTTACCGCGCTGGAATACCGGCTTGTTAGTCTGCTATACGAAAACAGAAATAGGATCGTAGACAAGTACGAGATTGTCACAGGTGTTTGGGGGGACGAGCATCTGCTGGAGGTTGACGATGCCCGCATCGAGAAACTGATCAGCCGGGTGCGCCAAAAAGTGGAGCCGGAACCCGCCAATCCGGTTTACATTGTCACAGCGCGGGGCCGAGGTTACCGGCTGGTATCGGAATGACCCTGAGCCTCCCGTCGCCTTTCGTTAAACAACCAGGGGACCGGTCAGCGCGCGGCTGAAGTCGCCGCCAGCCCATAAATTTTGTCGGTTCTGTCCTTCGGTCTATACTATGGACAGTTCGTCAGTTGCGGCTCTGGCGGGGCCGTTTGGCGGTGACTTGCAGAGGGATATGAAACTGGTCGAATCCATGACTTCAAGCTAGGACAGCGCTATGGCAGAAACGCTTCAGGCAGACGAATCCCGGGAATCGCTGGCATTCAGAGGCAGGTCGAAGTCGATGGTCTCGGCGGCCGCTTTGCTGATAGCCGGAACGCTAACCTTCACCATGGGAATCGACCGGCTCTTCTTTGTGGAGGCCATCGCATGGACGTTCTTGATCTGGGGCGCGTTGCTCCTCTACGGCCATGTCATAGATCTGGGAACAGTCTACGAAGTTTCCGACGACGGACTGGTGATCAACAGTCCGTTGCGATTCTGGGCGCTTAACCGCAAGTGGGATTGGGGGCACATAACCCGCCTGGACGTGATCGTGCGCAGAACGGAGGCAAGCGAAGGTGACGCAGAACTGCACGTTCACTACACGCCCGAAGACTCGACCGTCCTGTTTCGTGAGGACCTGCCCTACATTTCCGGCCTGGCCGAAGAGATCGCCAACCGCGCAGGTTTGACGCCGGCGAGAGGTCAGGCGATGCAGAGTTTCGATACGTTGCCCCAGGACGAAAAAGGCGCCTATACCTGGAGCTAGGTCTCCCCGGCCCCTCCTCGCACGCGGCGCGGGGCGCCCCCTTTTCGGTTCCCCTAAGACGCCCTTCCGGCGGCAATATCCATCAGATAGACCTGCCGACCATTCCCTCCGTGGGCTGAATCGATCGTGATCAGCGACCCATCGGCGTTGGATCGCGGATGCAGGTCGCACCGCCACTCGCCCGCGTACTCCGGAAACGCCCCAAATTCCCCCAGCTCGCGGCGCTGGCCGCTCTCCACACTGTACAGATACAGCTCCTGGACCCTGCCCCCATCTTTGGCGACCGGGTAGGTGTCATTCAGGATCCAGTTCCTGTCGGCAAGATAGGTGCAGTGACCGTTCAGTTTCATCACGCCCTTGCCGATCACCTCAACCTCCTGCGTGCCGTCCCGGTACAGATAAAATGCGTCTCCGTGTGAAGGATGCCTGGCCCACGCCAGAATCGTCTCAGGATCGCGCCAGATGAAGTGGGATGTATGGCCGTACTGGTCAACCGGGTAGATGGCGGATCCGTCCGTAGCCGCGGTCATCATACGGGTATGGAATCCCGATTCGTCGAAGCGCCAGCGGTGCAGAAAGATGAAGCGCGAACCGTCGGTATTGAAGAGCAGGTGGTTGAAGTAGTGCTTTGCCCCGCTGATGTCCATGTGGGGATAGGGGATAGCGGCCACCTGGGCGATGGTGACGATGTGGGATGCCTCGCCGGTCCCGAGGTCAACGGTATAGATGCCGGAACTGTCCGGCGCCAGCTGATCGAAATTGGGGTCGGGGATGCCGGCGTAGCCATAGCCGGGCCGCATGTGGTTGATACGGCGGAAGTCGGCGCCGATGGCAGTGCGTCCGTCGGGCGAGAGCGTATAGACCGGATAGCCGATGGTGCGTTTCTTCCCGGTATGAACATCCAGGATGTGGCAGACGAAGCGGCCGCCTTCTCGATCGTTCCAGATCACTTCGCTCTCCGAGCCGGGTACCCACTGGAGCATGCATCCCTGCTGCCAGCACCAGGCAGATGTCGTTCCCAGCTCAATCCAGCGGTCGCCGTCGGCCAGGTCGATCATTCCGACCCCGATCACGTCCTCTGCATTGGGCGAACGGTGTTCGAAGTCGACCTCCATTGCCAGCGCGTAGCGGCTGGAAGGGTCGAACTGCAGCTTGTCGTAGTAGCCGAACCAGTGATGCTTCGGCCCGGAAGTGATGGGGCGCAAGCTCATCAGCGCTCTCTCCTCGTTTGTGCTTGATTGGGTCTATGTTGTGCCGGCGCCGGCCAGGTCCAGCTCTTCGGCATAGTGGCAGGCGACGAAACGACTGTCAGCGAAGCGGCGCAGTTCAGGTGTTTCCTGGTTGCAGCGTTCCTGGGCGTAACGGCAGCGGGGATGGAAGTAACAGCCGGAGGGCGGGTCGGAAGGGTCGGCTACTTCACCCTCGAGGACAATGCGCTCGCCCTGGCTGTGGGCTGGGCCGGCCACGTGGACGGCTGAGAGCAGTGCCTCGGTGTAGGGATGCAGAGGTTTGCGGTAGAGATCGTCGGCCTCTGCCAGCTCCACCAACTTGCCCACATACATCACCGCCACGCGATCGCTGATATGCTTGACAACGCCCAGATCATGGGCGATGAACAGGTAGGTCAGATCGAGTTCGCGCTGCAGAAATTTGAGCAGATTGAGGATCTGCGCCTGCACCGACACGTCAAGCGCGGAGACCGGTTCATCGGCGATGACGAGGGTCGGGTTGAGAATGAGGGCGCGGGCGATGCCGATGCGTTGACGTTGTCCGCCGCTGAAGGCATGGGGATAACGTGAGATGTATTCCGGCCGCAGGCCGACAAGCCGCAGCATCTCAACGACGCGGTCCTCCAGTTCGGACCCCCGGCTCATCCCGTTCAGGCGCAGGGGCTCCCCAATAATGTCGAGGAGGGTTTTGCGGGGGTTCAGAGAGGTGTAGGGGTCCTGGAATATCATCTGCAGGTGGGAGCGGACAGGCCTGAGGGAGGCGTTGTCGAGCGTGGCCAGGTCGTAGTCCTCACCCTCTTCGCCGTGGGGACGGAACTGAATGCTTCCCGCCGTTGGCTCGTAGAGACGCATAATGAGACGGCCCACGGTCGTTTTGCCGCAACCGCTTTCGCCGACCAGGCCCAGTGTTTCACCCTTTTTCAGCGCAAAGTCTACTCCGTCAACAGCCTTAATGTGGCTTACGACTTTGGAGAACAGCCCGGCTGTGAGGGGAAAGTGTTTTTTGAGTCCATTGACTTCCAGCAATGGAGAGCTGTTATCAGCGTTGCTATGAATGGCTGGAATCCTCTGCGACTGGGGGTCTTTCCTGGCGAGCGTGTTCGGTATACAGAAGACAGCGCACTTCGCGGTTGTCTTCCAGGGTGATTGGCTCAGGCACGATTTCGTCGCAAACGCCTTCGATGAAGTCGGCGCAACGGGTATGGAAGGGGCAGCCGTTGAGGGTGCTGTAGGGGTCGGGCACAACGCCGCGGATCGTTTGCAACCAGTCCCGCTTTTGGTCCAAGCGCGGCAGCGATTCAAGCAGCGCGATGGTATAGGGATGCTTGGGGTCGCGGAAGATGTCGGCGGCCGCGCCCTGTTCGACTACCTTGCCCAGGTACATAACGGCCACTTCGTCAGCCATGTCGGCGACAACGCCGAGATCGTGGGTGATAAACATGATGGCCATGTCCAGATCGGCCTGCAGCCCTTGCATCAGCTCGAGAATCTGGGCCTCGGTGGTCACGTCCAGCGCGGTGGTCGGTTCATCCGCGATGAGGAGGCTCGGATGGCAGGAGAGTGCCATCGCAATCATCACGCGCTGACACATGCCGCCGCTGAGTTGGTGGGCAAAGGCGTCCAGTCGTTGCTCTGCCATTGGAATATGCACCTGCCGCAGCATGTCGACGGCGATCTCCTCCGCTTCTAGGCGAGAAACCGCCTGGTGCAGCAGGATATTCTCGGTGATCTGGTCGCCGATTCTGTGTACAGGGCTGAGCGAGGCGCGCGGCTCCTGGAAGATCATCGCTATCTCGCCGCCGCGGATGGCGCGCATTTCGGTTCCGGTTGCAGAGAGCTGCAGCAGATCTATGGAAGCGCTCTGTCCGTTTTGATCGGGCCGGGAGTAGAGAATCTCGCCGTCCACGGTGTGCCCTGGCGGCCGCACCATGCGCATGATCGAGCGGGCGGTGACGCTCTTGCCGCAGCCGCTCTCTCCCACCACACCCAACACCTGCCCGCGACGGATGGAGAAGGTAGTGTGGTCTACCGCTTTGGCAACTCCTTCCGCCATAAAGAAATGTGTTTGCAGGTCTCTGACTTCAAGCAGCGTGTCCATAGGTTTAACCGCGACGACTGTTCATCTGCAAAATGAGGCGATTGACTCTGAAATAGGGACAGATCCAGCTACAGGTCGGCGTAGGGGTCAGCCGCGTCACGCAGGCCGTCACCTATGAAGTTAAGCGCCAGCACTGTCACGACAACGAACATGGCCGGCCACAGAATCCACGGGTGGATAGCGATCTCCACGACCTGCTGGGCGTCTTTCAGCATCACGCCCCAACTTACAGTCGGCGAAACCAGTCCCAGCCCCAGAAAGCTCAGCGCGGTTTCGCCGATAATCATACCGGGAATGGCGAGTGTAATATCCACCAGCACGTAACTCATGAAGGAGGGCACGAGGTGCTGCCAAATCAGGTACCACTGGTTTGCGCCGGCCGATTGGGCAGCCAGAACAAAGTCCTCATTGCGCAGGGAAAGGAATTTGCCCCTCACAACGCGCGCCAGAGTCGTCCAGGCGAGCAACGAAAGGATGATAGTGATGCCAAAATAGACTCGAAGCTGCGGCCAGTCTGCCGGCATTGCCGCAGCCAGTCCCATCCAGAGAGGGATTGTCGGGATGGAGCGGATAAACTCGATTAGTCTCTGGATCAGGTTGTCTACCAGTCCGCCGTAGAGTCCTGAAAGGCCACCGAGCACCAGTCCGATGACCAGGGCGATAGTAACGCCGACCAGACCGATGGTTAAGGAGATGCGGGCGCCGTACAGTGCGCGACCGAAGATGTCACGTCCAAACTTGTCGCCGCCCATAAGAAAGATCGGACCTATCTCCTCAGCGTTCTCAACTCCGTAGAGATGCCAGTCCATCCTGAAGAGGCCCCATAGCTTGTAAGGGTCACCCTTGACAAAGAACTGGATGGGATATTGCTGGGTGCGGTCTTCGACAAAGTCGCGGGTGAAAGTCTCTTTGTTTGTTTCAATCGTGACCGCGTAGACGAATGGACGGCGCCAGCTTCCGTCGTCGGCTCGAATATGTATGTCTCTGGGCGGGAGATAGAGATGCTTGTTGAAGCGATGCGTCTTGTCGTAGGGCGAAATGATCGGCGCGAGCAGCGCGGAGATGTAGAGAAAGGCAAGGAACCACAACGAAAAGACAGCCATTTTGTTGCGCCGGAAGCGAAGCAACATCAACTGACGCGGCGTAAGGAACTGAGTTCTGGATTCGGTGAGAGTTCCTTCGGCTTCGAGAAGGTCGGAGAGGTTGCCCCTCTCATAGGGCGATGCCGTAGCGTCGTGCGCGGCCGGCGCACGTGGATTGGCTGCGCTGGTCATGTTGTTCCCCGCTCCCCGTAGCGAATCCGCGGATCGACCCATGCCAGGAGAATGTCTGAGATCAGGGTCCCAATCAATGTTAGCGTGCTCAGAATCATGATCATGCTGGCGGCAAGGTAGAGGTCCTGAGACATTAAGGCGCGCCAGAGCAGAGGCCCGGTCGTGGGTAGATTCAATACGAGGGCAACGAGAACGGTGCCGGAGACGATCTCGGGAAGCCGCCAGCCGATGGTGCTCAGAATTGGATTCAAGGCCACGCGCACCGGGTATTTCATCGTGAGTTGACCTTCGCGCAGGCCTTTGGACCGCGCCGTTTCCACGTAGGGGCGGCCCAGTTCATCCAGCGTAGTTGCCCGCATCACGCGGATCGTGCCGGCGGTGCCGGCGGTGCCGACAATCACGACTGGCAGCCACATGTGCTTGAGCATATCCCAGACCCTGGCTACGCTCCAGTCGGCGTCCAGATATTCGGTGGAAAAGAGGCCGCCGGCGCTGGCATCGAAGACTTTAATGCCGATGTACATGAAGATGAGCGCAAGGAGGAAATTGGGGGTTGCCAGTCCGATGAAGCCGATGAAGGTAAAGACGTAGTCGGCGAGGCTGTATTGGCGGACTGCGGAGTAGATGCCGATGGGGATGGCCATGGCGTAGACAAAGAGGAGCGTGAAAAAGGACATGATCATCGTCAGCATCAGGCGCTCGCCGATCAGCCGGTTGACAGGGCGGTCCCAGTAGAAGGACAGACCCATATCCCCCTGGACGAAGTTGGTGATCCATTTGACGTACTGGACGTAACCCGGCTGATTGAGACCGTAGTGCTCTTCGAGGGCGGCGATCTCCTCTTCGCTGAGCTCTTCGCCGGCCGCGGCAAGGTTGGCCACGTAGGTCGTGACGTAATCACCCGGCGGAAGCTGGATGATTGTGAAGCTGACGATCGATATCAGGATCAGCGTCGGGATAAGCTGCAGAACCCGCCGCAGGATGTACTCTCGCATGACAACTCTTACAACTGTGAGAAGCGGCCCTGGATGGCGGCGTATAGCGGAAACAGACCGCCATCCACGGGCCGCTGGGTTGCGTTAACTCTGCTTATAGAAGAACTGCTCCGGGTGTACAGGCACTGCGCGAATCACGGAGAAGCCCCATACGCCGTCGTCGGGGAAGTTGGTCAGGTTCTTCTTCATCACGACCGGCTTGGGGATGCCGACGGTGCCGAAGCCGGGGAGGTAGTCGTAGAACCACTCCCACAACTCGCGGGCGATAGCGACGTGCTCCTCTTCTGTGACCGCGTCGATCATCTCCTGCCAGCGGTGGAAGACCCAGGCGACTTCGTCCGGCGGCTCGACAGCGATTTCGCTTTCGGTATCGCCTTTCAGCCAGACGTCAAAGCCTTTGCCCCACGGCACGTTGCACTGTCCGGGGTGGTTGAGTCGCCCGCACCAGACCCAGGTAATGTCGGAAATGTCGCCTTCCCAGCCGGACATCCCCATATCATTGGCCGCGACCAGTTCATTGAGGTGGGAACGGTTGATTGGTCTGATTGACGGGTCGAGGCCCACGGCGCGCCACTGTTCGACGACCAGTTCAAACACATCGAGGACGTCAGCCTGCTCGGTGTCAAGCTGGATGACCCAGCTTACGCGAGAACCGTCAGGGAAGAGTCGGAAACCGTCGGAGTCTTTCTCCGAGTAACCGGCCTGGTCTAGCAGATCCATTGCCATGTCGGGGTCGAACTGGGCCCAGTGATCTTCATCGCCCTCCTCGTAGTACTTGGATCCCGGCCAGGCGGCCCACTGCCGCGGCTCACCCAGGCCGAAGTAGACGACGTCGTTGATCTCTTCACGGTTGATCGACACAGACATCGCGTGCCGTACGTCTTTGTTGTTGAAGAACGCACGAACCTGCGGGTCCTTATGGGTATGGTTGGGTACGATGACGGTCCGGCCGGGGAAGGTCGACTTCCACATCTTTATCTTCAGGTCTGCCGCTTCCAGGTTGGCCTGGTAGAGCTCCATGTTGGCCAGGTCGGCCTGGCGACCGGAGAATTCCAGCTCCCCTGCGATCAGTTTGGCGTTTGCGACTTCACGATTGTCGATGACGAAGACGATCGTTTTGTCGATGTAGGGCAGCTGGTTGCCGGCCGTGTCCACCTTCCAGTAATAAGGATTGCGTTCATAAGTGTGATGATCGGGGGCATCGTCAACGCGGATGAAGGCGGTCATGCCTGGCAGCCCAACCTGCGCGGGAATGGTCGAGCCGACGCGGCCCTTGTCGCGCAGGAGCTGGTGCCAGTCTTCGAACCCGGCCTCTTCCGTCATCGCCGCGATTTCGTCGGCATCACCGTGGTCAGGATGGAACTGCTTCAGATAGTGCGCCGGCTGCCACAGTCCGCCCTGTGATCCGGCGTAGAAAGTCTCGTGCAGCACGATCAGGGGATAGGGTTTGGAGAAGGAAAGCTTGATTGTGTAATCGTCGATCTTTTCCATCTCGAGCGGGTCGCCGGCGGCAGATGCCCCCGCCTTCCAGGCGCTTGGCGGACCACCGGGCGCGTACTCTTCGTTGAGCCAAAGTTCATGCCACGAAAACATGAAGTCGTCGGCGCTGAAGGGCGCGCCGTCCGACCATTTGAGCCCCTCGCGCAGGTGGAGTATCTGCTCGGTGGCGTCGTCGTTGAACTCCCAGCTAACGGCCAGGCCGCTGGTAATCGAGGAGAAATCAGGTGCGATGCGCAGAATCAACTCGGTGCCCATAACCGCCTGGGGGTCCCCGAAGAGATGATTGGGATTGCCGATGGCGACGCGGGTGGTGCCGCCGTACTGGCCGATCTCGTCCAGAGGCTCGATGACAACCGGGTTGGCGGGGAGTCGTTCGTCTACGGGAGGCAGGTCACCGGATGCGACCCGCTCTGCCAGGAGCGGAGATTCATTGTACTTGGATGGCGGCCCGGACTCGGCGGCGGGTTCTGCGGCTGCGGGGGCCTCATCAGCGGCTTCAGGTTCATCGTCGCCGCCGGGCGCGCCGCAGGCGGCGGCGACAGCCGCGGCGGCCGAGAGACCGCTCATTCGCAAGAAGGTTCTACGATCCATTCCGTCCTTCATGATGGTACATTCCTTTCGTATGTGATTGGAAATTCCAGTTGTCTTCGCATCGATTTCGTGAGAACGGCTGCGCAGTTCAGGGAGGGCCGGGGAGGTCGATCCAAGACAACGTTGGTCTCAACTGCCATGTCAGGCTGCGTACAGCGGTTCGGCGGCTGGATTAGCAACCTACGCGCCGACATCAACCGTGGTGTTCAGAATGGTCAACATGACCCATTCCATCATGCCTTTCCAGTACTCGTAGCGCTCACTGGTGGCGCCTTGGACAACGACCGAATAGAGCAGATTCCCTGCGCAGAAGAGCCGCGCTCGCCGGCGGCGGGTCGTCCCATCCTGAAGGAAGGTGCAGACCCACTCCTTGCCCCAGTCGCCTACCTCGACCAAATCATCGAGTTTCTCGACGACACACTCGTCGAGTTGCTGCAGCCCCTCTTCGATGCCTTCTGCCAGCAGTGAGCTCTCTTCATTGGCCAGCGGCTGGCCCATATCCTGGACCGTGACGGAGATGAAAGTAGCTTCGTCGGAAGGGTCCGGATACAGACTTGCCGCGGGGTTGGGTGTATCGGTCTCCTGCAACTGCCACTCGGGGGGATACCAGAATGAGGGATAGCCGGCGTCGTGCTTGTACATCTTGACGGAGGTGAATCTCGGCCTGGGCGGCTGCCGTGTCGATGACATGGGGATAGCTGGTCTCGTTTTTTGCGGTGTATTCTTACACGGTCCTGGTCGGAGGTCGAACTTCTCAGGGCGACGCAACTGTTCCCACGCGGTTCAGGTGCAGTTGCGTCGTCCTGGACTCTCTTTACGGCATGCCCTACATGCGATTCTCAGGATCTTCCCAGAAGAGCAGCTGCGGATTCAGGAAGTGCTCATCCTCCAGGCCATCATTGACCGGCTGGCCCGAGATGTAGTTGTGCATCTGATTCTTCATGATGATCAGGGCAGGCGACTGTCCCAGGTAGCCGACGATGGGAATCTCTTCGGCCCAGATGTCCAGAATCTGGTAGAACAGCTCGTCCCGTCTGGCCGGGTCGGGCTCGGCGCTGACCTGGTCCCAAATCTCCCAGATCTTCCAGAGGAAGTGGCCGTCCGGGGGCGGCTCGCCATTGGCGTCATTCTCGTCGACCTTCCAGCGGCCAAACGCGCCGGCCCAGGGTCGGTCCAGTTCCGTGCCGATCCAGGGTGAAGGCGTAAGAATCGGCAGCAGGTCGCGATAGCCGCCCCAGTACACAGCGTCCTGGGTATTGGCCGACCAATGCTCGGTATAGAGTGACCGCTCCATGCCCTTGTAGGTTGCCTTGAGGCCGATGTCGGCATAGTACTTGATGATCGTGAGGACGGAATCTTCCTCCGGTGTCCCTGACTGGGAGGTTCCCTCGATAATGAAGCTGAGCGTTTCGCCGCTGCCGTCCTTCCAGAGCCTGAATCCGTCGGAATCTCGCTCCGCGTAGCCGGCGTCGTCGAGCAGCTGGTTGGCCCTGTCCGGATCATATCCGGCGTAGGCCTCGGTCAGCTTGGCGTAGTATTGGGGCGACTGGTCGAGCGGGCTGTACTGGCGCGGGGTGAGGAGGCCGTCCCAGACCAGTTCGTTCAACGCATCCCGGTCGACGGCGAGCGACATGGCGATGCGAACGTCCCTGTTCTGGAAAAGCTCGCGCACCCGCGGATCCTGCGCGCCCTGGTTCGGCGTCACGACCTCGTGCCGGGTCGAGGTGCCGATGATGACCCGGTAATCGCCGGCCTCTTCATTTTCCTTGTAGAGGGTGAAGTTGCCTGTCTGGATGTGCCGCGCCTGGAAGTCGACATCCCCGTTTATGACCCGCAGGTTGAATACGTCATTTGTGTCGAAGAGGCGGTGGGTCACCTTGTCTATGTAGGGCAGCTGCTGGCCCTCTGAATCCACCTGCCAGAAGTAGGGGTTGCGCTCCATAAGGAACAGCTCGGAGGATAACTCATTCTTCGACAGCCATGGGCCAACGTTTGGCCGGTCGGGGTTCAGGTACCACCAGTTCCGGTCGACGTAGTACTGATCCCAGGAGTCGACCCCCGCTTCATCGATCTGCGCTTCCAACCCTTCACTGTCATCGGTCAGTTCAATGTGGAACTGCTGCATATAGTGGCCGGGCGAGAAGCACTGTGAGCGTGTGACGTCAAAGGCGAAGAGCGGCTTGGGATGTTCAAAGGTCATCATCACGGTATTGTTGTCCGGGGCCGACACCACCATCGGCACGCGCGGCGTTCCCGTACCCCATCGGATCGAGACAGCCGGGGTCAAGTCCTCGTTGGAGAAATGGTTGTCGTACCACCACATGAAGCTGCCGCTGTCGAAAGGTGAGCCGTCCGACCATTTCATGCCTTCGCGCAGGTGGAAGGTCCACTCGGTGGCATCATCGTTGGTCTCCCAGGATTCGACCATGTTGGGGCGCAAGGTCAAATCCATGTTGTACCAGGTGAGGGACTCGTTCTGCATTTTGGTCGGTCCCCATCGGTCGGAGACGCCTTTGAATCCCCGCCGGATGGTGCCGCCGTACTTGCCGACCTGTTCGACCGGTTCCAGGACCGTGGGGCTGGCGGGCAGCCGCTCATCCACGGGAGGCAGGTCGCCAGCCGCGACCAGCTCCGCCAGCATGGGGGCTTCCCGGTACATGCTGCTCGAGGCCGGCGCGGCCGCCTCCGCGGCGGGAGCCTCGTCCGCGGCCGGTTCCGCGGCCATCTCTTCCTGCGGCTCGCCGCCGGCGCCGCACGCGACCGCAACCAGTCCGGCTGTGGCTACGCCCGAAATGCGCATGAACTCGCGCCGGGAGATCCAATTGCTGCTGTGCTTCAGGCTTTTCATTCGTTTTCTCCTTGTGTGAGAGTCTGTGCCGCGTGAACTCGTATTGTCAGTCGAAAACGCGCTGCCAAAACTTTCAATGTCCGTGCCGCTAAGATTGCGCCCAGTGCCACAGGCGCGTCCTGTTGTAGCCGATTAGTTCCAGCTTGCCGTCGCCATTCGTGTCCGCGATGGTGAACAGCGCCCGCACGCCTGTATCGCCGTCGTCGAAGCGGTCCTCGGCATAGGTGTGGAGCGGCATGTCCAACTCCTGAATGACATTTCCCTGACCGTCGATCAGCTTGGGCTTCTTCCCCTGACATTCGGCAAAGATCACATCGGCCTCGGCCCCGGCTAACCGGATGGTCGTGCCGTAACCGGCCTTCTCCATGCGCCAGATCTCGTTGCCGTTGCAGTCTACAAGATAGCCGCGAAAGCCGATGTGGGCATTGTCGCCGTGGAGGCGGCGCTCGGTAACAAAGAGCTGCTGCCCCTCCATCTCCGGCAGGAAATTGCCGACCGCGCAGGTCTGGATGTGCGTGCCTTCGAAAATCCAGCGGTCTTCGCCGGTGGCCGCGTCGAGGACGACCAGGTCTTTGCCCGCGACCATCAGGAGTTCGGGCCTGCCGTCTCCATCGATATCATGGACATGCAGGTGATCGACGTGGGGCGCGCGTGTCATCTCCTCGAGATGGGGTTCGAGGTCGGGCCGCCACCAGATCTTATGGCCGTCGGCGCGAACGCAACAGTAGCCGATGAAGGCCTCCTCTTTGCCGTCCCCGTCGATGTCGTAGAAGTCGTGTGAGTGCCCGGCCCCGCCGTAAAAGTGGCAGTTCCAGAGACAGGTGAGGTCGTCGGCGTAGATGTAAATGGGATTCACGAAGGTGGAAACGAGAATGTCCCGCCGGGCACCGAGACCGCGAATATCGCAGAGCTGCAACACGCAGTTGGGGCCGGTCTCGACCTCCTTGCGGTAGTAGCCGCGGTCGCCTTCGAGGATCCTGAGATAGCTGCGGCCATCGCGCTCGGTTACGTAGATGATCTCCTGCCTGCCATCGCCATCAATGTCACTGACTGCCGCCGCAACGTCGTGCATTGCCCAGTGGCCGGTTCCCAGGGGCGCCCCTTCCTGCCACATGACGTCGCCATCGAGCTTCATAGCCGTAACGCAGTGGACCTGTTTTTCATGGCGGTAGCCGCCGGCGGACATGCGGGGAATGTGGCAATCGCGCGCCTGAAAGAAGACGGCCTCCAGTTCGCCGTCACCGTCCAGATCCCCCAGGCGCATGCCAGTGTCACCAAACCCGGTGGTATCGACTTCATTGGCAAGACGAAATGGACCTGTCATTTGGCACTCTTCCCTATGCTGCTGTGGAGTCGGTAGCCATTGCCTTCACGATTTTGGACATACTGGCGCAACCGGAGAGAAGTTGATTTCGCAATTCTTGTCGACATTACGTGGCTGGCTGCTGGGTAGTTTGGGGCATTCTAAAGGGAAAAAACATTCTGGTCAACGTTGCAAAAACGGAACGGTGCATCTCCCGATGGGAGTAGAAGTATTTCATAAGCTTAAGGGGGATAGTCTGAAGCAGGATTTACAGGATTCTCTTGGATTTTCAATGTGGGCGGGCTTTCCTGTCGGAGGTGTGCTGGTACGAGCGTTTACGTGAGTTGCGCGAGAGTTTGCAAGAGTTGGCGAGTGGTTGGGCGCGTTGTCTGAAGCAGTTTTTCAGGATTCTCTTGGATTTTCAGGATGTTTTGGGATTTTCGGGATGGCGACGATCCCGCTTGCGGAGAGGCACGCTTGACCCGAACCGCGAGGTTACAGGTACGGTGAGTAGAGGAATTCCGGATTCAGACAGGGATTACATAGACAACACTTCGCCCATTTTCGGCGACCAAACTAGCAAGACCGGCATCGAGGGTGGCTACTTGCCCGCCGCGCTGCATAGCGGCGGCTACCAGAAGGGCATCGGAAATCTGGCGGTACCCTTGGATACGCGCCACGACTTGCTTTGGCAGTTCATGAACTGACCGGTCAAGAGGCCAAAATGCGTGCCCACCAACCTGCTTCAACTCCGCGAGAAATGCCATCGACTGTCCAGGAGTCACCGAGGGTTGAAAGAGTTTGGGGTTGCACGAGACTCTGACGAAACCTGCCTCGGTCAATGGGCAGGTTGCCCAGCCCCTCTGGCTTTGCCCCGAAAACCATGCACGTGCCGCCGTATGATGGACATGGCTAGGCCATGCCAAAGCTACCAGGACGTTGACATCCAGTAGCGCGGTCACGGCCAATCGCTTAACGCCTCTCTTACGTCCTCATTTGTTACAGGTCGAGCATCGGGTGCGACGCGAAAGACTGGGATGCCATCGTCGACTTCAACATTGCCCATCCCTTTGAAACCGCGCCGAGCCAGCTCAGATATTGCGCTGCCGAGGCTGCTTCCGTTGCGTTCCGCAAGTGCTCGAGCAACCGCGAGCACGTCATCGTCTATCGTCAGTGTTGTTCTCATAATGACATTATAGCATCATAGCATCACAGAGTCAAGTGGTGAATCTTTTTGGGTGCAGTCCAATTTTGGTGTGAGAGTGGGCGGGCACAAGGCCTGCCCCTAGGGTGGTTACGGCGGACGGCTGCGCGGCACGAGGTGGGTGGGCGACCGGTGGTATAGACAGCATGCCCGCTTCACGGGGCTAACGTGGCATGGTTTCTGGGGGGCGTTGCGGGGGGAATCCCCCCGCACAAGGGAGGGCCGAAGGCCCGACCGCACAACTGCAGGGGAACTGCAGGGGAGCGGCGGGGGGACGGCACATTCCCTGCTCGGGGGAGAGAAGTGGCATAGGCTTGGTCGTTAACAGATGTGAACGAAAATCCACAACCGTATTGGACTGCGCCCTATGTGATCAGGTCTGCGTCGCGAGGATTCGGCTCGATTCGACGGGGATGCACTAGTACTCTGTAACCAGGTCACTCACTTCGAATAGGTACATTTGGCGGCCGTTGCCGGCGTGGGCCGAATCGATGATGATTTTGCTGGCGTCGGGGCTGGAGCGGGGGTGGAGGTCGCAGCGCCAGGTGTCGGTGTACGGGGGCGGCGAGTGGAACTGGCCCAGGTCAACGCGGCGGTCGGTCGGAACGTGGTAGAGGTAGAGCTCCTGAAGACGCTGTTCGCCTTGCGGGTAGGTGTCGTTCAGGATCCAGCTGTTGTCGGACAGGTAGGTGCAGTGGCCGTTGAGCGGCATATTGGACTTTCCAACAGTCTGGTCTGGGCCGCGTGAGCCGTCTTCGGCGTTGGGGAAGATGTAGTAGGCGCCGCCGTGGGAGGGGCGTCGGGACCAGGCGAGGATGTGGGAGTCGTCGCGCCAGATGAGGTGGGAGGTGTGGCCGGAGTGGTCCACTACCTTCAGGGCGGAGCCGTCGGCCCGGGCGGTAAGCATGCGGGTGTGGAAGGGTCCGTCGTCGAGGCGCCAGCGGTGGAGGAATAGGAAGTGGGCGCCGCTGGGGTTGAAGATAAGGACGTTGAAGTAGTGTTTGGCGGAACTGATATCGCCGTGTCGATAGGGAATGGCGGCTACCTCAGCCAGGCTGACGATCAGGTTGCTTTCGCCGGTGTGCAGGTCGACGGTGTGGATGCCGGTTTCCTCCGGGGCCATCACGTCATGCCAAGGATCGGGGATGCCCATGTAGCCGTAGCCAGGACGCATGTCTTCGAGGCGATGGAAGTCGATGGACAGCGCGGTGCGGCCGTTGGGGCTGATGGTGAAGATTGGGTGGGGGAGCGTGCGTTTCTGGCCGCTTTGGATGTTCAGAATGTGGCTGACGAACTGGCCGTCCTCTCTGTCATTCCAGATAATTTCGTGCGTAGATTGCGGCAGCCATTGGAGCATACAGCCGGCTTGCCAGCCCCAGGCGCGGCTCTCCCCCAAATCGATCCAGCGGTCTCCGTCGCACAGGTCGACCATCCCGATACTGATCACATCTGCGGGGGTCGGCTCGCGATGCTCAAAGTCGACAGCCATACCCAGCGCATAGCGCGCGGCGGGGTCGAACTGAAGCTTGTCGTAGTAGCCGAACCAGTGGAAGTTGGGCCCTGTAGTTATCGGGCGAAACTCGATCATCCCCTTCTCCCGCAATTCATGCTCGGCAGCCAGTTGGCAATCGCAAACTCATTCTTTCCGGTCCTGCCCAATGCGCGCAACCCAATGTGATGACGACTTAACTCCCCACAATGCCTGACACATCCACCACATACACCTGGCGGTGACCCTCATGGATCGAGTCGAAGCTGACGTGACGTTCGTCGCGGCTCCATCGGGGGTGCAGGTCGCAGCGTATCTCGTCCGTGAACTGCGGCGGAGACAGAAACCGCCCCAAAACGACCAGGCGCTCTTCGGCCATGTTCCACAAAAGCAGGGAGCGCAGGTCATTCTCGTCCGGGTATTCATCGGTCAGCAACCAGGAGCCATCGCGGTTAAAGTTGCAGTGGCCGTCCCTGGAGAGTATGTCGGGCCGCACCGACTCGTACTCACCGGTGACTTCGTTGACCAGAAAGAAATGCTTGCCCACTCTCTTCGTAATCCAGCCGAAAATAACCTCGTCGGTCCGCCAGTCGCAATGCGACGCGCCGAGGTCGGTCAGAATGCGGATGTCTCCGCCCGTCAAGTTCATTGTCAGACAAACCGTCTGCCTGGCCCCCTCATCGTCCCAGTAGACCGCGACGAAAGAAACCCGGCTGTCATTACGGTTGATGAACGGATGGTTGAACCAGATCTTGCGCTTCTGAATCTCCGGAAAACTGCTGAGAAACTCTCTCGCGTCTTCATACGAGAACAGCAGTTTGCCCTCGCCAGTTTCGGTATCCATGATGAAGAGGCCGTCGTCGGCAGGATGTTTCTGGTCCGCATTGGGGTCAGCCAACCCAGCATAGCCCACCACCGGCCGCATGTCATGGAGCCGGGCGTAGTTCAGCCCCAACGCCGTGCGTCCATCTCGCGTGAGCGCAGCAATTGGATAGGGCAGCACCCTCTTGTTCCCGCTGTGAATGTCCTGGAGAACGCTGACAAAGCGGTCGCCGTCGCGCGCGTTGTACGTTATCACGCGGTCCGGCGCCGTGGGCAGCCAGTGCATCATGCTGCCCTGCTGCAAATTCCAGGCTTGCGTTTCGGCAACGCCCTCGAATTTCCCCGTCTCCATTTCCACCAGCCCGACCACCGCACTGTCCCCATCAGCTGGCGGCCGGTCATGGAACTCCGACTCCAAACAAAGATGGTACTGTCCACCGGAGTTCCAGGGGCAGATGCCGTAGTAGCCAAAGAAATGGTGCTTCGGCCCCTGCGTGATCGGCCTGGCGACAGGGTTGTGATGAGTACTGCCCATAATCTCCCTCCTCGGCTGTTGCCTGTGTGAATTCTGGGAACCAAAGGCCTGAACCCTGCCCCGACTCGGCCTGCCGCGACCCGCAGCCTGGCGGCCGGAGCAGGCAAACGTCTGGCCAGAGGCGCGACCATCTCCGGCGCGCCGGGGGCCGCCTTCAGTGCCTCTTCACCGCGATACGCACCGGACAGTTTGGCGGCAGTTAGGATAGTACGTCGGTCTAGGTCCACAGCTGGAAGCGGTCGAAGCGCCAGGCCGCCGTCCATGTGACCAGCGGACGAATGAACATGCCGTCAAACGCCCGTCCCCCCAGTCCCTGTCGCATGCAATAGGCGTCGCGGGGTGAGAACCGCGCCTCGTCCCCGATCCGCTCACAGATAAATCCACCTGTGCTGGAGCGATTCAACGAGGTAGCATCGCCTATTCGGAAACGGAGCGTCAATCTCCGGCGGTGGGCATCTTCTTCTTCCTCGCCGGTCTCGCAAAACACCTCGAGTCCGGATCCGAATCCCTTTTCCGTCTCTAATCGGTAGCACCCGACATCTCGGTGGCCGCTGCGCCCCGCGACGACAATTGCTCGAATGTGCAGGGTCCCGATGTACGTAAGGCGCGGGGTTGCGGGCACGCCTTCGGACCTCCTCTGTGGAGCCGTGTATGCACGTTTCAGTGCAGTTCTGCCGGCGGCCCCCAACCCCGACTGATGCGTCCTCCTAGTCCCTGACAAGCAGGACGGCTTATCCCTTATGTACCGTCTTCTCCAGCGCGAATGAAATACTGTTCCATCCCCGTATTCGAAGGCGAACGCGGCTGGTCATCGAACATGCCGTCCTCCGGCACATTGCGGAAGTAGTTCTTTACGATCACTGGCTGCGGCGGAGCGGTTGTAACGCCGATTTGCCACAGATTCTCCATGTTGAGTTCGAGGATTTCACGGAACAGCGCGCGCTGAGTCTCCTCGTCCACCGTAGTCTTAATCTCTTCCCAAAGTTCAATGGCCTTCAGAATGTCACCGGTAGGCTCAAAACCCTCTCTGCCGCCGCTGTTGTAATAGTAGGCATAGTGCCGCAGTGCATAGTTGTTCACGATCGGCACGAATGAGCGCGGTTCAATGAAGGGGTTCCATTCGCCGCTGCTGTGCCATACCCCAAGGTCAATCTCATTGGCGTCGAGGCGCTGCCCGAAGAGACTGCGGTCGATTTCCGTAACGATCAACTCCAGCCCGATCTCCTTCCATTGCGAGGTCAACAGTTCGGCAATGTCGCCCCAGGCGGCAAAAATCGCTACATACTCAAACACCAGGCTGAGCCGCTCTCCGTCGGGGCGCAGGCGGTAGCCATCGTCGTCCCGCTCGGTCAATCCCATTTCATCCAGGTATGCATTGGCCTGGTCGGTATCATGCTCGGTCATACTCAAGGCCTGCGGTTCCCAGTAGACCGGCGAGTTCTTGGTCGGGGACACCTGGGTGGGTTCGGTTTGACCCAGATAGACGGCTTCGTTGATGTCTAAGCGATTCATACCCAATGAAAGCGCATAGCGGAACCGCTTGTCCTGCACGATTTCTCGCAACACCGGATCTTTGTTCGTGTGGTTGAGATGCAGGACCGTATCCGTTACCTGCCCTCTCTGCCACAGCATGACGCGGTAGTTGCCCCGCTCCATGTTCTCCATGAATAAAGGCACGTTGTCAAAGGTGATATGCCGCAGTTGCATGTCCACTTCGCCCTGGATCGCTCGCAGATTCAACTGGTCCTTCCCGTCCACCAGGCTCCAGTGGATGCTGTCGATGTAGGGCAGCTGGTTGCCTTCCGGATCGACCTTCCAATAAAAGGCGTTTCGATCGGCGACCAGCGGGTCACTGTGAGAAGGCGTGCTCAAATTCCACGGAAGATAGCTGGGCGTGTCCGGATTGCGCCTGGTATCCGGCTTCGTACCGAACAGCTGATACCAGTGCTCCACACCCGCGTCCTTCATCATCGCTTCCAGTTCGTCCTTGTCGGCATACTTGATGTGGAACTGTTTCAAGTAATGGGAACAATATCTGGCAAAAGCGTCCCCCCAGAGTGAGCCGAGCACATTGATGAACAGCGCATAGGGCGCCGCAAACTTGAATTCGAGCGTGTAGTCATTCACCTTCTCAATCACACACGGCTCACCATTGACGACAAGCCAGTTGGGGAAAGAGGAGGTCAGTTCATCATTGAGCAGTACATCCTCATAATAAAATAGGATGTCATCGGCCGTATACGGTTCGCCGTCGGACCATTTCATCCCCTCGCGCAAGTGGAATGTGAACGCCGTGCCGTCTTCCGATACTTCCCAACTCTCGAAGACATTCGGGTTTATCTGCGTTCCGTCTTTGTTGTAGCGAACAAGATGCTCGCCGCCAACCTTGCCCCCCAACTGATTGTCGCTGGCCGAGGTCGCCAGACGGTTCCAAATCCCACCGTAATCGCCAATCTCCTCTTCGGGCGTTATGACCAGCGGTTGCAGCGGCAACCGCTCTTCCACCGGCGGCAAACTGCCGTCTGCCACCATCTCCGCCAGCATCGGCGCCTCGTTATACTGCGAAGAAGCCGCAGAAGACCCAGCAGCAGACTCCTCAGACGCCTCCGCGGCGGCTGGAGCCTCATCTTCCGCCGGCGGGCCGCCGTCCGCGCCGCACGCCACCACCACGACACCTGCAGCCGTCAACGCCGACACGCGCATGAACTCACGCCGCGAAATTCTCCTACGTTCTCTTTTCCCCATGGTCTACCTCCTGGAGCAGTGTTAAGGACTGAAATGACGACGATTCGGGAACATACCACATTCACTCGCGAGACGCCTGCGTCCCAAATGCTAAACGTGCTTCACGGTCCTGCAGACCACCATGCTGTGCCGACCGCGCCCAATGCCTTCAAAGCAGTCGGATTGAACCAGATTCCTCACGGTCGATCGTATCATAACCAGAGCGGCGGTTCAAGCGACTAAAACCGCGGGTGCAGTCCAAAATGGGAGCGAGTTTCAGGCTACCCCTGGGAATTAACACTGAAACCTGCCACCCGCTTCTCCTGATAACCCCAAATCCGGACTGCACCCAAAACCGCCCCCAGTGCATTCGCATCCCGTCAGCGCCGGTTCCCTTCAATTCCTCCAAGCGACGCCGCCGCCTTGGGGTCAGTTTCAGACAGGCGCGACAATACTTGGCCAGTGACCTGCAGACTTTCCGACTCGCACGCCTGTGGCCCAGCGCCCGAATTCTGAAAATCCAAGAATCTTGTAAATCCTGCTCCCGCCTTCGCCCTTTTTGGCGCTCCTTAGCGCCACTTCTCGGATCACTGCTCATACAATTGCCGCCAAATTGACCCCAGATTGCCCCTTGACACCGCGCTTAGGGTCAAGTACACTTGTTCCACCTTCGTCATGCATTCCCTCGCGTTTGTATGATGTCCCCGACCTCAACCAATCGCCCCGCCCGCGCCAGCCAACCGGCCGGCCGTTGGGCAGCGCCCCGCAACAAGGACATCACACCATGAGACATCCCCGCGCGCACTCGCTCACCATCACGCAACCCCTATGCAAAGGCGTCCGCAAAGACGGCTCCCCCTGTCAGGCAGAAGGGCACCACGACCTGGACGGCTACTGCCTCGCCCACGGCCCCGCCGTCAAACTGCGCGACTGGCGCGTCAACCGCGGCAGCGCCGCCATCGCCGCCCGCATCGACCGGCGCGTCCCCGAACGCTTCAAAGAGATCATCGAGCTCCTCACCGAAGGCATGACCGCAGTGCGCCAGGGCATGCTCAGTCCCGCCGCCTACAACGCCATCTGCAACGGCGCCAAAGAACTGCGCGCCTACTACAAGCTCGCCGACGAAGAGATGGAAGAAATCCGCGCCGAAGAGGACCGCGCCGCAGCCGTGGCCATGGCCGGCGGACATGGCGACCTCAACATCCTCAACACCGCCGCCGCCA
This sequence comes from Caldilineaceae bacterium, assembly GCA_022824685.1. Taxonomy (GTDB): domain Bacteria; phylum Chloroflexota; class Anaerolineae; order Caldilineales; family Caldilineaceae; genus Bin5. Next base: position 36,946 of record JAJDZJ010000218.1, read on the forward strand.
TCTCCGAAGACCAGAACCGGTACAGCCTCGACTCCTTCGCTGCCCAGGGCCTCGCAGAGCTCGAAGAGCCGTCCGACCCCGACGATCCCGCGACAGCCGTGCTCACCGAAGAGGGCAGGCAGCGCTTTGGCATCCGCCCCCAGTCCGCCTACACACAGGAAGACCTCGACACACTCAGAAACGACGCGCTGCAATACCGCTTCCCCAAGGAAGAACTGCCATACGTGATCGAAATGACGAAAGAGATGCGTGACGAGATGGAAGCAGCCCGGACTGCGCTCACCAG
>JAJDZJ010000101.1 GCA_022824685.1 Caldilineaceae bacterium
TCATGGTCGAAGCCAAACGACAACTGCCAGAAGGCACTTCGTATGCAACTCGATACTTCATCTCCAGCTTGCCTCCCGATGCCAAATTGCTCTTGCATTCCACCCGCAGCCACTGGAGCATCGAGCATTCAGTCCACTGGGTCCTCGATGTCGCCTTTCGTGAGGACGACAGTCGCATCGGTCAGGGCCATGCACAGCGAAACCTGGCCATCTTACGCAAACTGGCCCTGAACCTCCTACGCAAAGAGAAAAGCGCCAAAGTCGGTATTGCCGCCAAACGGAAACGAGCTGGTTGGAAAACTGACTATCTGCTGAAAGTTCTCTCCCAACAAGATGCGATTGCCCTGGTAACGAATCCAGCCGAGCTTGACAAAACACAAAATAATATTATAATACGTAGACTCTGCAGCAAACACGTTCAGAGGTGGGTCTTACAGTCACTTTCCAAGCAAATTGGGCTATAATTGAAGAGACGCCCCATGTCATGATGCAAATGCCTCGTGCTCTGATTTTCACCTGCTTGACTACTCGCAAGTTTATGCTCTAGTTGTAATTGGATTTGAAAGCGCAGCGGCTGCGCGTCGCGGGATCGGGAGGTACTGTGGCGACTCAAGTCATTCTACCCAAGCTTACATACGAAATGGAGGAGGGCCGCATCGCAGAGTGGCTTTGCGAAGAAGGCAATGCGGTTGCCGCCGGTCAAGCGCTCTTCGTTGTGGAAACCGACAAGGCCTCCGTCGAGGTGCATGCAGAGGAGACCGGGACACTCCTGAAAGTGTTGGTACCTATCGACGCGACTGTCCTTGTTGGCGCCGCTGTCGCGTGGATTGGCGCCCCCGGCGACACCATCCCCGAGGCCGAGGCGTTGCACCCGCCCAAGGAGCAAGAAGCAGTCAGCTCTCCCCAGGACATTACTGCCGCCTCTCCCCAGGACATGACTGTCACCTCAAGAGATCCGGAGGCAGTGGTAGTTGCGTCCCCCGTGGCCAAGCGCCTGGCACGCGAACTCGGTATAGACTTGGATGATGTGCAGAAGCATGTGGGGCAAAAGCGAATACGCGAGGGTGACGTTAGGGCGTACGCTGATGCCCGCAGCACGGCAATGGACACAGACGGACCAGAAGCTGACGGTGACGCTGAATTCGAGCTGATTAAGCCTACGCCATTACAGCGTGCTATGGCCTCACACCTGAGTCAGGCCGCGGCTATACCACAGGCTGCCGCCGCTTGTGAGGTGAATCTAACTAGCCTGGAACTTTCGAGAAACGAACTTTTGGCCGACTGGGAAGCATCCCACGGGTTCCGCCTGTCTCTTACCCACATGCTGGCACTCTTGGTCGCCCATGCGCTGGAAAGCTGCCCCACATTGAACGCGACCTGGACCGATGAAGGCATTCGTCTTTACCGCACGATCAACTTGGGTGTGGCGATGGCTTCTGACCGGGGACTGGTCGTACCTGTCGTGCGGGGCGCTAACCAGCGCTCGCTGGCAGAGTTAGCCGGTGAGATCGTCCGTTTGCAGCGAGCCACAATGGGTAACCGACTGCGCCCTCAAGACCTGGAGGGCGGGACGTTCACGATAACCAATGTGGGCATGCTCGGCATCACGTTGTCGATTCCGCTGGTTAACCCACCCCAGAGTGGTATCTTGGCCATCGGTGCAAAGCGAGACCAGTTGGTGCTGAAAGATGGTCAACCGGTGACCATTCCTGTGACTCTGATCACCGTGTCCTTTGACCACCGTGTGGTGGACGGGGTGGCTGCGGCGGCGTTCCTGCAGCGGCTCAAAGAGCTAATGGAGGATCCTCGGCCAGTTCTTGGCTAACGACGAAGGCTGACCGCAGCATCGCGACCATAAGGAGCTGTGACGATGACAATAAGCGAAGAACTGATGTTGCAGATGTACCGATATATGGTATTGGGCCGCTTGTTCGAGCAATGTGCCGAGCAGCTTACTCACAGGGGGCTCATACCGGGTGCCTTTCATACGGGAATAGGCGAGGAAGCTACCCATGTCGGTGCCACCTTGGCGTTGACCCACAAGGACTATATCATCCCCACCCACCGCGGACACGTGGCCGACATCATTAAGGGCGCCGAGCCCGGGCGGTTGATGGCCGAGATTTTGGGCCGGGCAACGGGTTACTGTGGCGGTCGTGGTGGGAGCGTTCACGTAGCAGATGCGGCTTCCAACAACCTAGGCGTGCAGGCGGTCCTTTCGGCCGTCTATCCGGTTGCGGTCGGTGCAGCGCTCACGCAGAAGCGTGCCAATACCGGGCGTATCGTCCTGGCCATGTTTGGTGATGGTGCTTCACTAATGGGCACGTTTCATGAGGGCATGAACTTATCTGCAATCTGGCATCTCCCTGTCGTGTGGGTATGTGTCAACAATCAGTATGCTATGTCGACGAACTTTGCCGAGGCATCGGCCATAGCGAACGTGGCAGACCGGGCCAGCGCCTATAACATGCCTGGCCACGTTGTTGATGGCAATGATATCATGGTTGTGTACGAAACCGTGCGCGAGGCGCGCGAGCGTGCGTTGGCCGGTGAGGGGCCCACACTCATTGAATGCAAGACTTATAGGCAGGGAGGACACTCGACTTTCGATACAAATCCCTACAGGCCTCAGGAGGAGATCGACGCGTGGTCAAAACGCGATCCGATCACCCAGTTCGAGCAAAGGTTACGCGAGCGAGGTATTCTGGATGAAGAGCTCATAACTCAAATCGCAGACGGGGCCCAGGAGCAGGTAGATGAGGCACAGGAATTTGCGTTGAATAGTCCTGAGCCTCCGCCTGAAGCGGGCGTGGAGTTCGTCTTCCGCTCAAGTGAGGTGGTATAGCCATGACCACTCGTGAGATTACCTTCAGAGATGCCCTAAACGAGGCGCTGCGAGAAGAGATGGCGCGCGAAGAGGGCGTTTTCATCATCGGTGAAGACATTTACGGCGGTCCGGGTGGATACCAGGGCGCTTTCAAAGTCACCAAGGGCCTAGCGGAGGATTTTGAAGATCGACTCCTGGACACGCCCATGATAGAGCAGACCATTGTCGGGGCCGCAGTAGGAGCGGCGATGACCGGCTCACGCCCTGTGGCTGAAATCATGTTCGAAGACTTTATAACCCTGGCCATGGATCTGTTGGTCAATACAGCCGCCAAGACACATTACATGACCGCGGGCCAGTACAGCGTGCCTATTGTCGTGCGCGCTGCTTGCGGCGCGGTGGGTGTCGGTCCGCAGCATTCACAGACCTGGACCAGCTGGTTCATGCACATTCCAGGGCTCTACGTTGTCCTTCCTTCGACACCGTACGATGCCAAAGGTCTTCTCAAAACCGCGATCCGGGATGACAATCCCGTTCTGTTCCTTGAGCACAAGAAGCTCTACAACGTCAAGGGCAGCGTACCAGAGGACGAGTACGAGATTCCGTTGGGCCAGGCGAGGGTCCTGTGCCCTGGCGACGACGTGACCGTGGTAGCAATTGGGTACATGGCTGGCCTGGCCACCCAGGTGGCGGGAACACTGCGCGACCAAGGACTTTCGGTCGAGGTGATTGACCCGCGTTCACTGGCCCCATTGGATTTAGAGACGATATTCCAATCGGTTCGCAAAACTCACAAGGTCGTCGTCGTGGCTGAAGATTGTAAGACCGCGGGCCCGACCGCGGAGATAGCGGCTCTCGTCAGTGAAGCCTGTTTCGAGTTCCTGGACGCGCCGATCGGCCGCGTTGGAGCCAGGGATGCGCCCATCGCACACAACGTAGGCATGTCCGAATACATCCTGCCTGATGCCGCCGATATCCACGAGGCCGTCCAAAGTGTAATTGCCTGGTAGGTGTAGCCGCAAGGCAGGGGAACTCCATATCTCATACCTCCCGAGGATCTACGCGTACCCGGCCTGACCCAGCCGGCGACCTCTAAACCATTTCCCCAGGATAGGCCGGACCCTCCGTCCTGGCCGCCTCGTAGGTGGCCATCGCCACCTGGATGGTCTTCTTGGCGAACTCGGCGTCGAGGTCGGGCTGTCTGTCCTCGATGATGCTGTCGATGAAGTCGCTGGCAGCTCCGTTGAACCCCTCGATAAAGTCCGAGGGAACCTCGATGCCTTCCGTCTCGGTCCCTTTTATCAGCAGGACTGGGGGAAAATCCAGCAGTTCAGCAATGCACCGCGTCACGTGGATGGACCCCTTGGAGCCGTGTATCTCCATATAGTCATCGCCCGCGAAGTACTTAGTGCGGACCGTCATGTGCGGCGCGTAGACGTAGTCGCACATCCCCAAACAGTCCATTCCTTCGAACTTCCAGATGAGCGCCGACGGCATCTCCATGAAGTGCTCCCGGGTTTTGCCGACAATCCCGAAGACCTTCTCGATATCTCCGACCCACTTCATGGCGGTCGCGAATTTATGCACACCGTCTTCAAACACGATGCCCAAGGGGTTCAGCGTGGGATCGTTGCGCCAGACGAACGCCTCAGGGTCTGTGTCGACCATGCTCCCCTCAGCCTGTCCACCGATTACTGTGTGAAACCGGACCAAGGACGGCTCGCCTATGGCTCCGGCGTCGAGTAGCTCCTTGGCCTTGAGGATGGGTGGGTAATAGATGTAGTTCTCGGTCATTCGGAACTTCGTCTTGGCCCTCCTGGCCGCCGCCACCATCACGTCCGCCTCCGCGACCGACGTGCACATCGGCTTCTGGCAGGACACGTGCTTGCCGGCGTCCAGACCGTCGACCGTCATGGTCGCGTGGTGTTGTTGCGGCGTCAGTAGCTCGACGGCATCGACATTGGGGTCGTTGAGGACTTGCTCGTAGTCCGTGTAGATCCTTGGCGAGATGCCCCACTGCTTCGCCCGAGCTTCGGCACGGCCGGGGGCATTTTCGCACAGCGCGACGACCTCGCAGTTGGGGTGCTGCAGGTAACCGGGGACATTGAGCTGCGAGATGTTTCCGCACCCGACGATAGCGATTCTCACTTTGTCCATGGCGCCTACCTTTCTATCTAGCCGGTATTTCCCAGCCGGCGACCTCTAGACCATCGCCCCAGGATAAGCCGGACCTTCCGTCCTGGCCGCCTCGTAGGTGGCCATCGCCACCTGGATGGTCTTCTTGGCGAACTCGGCGTCGAGGTCGGGCTGTCTATCCTCGATGATGCTGTCGATGAAGTCGCTGGCAGCGCCGTTGAACCCCTCGATAAAGTCCGAGGGAACCTCGATGTCTTCCGTCTCGGTCCCTTTTATCAGCAGGACCGGGGCAAAATCCAGCAACTCACCAGCAGACCGCGTCACGTGGATAGAGCCCTTAGAGCCGTGTATCTCCATGTAGCCGTCGCCTCCGAAGTACTTGGTGCGGATCGTCATGTGCGGCGCGTAGACGTAGTCGCACATCCCCAAACAGTCCATGCCTTCGAATTTCCAGATGAGCGCCGATGGCATTTCCATGAAGTGCTCCTGGGTCTTGCCGACAATCCCGAAGACCTTCTCGATATCTCCGACCCACTTCATGGCGGTCGCGAATTTATGCACACCGTCTTCATACACGATGCCCAAGGGGCTCAGCGTGGGATCGTTGCGCCAGACGAACGCCTCAGGGTCTGTGTCGACCACGCTCCCCTCAGCCTGTCCACCAATTACGGTGTGAAACCGGACCAGGGACGGCTCGCCTATGGCTCCGGCATCGAGTAGCTCCTTGGCCTTGAGGATGGGTGGGTAATAGATGCAGTTCTCGGTCATTCGGAATTTCGTCTTGGCCCTCCTGGCCGCCGCGACCATCACGTCCGCCTCCGCGACTGACGTGCACATCGGCTTCTGGCAGGACACGTGCTTGCCGGCGTCCAGACCGTCGACCGTCATGGTCGCGTGGTGTTGTGGTGGCGTCAGTATTTCGACGGCATCGACATTGGGGTCGTTGAGGACTTGCTCGTAGTCCGTGTAGATCCTTGGCGAGATTCCCCACTGCTTCGCCCGAGCTTCGGCCCGGCCGGGGGTATGGTCGCACAGCGCGATGACCTCGCAGTTGGGGTGCTGGAGGTAACCGGGGACGTTGAGCAGCGAAATGTTTCCGCACCCGACGATAGCGATTCTCACCTTGTCCATGGCGCTTACCTTTCTATCTAGCCGGAACTACCCAGATTCAATTGATTTTCCTGAACATGCGCCCTCAACGGATCAGAATGTCCGCAGAGTATCGGGCTAAAATGTCCCCGACGAACGGATAAGGCAATGGCAATGGGCACTACGGCTGAAAGAATGGGTCCTCAACCAAGGGCCATATGTTGCGATCAATATGCTTAAAGGGGAACTTGGTCAGGTCAGGGTTTACCGCTCCGGGCGTTGCCAAGTAGAGCACCTCAGCGGCTAGCGGGGCAAAGGCTGCATAGAAGTGCTGGCTCCCCTTGACCACCAGGATGTGCTTCTGCCGCGGGTCGATCCCCACCGTGCTAAAGCACTCCGGGCTAAAGACCTGCTCGCGGATCGAGTTGAGAACGATGTCGATGCCCTTGACGCGTACGGCTACCGTATCGCCCAACCGCACTGTCGCTCTGCCATCCTCAGGACCGAAGGACTGGGTGGCGTTGGGCTTGACCCCAGTCACCTTCACGCTTAGGTCTAGCGGGTCACCGGACATCGGCCCCATCTTCCCGCCGATCCGCAAATCGAGTTGCGCGCCCACACCGGCCTCCATGGCGAGCGACACCGCAATCGGGTCCCATATGCAGGCCAGCGCAGCCTCCCCAATGCCGCGCTCCAACAGGGCCTTCAAGACGAAGGTGGAGTCACTGGGTGCGCCGCCACCGGCATTGTCCGCAGTATCGGCCATCACGACTGGAGAACGATCGATCTCCAACGCTCGATTCAACCCCTCGTCGATGCTCAGAAAGTTGGGACGCAGTGCTTCGCGCATCTCAAAAAGCTCACGTCCCAGTTCCTGGGCCAGGCGCTCGCCGTACTCGGGACGGCCGTCGGTAACGACCAGGATCTTGGTACCCATGTCCGGCACGTCGCCCCAGGGGAAACCGTGCGCCACTGAGATCGACAACACCCCATCCCTCCCCTCCAACCCCTTGATCCGGTCCACGTAGCTCCGCATTGGCTCCCTGGTCGTGTGGTAGATGCCAATCATGCGGCAGTCATACACAGATATCGCGGGCCTGATCTTGCCCTCGGCGGCGCTGGCGATAACATCGAACAACTCCTCGGCACGCTCGGCGGCGTCGATGTGCGGGTATTCTTTGAAAGTGATTGGCGCCGTGGCGTTGTTCACCATCTTTTGCGACAGGTGGCAATGCGGGTCCAGCTCCACGCCAATCGGCACGCCCGGTCCGACAATCTCCCGGACCTTTGATATCAGGTCCCCTTCGCAGTCGTCGTAACCATCAGCGACCATGGCGCCATGCAGATTGAGCAGTACCATATCCACCGGCAACGCGGCGCGCAGATCATCCAGGACCTCGTCCCGGAACGATTCCCACACCGCACGTACTGTCAGGCCAGCGGGCTGGGCGAAAGTGGCGAGACTCTCTGCGACTGACCAGCCACGTTGTTGTGCTCGCTCTCGAGCAATCGCCAATGGTCGGGAATATACGGACGGCTCATCTCCGTGCTCCCCGCTACGCACCAGAAATGTCGCGGCGAAATTGGCCTGGCCGGTGGGAATTGGCGAGAAAGTGTTGGTTTCGGTTCCGAGAAAGGCAGTAAACAGTTTCATGACCCGTCGCCTCCCTTCAACATTCCTTCTTCACCCCGGCGCCCACGCTCGCGGCGCAATGCCGTCGATATGGGTTTTGACATCGACCACCGCCGGTTTGCCCGATGCAAATGCCTGATCGAGCGCACCCGAAAGTTCGCTCGGCTTGTTGACCGTAATGCCGAAACAGCCCAGTGATTCGGCCACGTCGGCAAAATGGGTGTCTGGGAAGAGCCACAGTTTATCCGAGCCGGAGGATTGACCGCCGTAGACCCGCTCCATGCCGTGCTTTTCCTGGTTCAGCGAATGGTTGTTGTTGACCACGGTAACCGTGTTGATCCCATTGTTCAGGGCCGTATCCAGTTCCGAAAGGTGATACCAGATGCCACCATCGCCGGTGAAACAGAGCACAGGTCGGTCGGGTTGGGCACATTTGGCGCCCATCGCCGCCGGCAGAGCCCAGCCTAGCGAACCCGCGCAGCGAATGTAGCTCTGGTCGGGATGTTCCAGATCGATCATGGTGCCGGTCCAGATGCCTGCATGGCCCGTGTCGGAGACGAGAATGACATCGGAGGGCAGATAGTCGGTCAGTTCCTTGCAGAGGCGTTCTGGCCGCATGGGCTCGACCTCCGAGTTAGCCAGGTCGCGAACGCTCTCTTTCCAGCTCTGGACCAGCTCTTGTACCCTACTGGTCCATTCTGTACGCGCCGGGACGGTTTTGGCCTGCACAAGCATTCTCCGCAGAGAGTTTCTGACGTCGCCGTGCATGCCCACCTGGATTGGGTAGTTGCGACCCAGTTCCTCTGGGTTGATATCGAGCTGGATGGTGGGCGTGCCTCGAGGCGGAATCTGGTATTCGTAGGTCACCTGACCGCCGGTGTGGCTGCCGACAAAAAAGACCAGATCGGCCTCGCACAGGACTCGGTTAGCGCAAGCGCGGGAGTACAAACCAGGGACACCCACCGCCAGCGGGTGGTAAGCGGGAAACATAGCTTTGGCATTCAGCGAGGTGGCTACCGGAATAGAAAGCTTCTCGGCCAAGGTAAGTAGCTCTGCCTTGGCGCCCGACGCGGTCACACCACCGCCGGCCACGATGACGGGCCGCTTGGCCTGGTTGAGCAGTTTCAGCGCTGCAGTCACTTTTTCCTGTTCGGCTTCAGGTCGGAACGGGGGTACCTGGGTATAGGTTTCTTCAACGATGACCTCTAAGTCGGCTTCCTGGTCGACAATCGCCTGCCCGGCATGCCCCTCCAGATCCAGGTGAACCGGTCCAGGTGTGCCCGAGGTGGATGAGCGGAAGGCCTGACGCAAATAGATGGGCAGTTGATCAGGATTGGTGACCAAGGCACTGTATTTGGTGACGGCCGAAAACGGATTCACGTGATCAACTTCCTGATAGGCGTGACGCTGTTGGTTGCCCTGGAATACCCTTCCGGTCAGGGCAATGACGGGCGAACAAGCCAGGTAGGCATCCTGCAGCCCTGCCGCCAGATTAACCGCACCCACCGACTGGGCCATACAGAGGCTGGGACCGCGCTTCACGCGGGCATAGGCATCGGCCATATACGCGGCGGCCTTCTCGCCATGGGTTTGGATCCGCTCAATTCCCAGCTTTTCCATTTCCATCAAGGCTCTGGCAGCGATATTGGTCACAAAAAAGACGTGCTTTATCCCGTATCCGTCGATTGTTTCGGCAATGAATTGAGCTCCGGTCATTCTAGCCATTTTTCCTCTTAGTCAAAGAGAGATGGGGACGGATCCTGTTGCTCATGTATATTCCTGTTGAGTCAAAACGCGCCTTGGACTGATCAACTGGGTTAGCTGAACCTCGGTATGACCTCCTCGGCAAATAGTATGGCGCTGTCTGTCTTAGGGAAATCCGCAAATTGTAGGATAATGTGCCGGACGCCAAGATCCGCGAAGTCTTTTAGTTGCGCACTCACCTCATCCGGGGTACCCACAACCGAACCCCAACCTATCGGGTAACCGAAACCGGGATCGTAGTGCAAGCTTGCTTCTGCGATTTGCTGAGCCTCCTCGCTTGTCGGAGCCACCGCCACGCAGGCCGACGCCCACGTCTTGACAATGGAGTCATAGTCGCGTCCCACGGCCTCACAGTGCCCGCGCAGCAGGTCCAGCCGCTCACTGTAGCCTTCCAGCGGGCTGTGCCAGTTCCACCAATCGGCGTATTGGGCCGCATAGCGTAGCGTCAGTTTTGGGCCACCCCCGCCGATGCACAGGGGGATTGGCGGGTCCGGTTTGGGTTCGCAGATCGCGTCTTGCACGTGGTAAAAGCGCCCTTGAAAAGTGGTACTTGGCTGGGTCCACATCAGTCGGAGGATCTGGGCTGCCTCCCCCATCCGATGAATGCGCGTTGCATCGGATGGAAAGTCATAGCCGTAGGCGAGGTGTTCGTCTTCTACCCCCCCTGCGCCGAGACCTAGGATGAATCGCCCACCCGCAAGCGTTTGCAACGTGGCCGCCATCTTGGCCAGCAAAGCGGGCTGGCGAAACGACTGGTTCACTACCATACTGCCAAAGAGCAACTCAGGGTATTTGCCCGCCAGGTGGGCGAGCATGGTCCAACACTCCAAGAGGTCCCTCATTGGATCCAGCGCCTCGTGCCACGCCACAAAAAAATGGTCACCCACCCAGGCTGATGCAAATCGCCCATGGATGGCGTCCAGATATGCGTATATCTGATCTCTGAAAATGCCCCCACGGCTTCCATCGAGTGGAAAAGTCGGGACCCTCCAGCCAAATTTGACGCTACCCTTCATCTCTGCACCTCCTGTCAAGAACGGGTCAGAATGTCCGTAGATCATCTCCCTTGGATAGGACTTCATCCCCTGGCTAATTGAGATCAAAAGATAATTTGGTAATGGTCAGCCGGACGGCGCAAGGCCAAAGCCGTCGCGCTGAAAGGGCGAATGACGCGCCGGTGGTGAGACAACGGACAAGCGCCCTAAAAGACGGCCCGAAACGGTTGTTTTTCCAGCCCGAACGGGCTTTGCTCTCTCTGTACGGCGGCTTCAGCCGCGTGCTGCCCGTTGGGACTCTATTGCCGAATAAGCTATCTAATGTTCATAAGCCAAGAGGCCTTCCCGGCTTCTCCCTTTATCCTGATTGCGGTGATCGTCTGGTCTGTGGTGTACACCCGGCGACGGCAGGTGCGCTGACCTGCGCTTTTCTATACCGCTTGGGGCGCATCGACGTAGGTCGGCACGCCCTCCTCAGCAAAGATGCGGTCGATCTCGGCCCGCTCTTCGTCCGAAAGCTTCCAATCGACAGCAGCCACGTTCTCCTCGAGTTCCGACCGGTTGCGTATGCCGACCAGCGCCACCGACAGCGCAGGGTGGCCCAGCACCCACGCGATAGCCAGTTGCGCCACGGACCTCCCAGCACGCCCGGCGAGCGTTTTCAATCGCTCGGTACAATGCAGCTCCTTGAGAAAGTGCTCCTGCTCAAAGAGCGGCAGATTGAACGCGTCGCCTGCTGAGCGCCAGTCGCCTTCCTCAAACGTCGTGTCAGGCGTAAACGCGCCGGTGAGCAGGCCAAATCCCAGCGTGCCGTAGGCCATAAACCCGATCCCCTGCTCCAGACAGTAGGGCAGCACCTGCGCCTCCATGCGCCGGTCGAACAGGTGATATCCGACCTGGTTGGTCGCCAGGTGGCCGTGTCGCTCGCACTCCTCCATCATCTCCACCGTAAAGTTGGAGACCCCATAGTGGCGGATCTTGCCCGCCGTTTTCAACTCTTCCAGCGCGCCAATCGTCTCGGCGAACGGGGTGTCGTGGTCTGGCCAGTGGATCAGCAGCAGGTCGATCCAGTCGGTATTCAGGCGCTGGAGGCAGCCTTCGGTTCTGGCCAGCACCCATTCACGCGTCGAGTCCCGCGCGGGCGTGCCGTCGACTCTGAAGCCCACCTTGGTCACCAGGACCACCTCCTTGCGCCGGGCGTCCAGCGCGCGGCCCAGAATCTCTTCCGAGTGGTAGGGGCCGTAGACTTCTGCAGTGTCGAACAGCGTGATACCGTTGTCGATCGCGGCGCCGACGGCCGCGCTGGCCTCATCTACATCGATGTGGCCGTATTCGGTCGTGCTCATCTCCCACGTGCCGAACCCCAACGCCGAACTGACCAGATCGGTGTCGCCAAATCGCCGTTGCTCCATCATGTACGTCCTGTTCTTGTGCGTGACAGCGGCGCGTACGCCTCGCGCTCTTTTGTGGGAGAAGCCGGCCTGAGCACTGGAAGGCAAAAGGATATTCGCCCCTCAGCCTAGGCTGAGGGGCGAATATCCTGGCGAAAAACCAGGGCGATTGCATCTAAATTGGGTCAGAACATCGAAATGCAGCCGAATACTCTTCCAGGTCGGGGTAAGACACAGGGAAATGTACGAAAGATGGCACGTAGACGGAGAATTTAACTTATCTCGCCGACTGAGGGCCT
>JAJDZJ010000085.1 GCA_022824685.1 Caldilineaceae bacterium
TCAAGGTGGCTGATGCAGGCTTCTTGTGTCGGGAACTGGCGGTAAATTGCGGGGATGTTCACGGGCTATCTCCTGTAGTTGACTATACCTACAGTATACCCGATCCCCCTTCACTTGTCAAGCCCCAAACTGCCAATCGCCCTGCGCGATGAGTCTGGATGGATATATTGCCGATGCTGACGACGGTTTTGACTGGATTGACATCGATCCGGAAATCGACTTCGCAGAGCTGTCGGCCCAGTTTGACACATATCTGATTGGGAGGCGTACGTTTGAGGTTGTGGGGGAACCGGAGATGCCGGCAGCGGGCAAGGCCCAGTTCTACGTCTTCACGGAGAGTCTGCGGCAGCGAGACCACGAGAATGTTTGCATTGTGGGCGTAGACTGGGCAGAGCTGGTTCGGTCGCTGCGCAGGAAGGAGGGCAAAGATATCTGGTTGTTTGGCGGCGGGGAGCTGTTTGGGAGTTTGTGCAACGAGGGGCTGGTCGACACAGTTGAAGTGGCGGTGATGCCGATCATTCTGGGCAGGGGCGTGCCCTTTGTGAGCGGCCTCTCCAGGCAAGTGAAGCTGATACTGAAGGATCAAAGGGTCTACGAGAAGACCGGGACGGTGGTCCTGGAGTATGAGGTCGTGCAAGGACCTGGCTGCCTGTAGGGCCAGTAGAGAAGTAGGCGCCTCCTCAACGGACGATGGCAGTTCCTGCCTTTCAAATCAGAGCCGCTCCCTTATCCTGTGAGTCATTCGGTCCCCTCTGATTCTATGGTTCATTCAGGGAACAAAGTAGAATGGGGCAACGCAACGCCGCAGTCTTTGGGCGTCGACAGGATGACAAACCAAGGAAAAGTAAGGATTATATGCCGCCAGAGTCTAAAGAGAACAGTCAAGCAGAGCCTCGGGAGTCCCAGTCTTCACGGGATCGGAGCGACTTCGACGAAAACGTCAACCCATTGGACCTGGTCGAGCCGGAGAATGCCTTGCCGGCCATCGACCTTGAAGATTTGCCTGAAGTGGCGCAAAGCGCAGCCGCTGCCGCCGGCTGGACGAAGCTGATGCCGGTTCAGGCCAAAGCGATTCCCTATCTCCTGGCCGGGCGGGACCTGATGGTCCAGTCGCGAACGGGAAGCGGCAAGACTGGCGCGTTCCTGCTTCCGATCCTTCACCAGATTGATGCGCGCAGGCGGGTCTGCCAGGCCCTGATTCTGGTCCCGACGCGGGAGCTGGCGCTACAGGTTTCGAAAGAGGCCGCAGTTCTGGGGAAAGCCGCCGGGATCAGCAGTGTCGCGGTCTACGGCGGGGTCGGCTACGGCCCTCAGATTTCCGCGCTGCGCGAAGGCGCGCAGATGGTGATCGGCACGCCCGGTCGCATCCTCGACCATTTACTGCAGCGTACGATGCGCCTGGATCACCTGCACCATCTTGTTTTTGACGAAGCGGACCGCATGTTGTCGATGGGTTTCTACCCGGATATGGTGCAGGTGCAGACCTATCTGCCTTCAGGGCCCATCAAGGGCTCCATGTTTTCGGCCACCTTTCCCGCGCATGTGCTGCGCCTGGCTCAGCAGTTTCTGACGGAGCCCGATTTTCTCAGCCTGAGCCGGGACCGCGTACACGTTGCCGAAGCCGAACATATCCTCTATGCCGATCCAGGGATGAAAAAGGACCGGGCCCTGGTGCGGCTGATTGAGGTGGAAAACCCGGTGGCGGCGCTCGTTTTCTGCAACACGCGCCGGACGGTTGATTATGTGACGATCGTCCTGCAGCGGTTCGGTTACGATGCCGACCGCCTCAGCTCAGACCTGAGCCAGAAAGACCGGGAGGTCGTATTGCGCCGCGTGCGAGAGGGAAAGCTGAGGCTGTTGGTTGCGACCGATGTGGCGGCGCGGGGGATAGACATTCCGGAACTCTCGCATGTGTTCCAGTATGAGCCGCCGGAAGACCCGGAATCCTACATTCACCGCGCCGGTCGCACAGCCCGGGCCGGCGCTTCCGGCGCGGCGATGTCTCTGACAGCTTCCTTCGATGAACGCATGCAGATGGAGCGAATCGCCAAACGCTACAGCATTCCGTTGGAGGAACGAAAGCTCCCTACAGACGAGGAAGTCGCTTCTGTCGTTTCCGAGCGGGTTACCTCCCTGCTGGAGGCCAAGTTACGCGGCAGGGACAATCTGCAGAGCGAGAGGATGCGCAGGTTCCGGCCCCTGGTTGACGAGTGGATGGAATCTGACGAAGGCCAGACCTTGCTTGCTATGGTACTCGACGACTTTTATCAGGATTCATTGCACGCGCCGCCTGTTCTGCCAGAGGAAAAGCCGGCAAGAAAGCAGGATTCGCAGGGCCGGCAAAGGCGGCGAAGCCGTACTCGACGCCCGCGCAACCGCCGCCGGTGAGTCTCTTTACGCCCTGCCCCCTACTCCGGCACGTTTTGCCGCAACTCTGTCAGCCAGGCCGCCGCGGAGGAGTCACTTGGGGCGCGCCAGTCTCCTCGCGGGCTGAGTGAGCCGCCGCTGCCCACCTTGGGGCCGTTGGGAACGGCCGTGCGTTTGAACTGGCTGATCTGGAAAAAGCGAAAGAGGAACAGCTCTAGCCACTTCCTTATTTCCCGCAGGCTGTACTGATTGCGCTTGTGGTCGGGGAGAAACTCCGGCCACGGTCCCACTGTGCGGTCGCCCCAGGCCTGAAGCGCCATGAATGCCACTTTGCTGGGCCGAAAACCGTAGCGTGAAATGTAGTAAAGAAAGAAGTCCTGCAGCTCGTAAGGGCCGATCTTGGCCTCAGTTGACTGGGCCGGGCCTTCGGCCGACCCGTCACCGGGCACCAACTCCGGCGAAATCTCCGTATCCAGAATTGACTGAAGCACGTTGCTGGCGTCATCGTCAAACTGCGAAGTCGCGATCACCCAGCGGATCAGGTGTTGGATGAGCGTCTTGGGAACAGAGGCATTGACATTGTAGTGGCTCATCTGGTCACCGACGCCGTAGGTTGCCCAGCCAAGCGCCAGCTCACTCAGGTCACCGGTGCCCAATACCAGCGCGTCGTTATAGTTGGCCAGACGGAAGAGATGGCTCGTGCGCTCGCCGGCCTGCACGTTTTCAAAGGTGATGTCGTACTCCGGATCCTCTTCCGCGAACGGATGGCCAATGTCCCGAAACATCTGCATTGCCGAGGGCCGAATGTCGAGCTCGTGCGCGCTGACGCCGAGCGCATCCATCAGGCGGTGGGCGTTGGCGCGCGTGTTGGAACTGGTGGCGAAACCCGGCATCGTGTAGGCGAGGATATTGGTTCGCGGCAATTTGAGGCGGTCCATAGTGCGGGCGGCGACGATGAGGGCCTGGGTGGAATCCAGGCCGCCGGAAATGCCGACCACGACTTTTTTGATGCCCGTGGCTCGGAGCCGCTGCATCAGGCCGTGCACCTGGATGTTGTAGGCCTCGTAGGCCTGTTCATCCCGTCTCACCCGGTCGCTGGGGACGAAGGGAAAGCGCTCAATATCGCGATGGAGCCTGTCGACGCGAACCGGGCTGGACTCCACCTTGCCGTCTTCGGGCCCGCCGGTTTCGGACGGCGAATGGAAGTCGAACGCTACCGTCCGCATCGTCTCGAGTTGCCCGCGGTGGAGAGCCGCTGCATCGTTGAAACTGGTCTGCCTCATGCGGCTTTGCGCCAGCCGTTCGGTGTCGATGTCGGCGGTGATAATCTGCTCGTTATCGGCAAAGCGTTCTGATTCGGCCAGCAGGTCGCCGTCTTCGTAGATCAGCGCGTGGCCGTCCCAGGCCAGGTCTGTGGTCGACTCGCCGGGTCCGGCCGCGGAGTAGAGGTAGGCGGCAATGCACTTGCCCGACTGGCTGGCGCACAGGTCCTTGCGGTAGTGGGACTTGCCGATGGTGATGTTTGAGGCAGAGAGGTTAGCCAGGACGGTCGCGCCGGCCAGGGCGGCATGGGAGCTAGGCGGAATCGGGGTCCAGACATCTTCGCAAATCTCGACGTGGAGCACGAATTCGCGGGCGACTTTCGGGCCAGAAAGCTCATGTCCTTCACGTTGCAAGTTTTCTGAGATCAGTTGCGCGCGAAAGAGGAGGTCGTTGCCAAAGGGAACCGTCTCGACTTGGAACTGTACTGTCTTGCCGACCGCGTGGCGCGCGGAACTGAACTGGCGGGTTTCGTAGAATTCACGGTAGCTGGGCAGATAGGTCTTGGGCACGATGCCCAGAACACGGCCCCTATAGATGACGACCGCGCAGTTGAACAGGCGGTTCTCGAAGCGGAGCGGGGCGCCTACCAGCAGAACTGGATTCAGCAGCCTGCTGACTTCGGTGACCCGCGCGATTCCGGCCAGCACGCCGTCCAGAAGGGCCTCCTGCTGGAGCAGGTCGTCGATGGCATAGGAGGAGATGCCCAGCTCCGGGAAAAGAGCGACGGCAGCGCCCGCTTCCGAAGCCTGTTCTGCCAGTCCGGACGTCCGAGCGGCGTTGAATGCCGGGTCCGCGACGCGCACATGGGGTACGCAGACCGCGACGCGAACGAACCCGTGACGATAGATCGAATAGAAGGAGTCGGTCATGGCGGATTGTAAGACTCCCTTCCTTTCCTGAAGCCGTTTCTGCAGGGGAACCGTATCCTATTATCTTGGAAACTGGCGGCCTGGGCAAGACTTCCAAACTGGGAGCCGCTCGCGGCGGCCATTGGGATTGATTCAGCAGAGGCGAATTCCGGAAAACAGAGGTGGCAAGGAGTTGGCTCTCTCGCTCTTTTCTCTCCTCGAACTTGCTTGTTTTGAATTTCCCAGTCCTGACTTAGCCGGAGCGGGAGGCCCAACAGCCTGCTCTTGCGGGCGTAAGCGGGATTTGGTTGCGAACCAGCGGTGACTTCATAACCGATTAACGGAGCCAGTCGTGAGGCGCCGCACTCGCCTTGAATGAGCAAACCAAACTCGGCCCTTCGGTGCTGGCCTCCGGCGTCAAATGCTCGCTGCGCCTTCTCGCAATGTGACCGTCCGCGGAGGCGTGCGCGCTGTGCCTTTTACTTGAAAGGCCCACAAAACAGGAGACGAAAAAATGACCTGGAAAGTTGCCGGGATAAACTTCGACCATTCGCATATGGGCGATCTCCTGCGCCTGTGTCATGAACATCCCGATGTGGAGGTCGTCGGCATCAGCCACACAGACAGGGAGCGGATGTCGTCCGTGATCAGCAACTTTGATATTCCTTCCGATCGCGTGTTTACCGACTACCGGGAGTGCATGGAAAGGACGAAACCGGAGATCGTGATTCTGTGCCCATCAACGGCGAGCCACGCCATTTGGGTCGAAAGGGTCGCGGCGTACGACGTGCATGTGTTGCTGGAGAAGCCCTTCGCGGCGGATCTTGCCGCCGCCGACAGGATGATTACAGCGATGGCGAAGACGCAGCGCCAGTTCATCATCAACTGGCCGCTGCGCTGGTATCCCTGCCATGTGACGGCCAAACGGCTTCTGGAGGAAGGGACGATCGGAGAACTGAAGGAGGTCCACTATTACGACGGCAATCGGGGCCCGCTATTTCATGTGGCCGACAAGGAGGAGACCGACGAGGAATATCGCCAACGCAAGGGCGAGAGCTGGTTCTACCAGAAGGCGGAAGGCGGCGGCTCGCTGCTGGATTACCTTGGCTACGGCGTAACCCTGGGGACGTGGTATCTGGACGGGCGCGCGCCGCTGGAGGTGACGACGGTGGTAGACGAGCCGGTCGGACTGGAGGTGGACGAGCACAGCATCACAGTCTGCAAGTACCCTTTCGGGCTTTCCAAATTTGAGACGCGCTGGGGCACGTTTACCGATCCTTGGACCTTGCAGCCCCAGCCCAAGTGCGGGTTTGTCCTGAAGGGAAGCGACGGGACGATCAGCAGTTACGACTATGAGGACGCGGTGCGCGTCCAGACCCATGACCGCCCCGAAGGATACGACCAGCCGGTGGACCAGCTGACGCCACCCAACCAGGACGTAATCCAGTATTTCATTCACTGCCTGGAATCAGGCCGGGCGCCGGAGGGGCCGCTGTCGCCAACCATCTGCAGGATTGGTCAGCAGATCGTCGATTCGGCCCTGCTCAGCGCTAGGGAGAAGCGGACGGTGCCGCTTCTGACGTAGGCGGCGTCATCCCTTCATGAACTGGTCCCCGCAGGCTGTGCAGAAGGCGGCGTCGGGCCGATTCCGACTGCCGCAGTTGCTGCAGACGATTTGCGCTAGGCCGTCAGGGCGGGGCGAGCCTCAATCAACGCAAAACTTGGCATCCGGCACAGCTTTTCGACCACAACTTTGACAGACCATCGGGGCGCCGGGCAGAGGCGGCTTGAGAGGGAAGAACTCTACAAATTGGCTAAAGGGAACACAGGCAGGGAATTCACCATAGCGGTGACAGGCGTAACGCGGATTGGACGAGCCGGCATGACCCCGGCGCTCTTGCTCAACTTCAGATCTCTGTGGGCGGTGACGGACTCGAACCGCCGGCCTATTCCTTGTAAGGGAATCGCTCTAACCAGCTGAGCTAACCGCCCGTTTGCGACCATAGTATATATCACGGTTTGGAGAACAGGAAATGTACAACCTGAAGGGGAAGGTTGCCTTCGTCACGGGCGCAGGAGGTGAGCGCGGCATTGGCAGAGGGATTGCGCTGCGGCTGGCGGAAGAGGGTGCGGATGTTGCGGTCACAGACATTCAGCTGAAGCCCTATGGGGAGGCCAGGTGGGGCGGCCTGCCGGCGCTGCAGGAGGAAATCGAGGAGATTGGACCTCGGTCGCTGGCGCTGGCCTGCGACGTGACCGACGTCAGGTCAGTCGAGCAGGCGGTGAAGGTTGCCCTGAAAGGGCTTGGGCGGATCGACATCCTGGTCAACAACGCGGGGGCCAGGGCAGGGGGAGATCGAGTGCCGCTCATCGATCTGCCCGAGGATGAGTGGGACCGCGTTCTTGACGTCAATCTGAAGGGCGCATTTCTGTGCAGCCGCGCGGTCGGACGCCATATGGTGGGCCGCGGCGGAGGCGGGCGCATTATCAATGTGTCCTCGGCCGCGGGGCTGCGAGGCGTGGCCCGCTTCGCAGCCTACTGCTCCTCCAAGTTCGGCCTCATCGGTATGACGCAGTCGTTTGCCCTGGAGCTGGCAGGGCATGGGATCACAGTCAATGCGATCTGCCCCAGCCTGACGGCGACCGAGCGGGTCGGCCACATGGCAAGTGTTCTTGTCGATCCGGTGTTGACGGAGGAGCAGGCGACAGAGGAGCTCCTGTCCAGGGCAAGGGCAGGCACGCCGGTCGGCCGCCTCGCCCTACCCAGAGACCTGGCGCGTACCGTCGCGTTTCTGGCATCGGATGAGGCCGACTTCCTCACCGGGCTCGCCATCCCCGTTACCGGCGGGGCGCTGATGAGCTGAACGCGCAAGCAGCGAAGGCGTTGCCCGATCCCCTATTTCAGAATGCGCTGATCGCTCAGGTCTTTGCCGCCGATGGACTTGGTGACGACTGCGCCGCGATATTCCAGGATGTCAAGGTCGGCCAGCCCGTTGACGATGTTGTATTGGGTGGGCAAGTCTTCCCAGCGGGCGCGATGCCATTCCACGTTTCCCTGTCCGCGCCACATTGCCTGGACGCGGCGATTCGGCGTATGGGCCGGCGTCAGCACCGCGCATTCGACGTCGGCTGCGCCCCACTCGCCGGTGCGCGGCATGTATTTGTAGTGGAGGGTTCCGTCCCCCGCGGATTTGGCGCCCTGGGCAGCGATTTCCGCTTCCGACAACTCGGTCAGGTCGCGCACTGTCAGATCGAGAAAGCGGAAACCGAGCCAGCTGCCGACGCAGTGGGCCGCGCCGTTGTACACAACAGGCTCCGGCAACTCGCAATAGATTTTGGAAAAGCCCAACTCCTCGCGGCCGGTCAGGATCGGGTCGGCCAGATTCTCCCAGAGGACCAGCAGGAGGCTGCCTGAAACCTGGTCCACCTGGCCGCTGTAGGTGACGGGGACAGAAGCCCCGAGGGTGTTGTAACCCCTTCCCGCCAGCCAGTCAATCTCCTTCATGTAGGTTGCGCTGATTGTGACGACGGGCTCTCCGTTCAAGGAGAAGCCTGGCGGCAAAAGGGTTTCCACGGCCCCGGCGCGGGTGAGAAAACTGACCGAGTGGGAAAGGCTTTTGGGGCTGTTTACGCAGTCGAACCCGCGGCCGTCAGGGCCGCGGCGGGGACCTGTTCGGGGCCCAAAGTGAGTCGGCATGCGATACATGGCATCGGGCTGAAATGAGTAGGGCATTCTGTGCTTTCCTCGATAGGTGAAGGCGCGGGACCTGGAAGGGATATGACGCTGTACGAGAATTAACGTGTACGTGGACGGGGAAGCAGGAGGCGGAGGAAACGATGGCTCGCTCAAACCTGCTCAAGCTCTTCCCCTTGCTCAGCGGAACTGGAACCATCGCTGAGCAAAACCTTTCTGGTGGTTCCGCCCTCCAGTTCCGCGCTGACGAGGCCATTTGACTCGAGCAGCTTGGCAAGCCGCGCGGCGCGTGGATAGCCAATCTGCAGTTCTCGTTGTATGAAACGGGCGCTTATCGTTTTGCGGCCGCGAATGGCGTCTTCCGCTTCCGCCAGCAGCTCCTCTTCGTCGTCAAGCCGATCCAATATACCGATCCATGGCGCAACTCTGACCGCCGGACCTTCCGCGTTTTCAGTCTGTTCGCGATCCTGCCACCACGCCACCACCCGCTTAATCTCCGGGTCGGTGACATAGCTGCCTTGCACCCGTTCGGTCGAGGACCTGTCGGGCCGCATGAAGAGCATGTCGCCCTGGCCCAGCAGCTTCTCGGCGCCGGGTGAATCCAGAATAACGCGGCTGTCGACCTGGCTGGTGACGGCGAAGGCGATACGTGAAGGAAAGTTTGCCTTGATCAGCCCGGTAACAACGTCGGTGCTGGGACGCTGGGTGGCAAGGACGAGGTGAATGCCGGTAGCGCGTGCTATCTGGGCGAGGCGAACGAGCTGCTTCTCAATTTCCTCGGGGGCGGTCATCATAAGGTCGGCCAGCTCATCTACGATCAGGACGATATGGGACAGGGGCTCCAGTTTCTTGCGTCGCCGGGCAAGCCGGTTGTAGGCTTCGATATTGCGAACGTTCTTCTCCCTGAACAGCTGGTAGCGATCGTCCATCTGCAGCAGTAGCCAGGTCAGCGCGCCGTGGACCTCCTCAAGGTCGGTGATTACTTTGCCGATCATGTGGGGAATGTGGTTGTAACCCGGCAACTCCACCAGTTTGGGATCGACCATGATGAAGCGCAGGCTTTCGGGGCCATGGAACATGAGCAAACTGACAATAACCCCGTTTATGCAGGCAGACTTTCCGGACCCCGTTGCGCCGGCGATGAGCAGGTGGGGGGCGCGCGCAAGATCGGAGACGACGGGGGTGCCAGACGTGTCTCGGCCCAGAGCCAGAGGCAACGTCCCCCCCTGCCTGGCCATCTGCTTGCTTTCCAGAATGCTCTTCAGGCCAACCATCGCCTTTTCAGGGTTCGGCACCTCGATGCCAACAAATGGCTGGCCGGGCACGGGAGCCTCGATGCGGACGGCCGGCGCCGCCAGCGCCAGCGCAAGGTCGTCGGCCGCCGCGGCGATCCGGTTGACCCTCACTTTGCGCTTCTGGCCGCCCCGCTCGATATAGAGCGGCTGCACACCGAACTGGGTCACTGTCGGCCCTGTCTCAATGTTGACGACTTCGACCGGAATGTCAAAATCCCACAATGTCTGGCGGATTGTCTGGGCCATGCCCTCGATGTCCCAGGTCAACTGGCCGGCATCGTCCTCCAGCAAGGCTGTAGAAGGGAGATCACGCTTTTTGCGGTTGTGCTTCAACCGACCATTTTCTGTCGCGGACGGTTTTCGCTTGCTCCTTGCCTGGGACGCTGGCGGAGCAGGCAGTTCTGCCTTTATGGGCCTCCCCTTCTCCTCTGGAACTCCGGCTTCGGCAGGAAAGGGGTTCTGAAGTAGTGGTTCGTCCAAGCTGGCGGTGAACTGGGGCGCACTTGGGATTCCGTGCTCAAGCGCTATGTGCTCGGGCGTCTCCTCATCGAGCCGCGGAGATTCGTCACGATTCTCATCCTTCGTCTGGGGCAAGTCGAAGGGGCTGTCCGCTGAAGGCAGCCACAGGTATGAAAAGTAGCCATACAAATAGATCAGTGGCGTGTGGCGGAACAGCAGAAAGATGCTCAGCAGGGCCAGCAGGATGAACACAAAGGCCGCCGGCATCTGCCCAAGCAGACTAATCAATAGGTTGCCCGCGCCCCAGCCCATCAGGCCTGCCCCCTGTCCTGCGTGCGGGAGAGCCCAGTCCGCGTGCGGGTGGCTGCTGACATGCTGCAAAGAGGCCAAGGACAGCAACAGCAACTCGGCCCCCACCAGCGCTTCCGGATGCCAGTAGCCGGCTCGGGGCCCCAACAGAATGACGACGCCCGTCACCAGCAGGCTGAGCGTAAGCGGCCAGGCCATGTTCCCGGCAAGCCAAACTATCCACGGTTCCTGCCAGGCGGCGAGAAGGGTAAAGCCAAGATACGCGCCAAAGATGAGGACGACAGATCCCAGGAACTCGCGCTCCAACCTGCCGAGCAGTTTATGAACGTTTCCTCTTACCGCGGCGGCGGGGCCCATCTTCTGGTATTTCCGCCGTTTACGGCGCTTGGCAGCCATCAGATTTTCCTTCAGCTGACCGGCTCATGGCAACTGGCCTCGTCGCCTCAGCCGTGCATGTATCAGTTCGCGTCTTCAGAAATTGCCGAGTCGTCTTGCTCCTGGAGCTTTAGCAGCGCGTCCCAATCGCCCTGCTCCATTTCAGTCAACACCTGGGCCACCTGTCCGATAGCGACCCGTTGCTTACGATACAGGTCGCTCTCGCTGATGGCTAAGCGGCCGGCAATGTCGCGTATCTTGCGGCCCTGAATGAAACGCATTTCCAGAATGTTGTAGAGCAGCCATTCGGGCGTGCTCAGGTCCTGTTTTCCGCCTGGACGCAGGTTCTGGATGGCTCGGCCCAGCACCAGCCGCAAGGCCTTGCCCGGGTTGCCGTCGGCCTCTTCCACAACGCGGTCCACCACTCGCAGCTGCATCAATGGGCTGCGCGTCAATTTGGGGCCGCCCCAATAGTGGCTGAGGGCATCCTTTACCCAACTCTCAAATTCAGGATTATGAATCGGGCTCGGTTCCAGAAGTTCCGCCGGGGGCACCTCGGTGTTTTCAGACACGTAGGGCACGATGCCGCGTATCTGTTGGATTCGATCAATGCCTGGGATGATGCGACGCAACGCCACCATCACCTGCATCTGCATCTTTCGATCGAGAAGAGCTTTGGCGATACTGTCAATCTGCTGCTCCAGCAAAGCATGTTCCCGCGCGCTGATACTGGGCGATTCGCTGCGGGCGCGGACGCCCAACATCCCAAGCACGATTTCGCCCTCGCGCTCTTCTGACGGCTCCAGAACGGGCCACAACCAATAGCCGCCAAATTGGGCAGGCTGCGAAGAGATTTGCCGAGTGGACCGTTTGCCATTCCTTGAAAGCGTCTGGCTGGTTTGAAGCGGCTCACCTGAAGGCGCAAGCCTGGCGTTGCCGTTTTTGCGGGTGTGGCCAAGCGCCTCGTTCATGGCATCGCTCCAATCCTTGTCATCCAGAATCTCCTGACGCGTGCCCTCCGGCCCGACCATGGCCTCAAGGATCAGGTCGGTCCCGATGGCTGCTGCGACGAATCCTGAAGGAACGCGCAACATTTCACACAGCACTGTCAGGTGATTCTCAAGGAACTGGCGCAAGTCGGTCGTCGTCAGCAGGCGCCTGTCCAGCTCCCGAAGCCAGGCGATTTCCTGTCGGTCCTCTCCGTAAACCACCCGGTCGGTCAATGCCGTGGAAAGGCTGAGGATCACTTGAGCGGCAACGACGACGCCGGTAATGACGCTGAAGAGGACGATGTTTCGGGGCAGACCGAGAACAAGCTCTACTGTTGGGATCGTCTGAATCGCCAGAATGACGAAAATCGCTACGACCGGTCCTCTGGCAAAGTACCGTATCAGGCGGTGTCGAACGACTCTATCAGGCGTATAGACGCCAAAAAAGGCTACGGTATAGCTCAAGATGATTAGCATGGTCCCGATTGCCCCGTTGCCCACGATGGCCAGTCCAAGTATCCACTCCGGCGAAAGCAGGCCGACCGAAGTCTTGCCCAGGGCAATCAGATAGGGAAACGTGCCAATGCCGGGCGCTGCCGAAGCCAGGAGGAGGTAGGTCATGCGCTTGCGGCTTTCGGCGGTCAGACAGCGCTGCCGCGCCTTCCAGATGTTGAAGTGGGAGAGAATAACCACGCCCGCGAAGAAAGCGGCAAACGGCCAGAAGAGCGAGCCAGGGTGCAGATAGCTGAGCAGCGGGTCGAATTCAACAACGTCAACCAACAGAGTTGTGAAAAACGCAAGCAGCGCGCTGACAACGGAGATGACGCCGATGGCATAGTTGAACAGACGGCGGCGGTCGGTATGGTAGTTTGTCGTCCGCAGAACGGAGTAGGAGAAGGCGAAGTAGGCTCCGGGCAGTAAAGCGATGCCCAACCATTGGAAACGAAGCCACTTTGACGCCGAATCGGCGCTGACCACCTGGGTCAGCGCGACCTCGGAGGCGTAGGTCACCATGACCAGACCCAGCAGATAAGCGAAGCGCCTGGCAACCGGGTTACGGAAGTTGTAGGTCAAGGTGTAGGCCAACAGCGAAAAGGCCAGAATCACGACCACCGAAGAGACGAGAGTGTTCAGAAAGCCCAAGGCGTCGGCGAGCGTCAATGCGAGTTCGTTCATCGGGTCCTATTGTTGTTCCTCAAGCTACTGCGATGCGGTCCAAGGCAAGGCGGCAAACATTGCCTGCTGCGGTCCCGTTTTCTCTACGCCCGAAGCGGCGCCACTGCGCGCCGACCGTCTGTGAGCGGAGTATGCCCCGAGCAATTTAAGGGGATTTATGGTCCCCACTTGACCTTTTCGTCGACAACGACCCACATTTCGTTCCGCTTCTCCAACCTGAGCGTGAAGGCGCCGCCAACTGTTGGCGTCCTCTGAATGAGCAGGTTAACACTCGCCCGGTCGACTGTGTCGAAAAGCACAGAGTCCATCTGAATAATCGGGCCTTCAATGGGCATGGAGTCTTCCATATTCTCCATCCAGATGGTCGGACCTTCGAAGCCAAGTTCTCCCAACTGTTCGGCAGGATGGCGGACAAGTCGCAGTTGGGCCAGCAAGCCGTCGGCGCCCGGTTCGAGCTGCCTGCGCTGGCCAAGTTTATGTATCAGCGCGGTCCTGCGAATCCGCATGCTGTCCGGCTCCTGGATATCGGTGCTCAGGTAATAGTGCGCCAGGGCGTTCACGGGTCCAAAGGCGTGTTGCGCCGACAACAGCCCCAAAAGCTCTTCTCGAACTCGACTCCACATCGCTCGCCACTGGGGGGCAGTAATCTGGTCGCCATACTCCAGGAGGAGAAGCGTCATCTCAGCGCCGAGTCGATTGATGATGGACGCAGGCGTCAGGTAAGTCGGGTCCTGTTTCAGGCGGGCAAGCAGGACCTCTGGTGTGGCTTCCGCCTCCTGAAACGCGTGAAAGCGGTAGCGTGTGTTCAGCGTAAAAAAGACGCCAAGTATGACCGCTCCGGTCAGGAGCAGCACCAGCGTCCATGACAACGGGTCCATCGATTCGAGAATCTGCTGGTAGGTCGGCAGGGCATCCAAACCGAGCCGCTGCAACAGTTCCTCAAATCGGTTTGCAGTCTCCGACATGCAATTTCAACCCGCAGTAGCAGATGGCAGAGTGACTCCCCTTCCCTTTTCTGAGGCAACGGCGATGGGGCATCGGCGGCCGACGCCCCCTGCGATTGCCGTACGGCTCTGCCATCCACCTCTGCAATCCGGGGGTACTCGAAGCCTTCGCACGATCATCTATGCCTGATCCCATTGTATCATATTCTGACGCGCGAACGCCGACCATTCTCAGGAGGTTCCAGCCAGTTCAGAAGGCCGAACAGACCGCACCGTCCTTTCTCCGCGCGATGGCTGAAAAAATCATCCGTGCTGCGGGCGGTATCGATACCTGCCAATTCGATCTGTCCCGGCGGGACGCCCGCCGCGGTAAGCTGGTCAGTGTTGGCTTGCCAAAGGTCGAAGAACGGGTTGTTCTGTTCGCCATCGCGACTGTGGAAATACCGTTCGCCTCCGGGCAATCTTGAAACTGCGCGCTGAATAACGTCCTCGCCCACCTGGTAGCTCTCCGGCCCGATACTTGGGCCGATGCCCGCATGCACATCCGCCGCGTCTGTGCCAAATGCCCCGGCCATCGCGCGTAACGCGGCCGTCGCGATTCCGTCGACCGTTCCCCGCCAACCAGCATGGCAGGCTGCCAGCGCGTGGCGGACAGGATCGAACAGAATGAGGGGGACGCAGTCGGCGAACACCAGGAAGAGAGGAAGTCCGATGGCATTGGTGATGAGTGCATCGCAGCGGGCTTGACGGGAGCCGGCATCATCCCAATCAACCTGGCAGACGTTTGTACTGTGTACCTGGTGAGTGCGGACAGGATGGGAGGCCTCTTTGCCAACAGCAGCGCAGAAGCGGGCGAAGTTCTCCCGGACGCGTTCCTTGTCATCGCCGCGGCTATGGCTGAAGTTGAGACTCTGCCAAGGGTGGGGCGATACGCCACCGTGACGGGCGCTTACATATGCCTGGATGGGAAAGGAGGCAAGACTGTCAAAGGCGTAGGCCACGACGCCGCTGTTGTAGGAGATTCGTTGCATCTTTCGAAGTGGGTTCCTCTAACAAGCGGCGCTCCCCAATGCCGGTGGATGGAATCTCTCGCAGACGAAGACACCCTACCCGCAGGGCCCGTTCTACTCCAAGGGGATTGGTTCGATCGTAATGCTACCCATATCGGAGTCGTGCCGCTGCGCCTTCAGCTTTGTCCAGGGGCGCCAGTCCTGGGCCCGCCAGGCTCCTCCTTTTGCTGCGGGAATCGGCCGGTTCTCATTGCCGCCATAGCGGAAGGCCCAGTCGTCGTCACAGGCCTGGCAGGTAAGGCATCCCGCGCTATCCGGCGGACAAGAGAGCCCGGTGCGTTCCTGGGACGCCAATCGTAGTTCGTAGTGGAAGTAGC
This sequence comes from Caldilineaceae bacterium, assembly GCA_022824685.1. Lineage (GTDB taxonomy): Bacteria > Chloroflexota > Anaerolineae > Caldilineales > Caldilineaceae > Bin5. The sequence continues at coordinate 15,167 of JAJDZJ010000085.1, forward strand.
TTTCAGTGACGCCGCTCTGGACGATGTCCCAGGGGAGCGGGCTACCGGCCTCCCATTGGCCGAGGTAGTGCTCCTTCTCCAGCCCCAACTCCTCCATGACACGAAAGAACAAGCGCGTGTTTAGCTGGCCGGGCGGAATGGCCAGCAGCACTTTGGCCAGGGCGCGGTCTCCCCGGCTCAACACCGCCTGCACCTCCGCCCACTCCGGTGAGTCCGCCCGTACTTCGACGCCGTGCCGGGCCAGGGCCTTGTTGATGCTGCGCTGACGCCGCTTCAGTTCCCTCGCGGACATCATCGCTTCCCATTGGAAGGGGGTATGCGCCTTGGGAACGAAGGGCGTTGCGTTTACTGCCAGCCTCCGCTTGAATAAACTGCGCGCCTTCAGCGTAAAGTCAATCAGCTCTTGAATGTCGTCGTCGGTTTCCGTTGGATGCCCGGTCATGAAGTAGAGCTTTAGCTGGGGAAAGTCCAGATCGGCCGCAAGTCCCACTGCCCTCATCATCTGCTCTTCGGTCTGCGTCTTGTTGATCACGTTGCGCAGTCGTTCGCTGCCAGCCTCCGGCGCGACCGTCAGGGTCTGCGTGCCTCCTGCGGCCATCGCCCGGATAAGAGGCACGCTGATCGGGTCCATGCGCATCGAACTGGCGCTTATCGAGGCGCCCATGGCAGCAAGCTCGGATGCCAATTCATCGATCTGTGTATGGTCGCTGACCGCGGCGCTAACGAGGCCAATGTGATCATGCCCTTTTGCCATGGCCTGCTGCGCCCAACCCAGCAGAACATCCAGGGGCTGTTCACGCGGGGGCCTGTAGACGTACCCGGCCAGGCAGAACCGGCACCCCCGCCCGCAGCCGCGTGCGATCTCCATCAGGTGCATGCCGCTGAATTCTGTGTCCTGGGTATAGAGTACGGACTGGGTTGCATACCTGGCCAGATCGCGAACCCACAACCTTTCAACCGGGCGGAAATCAACATGGTTGCGGTTCGACGGGCGTAGGTGAGGGATATAGAAGCCGGGTTGACGATCGAGCGTCTGCAGCAGGGCATCACGGTCTTCGTATAGCCCTTCCCGGCATAGGTCAATGAACTGTGGAACCGCCTCCTCGCCCTCACCGATCAGGACTGCATCGAAGAAGGGCGCCATCGGCTCCGGATTCATCGTAATGCCTGGGCCGCCTGCGATGATCAGCGGCCATGGAGACCCGTCCCAGCGGCGGCTGCTGTTGCGGTCCTGCGCCAGCGGTGGAATGCCGGCCTGACGCAGCAGTTCGACCACATTGAAGTAGTCCATCTCCCACGAGATGGTAAACGCCCAGATGTCGAATTCGTCAGCCGGCCGTCCACTTTCCAGCGAAAGCAGTGGCTCTCCTGCCGCGGCTGCGCCCTTCTGCCAGAAGATTCGCTCACAGACAACGTCAGGCTCACTGTTCAGCCAGCTGTACAGCAGCTGAAATGCCAGACTGCTCATGCCGACATAGTAGCTGTTGGGGAAGGTCAAGGCGACAGGGAGGCGTCCGCCCCAATCCTTGACGACCGCGCCTTCTTCCAATGACAGACTGCGGCCCTTGCGGCCTCGTTCAACTGCCTTACTCTGTGACGGGCGTCTTCGATGTTTTGCCATAGTGTGGCGCAAAGTCCCTGTTTCCATTGAGAACCGGGAATCCTTCCAATCCCCTCTGCGTTCAACTGCCGGTGCCATCCGGAGCCAGGACTGTCGGGGTCTATTCTAACACTTGGAGGTCAGCCTTGAGAAAGCAGCGCGCTCGCCTTATTCCAGTCTGCCGGTGTATTGACGTTAGTGAACGAAATCAGATTCGGGTCGAAGGCGCGCAGCGGCTCCGCGGAGACCAGGCGAATGCGTCCCTCAGACCAGTAACTGTCCATTCGACGCTGTCCCGATGCCAGCGCGAGCTCAATAGCGGCCAGACTACGACGGTGATAAAGAGCGAGTAGGGGCTGGGGCTGCCCGTCGACGACAGGCACGACGGCGTCACAGCAGCTGTCTGTCAGCCCGATCAGGAATCGAGCAACGTCCGAGCGGATGAAGGGCATGTCCCCAGCGACGGTCAGCGCCCAACCGTCGATACGGCGAAGGCCAGTCGCAAGGCCGCCGAGTGGACCGTCTCCCGGCACATCATCCGGAAGGCAGTTAACCTCCGGGCCGCTTGGATGATCTTCGTCCTCGTCCGCTCCTCTATTGCTTCTCACACACCGGAGCGCGTCTCTAACTTGTGGGCTATTGGCAACGACCACAGCCTTGGAAGCTATAGGGAGCAGGCGCTCGGCGACATGACGAATGAGAGGGAGGCCATCGACCGGCACGGGCAACATCAGCTTGTCCGTTCCCATACGGCGGCTGCTTCCTCCAGCGATGATCAGAAGCGTTGTGCTCATATCTTGACCGGAAACCCGCTCCAGGAAGTCAGTCCCCTGTGACCCTCTCCACCAATAGAAAAAGCGAGTTGCGTACACAACTCGCCTGGTAACGATGTAGAGTAGCCAGCAGACAGGTCAGGCCGCCTGGGCTTCAAGATGCCGTACAACATCGCCGACCGTTTCTATCTCCTGGGCCTGCTCGTCGCTGATCTCGCCGCCGAACTCTTCCTCAAATGACATTATCAACTCAACCAGGTCCAAACTGTCAGCATCCAAATCCTCTTTGAACTTGGCGTTTTCGGTTACTTCATCTGGGTCCACATCCAGCTGATCTACAATGATGTCGCGAACCTGCTCGAAAGTTGTTGCCATACTCGTACCTCCTTGGGTCGAATAACATGAAGAGACGCAATGCCAAATTCCTTGCATTATAAATCATATAACACTAGAATCGAAAGAGAGTTACGATTCGATCTTAACAAATTTCCCTTTGATTGCGTCAGTGACTGACTGCAAAAGCAGGCGCCGGCAGATGAGTTACCCTGGCAGGGGGCCATCTTGCTACGGAACCATCAAGGCTTCGGGACCGCTTGTCAGTCGGCCAGGAGCGACGGAAACAGCTTCGAGCGCGACCAGCGGATTCTCGAATCGACTGCGGTTGAGGGTCGGTCCGACTGGGGGGAGCGCTCTCGGCGCACGGGGCGCGCACCGGCGTGCGGGCGCAATGTGTAGGGTCGTTGCGGGGGAATGCGCGCGTTCAATGGAGGGCCTGCTTGGCGACCGCCTCTCGAAAAGACGATCACATTCGCATAAACCTGGAAGAGGATGTCGGCTTTCGGGAGTTGACGACCGGTTTGGAGCGCTACCGCTTCGTCCACCAGGCCCTGCCAGAGGTCGACCTGGCGGAGATAGACACATCAGTCGCCTTCTTCGGAAAGAAACTTGCTGCGCCGATATTGGTCAGTTCCATGACTGGCGGAACCGAGCAGGCGGGTCTCTTGAACCGGCGGCTGGCGGAGGCCGTGGAGACGCGCGGGTTGGCGATGGGTGTTGGGAGCCAGCGCGCCGCGCTGGAGGACAGCGGCGCCGTGTCCTCGTTCTCGGTGCGGGCCTATGCCCCAACTGCATTGCTGTTCGCCAACCTGGGCGCTGTACAGCTCAACTATGGCTACACCGTCGATCAGTGCCGCCGGGCCGTTGATATGTTGGAAGCCGATGCTCTGATCCTGCATCTGAATGCTCTGCAAGAAGCTTTGCAGCCAGAAGGGGATACAAGGTGGCGCGGGTTGCTCTCCCGGATAGGGGATGTCTGCGCGTGCGTCGGCGTTCCGGTCATCGTTAAGGAGGTGGGCTGGGGCATCAGCAAACAGGTTGCCATGCGGCTGATCCAGGTCGGCGTGAGCGCCATCGATGCTGCCGGGGCCGGGGGCACATCCTGGAGCGAGGTGGAAAAGCACCGGGCAACGTCAGATCGGCAGCGGAGGCTGGCTGCGGCTTTTCGAGAATGGGGTATCCCGACAGCAACCAGCCTCGCCTATGTCCGGTCCGCACGTGAGGATGCCGGAAGGCCGGAGTTGCCCATCTTCGCAAGCGGAGGCGTTCGCAGCGGCCAGGACGTTGCCAAGGCCGTCGCCCTCGGCGCAGACCTGGTGGGACTGGCTTCTCCGTTTCTCAGGCGCGCGAAGGAGTCGACAGAGTCGGTCATCGAGGAGTTTAATCTGGTCTCAGCAGAGCTCCGAACGGCAATGTTTGCCAGCGCCTGTCGAGACATCGAATCTCTGCGCCAACCGGGCGTGTTGCTGCGGTCTGAAGAAGCGGAGTTCGGGGGGGAAGTCCTGCCGTCTGGGAATCCGACATCCGTACAGTATGATGGGCACGCCGGACAGCGGCAGGTGAGCGGGCCCAACGTTGTCACCGAAGACAATGGCCGCTTCCCCGGACTGGTCCAGAACAGCGAACCTGCGGAAGGTCTGCTGGAGAGGTTCGCCTCAGAGTGGCTGCTTCTTGTTGAGAAGGAGATGCAGCTGGTCTTGGCGGCACGACATCCCGCGCTGGCTGATCACTACGGAATGATGCGGTATCACATGGGTTGGGCCGACGAGATGCTTCGACCCGCCGCAGTTCCGGCCGGAAAGCGAATTCGACCGCTGCTCTGTCTGTTGGCATGTGATGCCGTAGGAGGGAATCCAGCAGCCGCAGTTCCAGCAGCGGCGGCGGTTGAAATCCTGCACAACTTTTCGCTCGTCCACGACGATATCGAGGACGGGGACGAGACCCGCCGTCACCGGCCCACACTTTGGGCGCTTTGGGGCGTGCCCCAGGCTATCAATGCAGGGGACGGCATGTTCGCCCTCGCCTACACCGCCCTCTTGCGGGCCTGGGGACGGTTCGAGACTGTTGACCAGTCCCCTTTACTCGGGGGTAACGGTCGCGCGTTGGAAACGCTTGAACGCTTTACGGAAACCTGCGTCGGCCTGACCGAAGGGCAGCATCTTGATTTGAGCTATGAAGGGCGCGATGTGGTGACGGTCGCCGAATACCTGCAAATGATTGAGGGGAAGACCGCCGCCCTGATCGCGGGATCGGTCACGCTGGGCGCCCTGTTTGGCGGCGCGGAATCGGAAACAGCCCAATGCCTGCACCGCTTTGGACACAACATCGGCTTGGCCTTCCAAATCCAGGATGACATTCTGGGAATCTGGGGAGACCCGACTGCCACCGGAAAAGCGGCCGGCAACGACTTCCTGAGGCGCAAAAAAAGCCTGCCTATACTCTACGGGCTGGAGAACAGAGCTGTAGGGGAAAGAATGAGGAGCCTGTGGCGCGAAAGGACCTCTGAGGACACGCTGCCGGAAGCGCTCGCACTCCTGGACAGAATCGACGCGAGAGGCTGGTCGGAAGAGCAGGTACGCAACTACCACGACAAGGGTATGCAGGCCCTCAACGAAGCGCTGGGAGAACAGACCGCCAGTTCGCTGCTGTTGAGATTGGCCAATCGGCTCCTTCAGCGCAAGCGATAGGTTGTCTTGGAAGCCTGCAGCCCCAACGCGTCACACTTGTTTGGCGAAGCTTCGCCGGAATTGCACGTGAGGTCATTTCCTCGCGTCCCGGAAGCGCCCCCTGTATGACAATCCTAGCCCAAATCCGACCAGCTTTCGAGCCTGTGTCTGACGGCCGTGCAGAAGGCGTCTGCGCTGGCGCCATCCAGCACACGATGATCGTAGCTCAGGGCCAAATCCATCATCGGGCGGAAGGCCAGGTAGTCGTCCACACTGGCTTCGTAAGGCTTGCCGCGACTGACAACCACCGGCCTCTTCTCTATCGCGCCTGTCCCTAAAATCGCAACCTGAGGCTGCAGGATCACCGGCGTCTGGAAGAGGCTTCCCGAAGTGCCGTAGTTGGTCAATGTAAAGGTGCCGCCCAGCGTGTCGGCTGAAGTAAGTTGATTCTCTCTGGCCCTTGCTGCCAGGTCGGCGACATGACGGGCGATTCCAGTCAGGTTCATGTCGCCGGCATTGTGAATGACGGGAACGATCAAGCCCCCAACACCGGTGGCGTCTGCAGGCAGCGCGACAGCCATGCCGATGTTTATCGAGTGCTTCAGCAGCAGTCCCTCTTCAGTCCATTCTGCATTTGCAGCAGGAACCGCTTTCAAGCCCTCGACGACAGCTGCGACGATGTAGGCAGTCAAGGTCAACCGGGCGCCCTGCTGCGCAAAGCCTCCCTTGTTTGCCTGGTAGTGGGCGGTCACGGTACCCATGTCTACGGTATGAACAGTGGTGACGTGGGGCGCGGTGAAGGCGCTCCGCACCATGTTGCGGGCAATGATCTGTCGCATCCGGCTGTGCGGGAGGAGTGTCTCGTCCGATGAATCCTGTCGGGCCGGAGTGTCCTGGCCGCGACGGGCGCCGGAGTCCCTCTCGCCGGCCTCCTGGGTTCGGCTGGCAGGCGGCTTCGCGGGATAGTCGGCCTCAGTCAGATGTGTCAATCCCTTCTGACTCCTTGCGTACGCGATCAAGTCGTGCCGGGTGAGCGATTGGAGTGGCCGCCCTTGCGCGGCGTCCCGCAGATCGAGGTTGTACGCCGCGGCCAAACGGCGCACTTCAAGACGGGCGACGGCATCGTCCGGCCCTGGGGAGGCATCCTCTACTTCCGTAACTTCGTTGGGGTCGGCCTCCTGGCCAGAGCGGTCCGGACCGGCCAGACCCTGAAGGAACTCCTCCACGTCGCTCTTTGTAATCTGACTGCCATCGCGGCTTGGAACAGATGAGAGCTCTATTCCGGCCTCTTCGGCGATTCTTCGGGCCACCGGCGTGGCGCGGATTCCTCCGCTAAGGCCATCCTGATCGCTGGCCGATTCCAGAGCGGTCAATGCGCCACCCGCGCTTACCTGGTCAGGCCGCTCCAGATTTCCGCCTTCGCCTGCGGAGTCAGGTGGCGGCTTCGCCGAGAGTTCTGAAGCCTCTCCTATTACGGCAATCACCGCATTCAGCTCGACGATTTCCCCTTCGCCGAAGTTGACAGAGAGCAGCGTTCCGCTGACGGGGGCGGGGACTTCGGTATCCACCTTGTCAGTTGCGATCTCCAGAAGCGGATCGCCGGCGTTGACATGCTCGCCTTCACCGACAAGCCAGCGGCTGATCGTTACGTCCTCTACTTCCTCGCCCATCTCGGGAAAGGTGACTTCCGTTGCCATTCGTGTAACCTCTCTAACGCCGCGACATTTCCAGGGCAGTGGCGATAATCTCCTCTTTCCAGGGCAATGCCTCCTCTTCCAAAGCCCGCGAAACGGGAATGGAAACAGGCGCCATGCCCAGACGCCGCGCCGGCGCGCGCAGCAAGTGGGGCGCCTCCTCGTAGGCCCGGGCGACCAGCTCCGCGCCGACGCCGCAGTTTGCGTACGACTCGTGTACCGCGAGCAGGCGCCCGGTTTTGGCCAGGGATTCCCACACGGTTTCCGTGTCCAGGGGCTCTACAGTGCGCAGGTCCACGACTTCGCAATCGATGCCATGCTCCTGCTGAAGAGTCTCCGCAGCCTCCAGCGCCTGCAAAAGGCAGTAGCTGAACGTGGCTATGGTCAGATCGCTCCCAGCGCGCTTGATATCGGCTTTGCCGATTGGGATCAGGTACTCTTCCTCAGGCGGCGGGGCTTCGCCGCGCGTAAAGTAGAGCATCTTGTGTTCCAGAAAGGCGACCGGATTGTCATCGCGGATGGCTGTCTTCAGCAGGCCCTTGGCATCGTAAGGCGTTGCCGGCGCCACGACCCTGATGCCCGGAAAGTGGGCGTACAGGCTGTCGACGGACTGGCTGTGCTGCGAGCCGTAGCGCTTGCCCCCGCCCTGCTGGCCCCTGATGACGATCGGCGTCCTGAGCAATCCACCGGTCATGTACCTGTATTTGGCGATCTGGTTGAAAATCTGGTCGGCGGCCACCAAAGTGAAGTCCATATACATCAGTTCGACGACAGGCCGCATGCCAACGATGGCCGCGCCGAGGGCCATGCCCATGAAGGCCTGTTCGCTGATTGGTGTGTCCAAGACCCTTTTCTCGCCGAATTCGGCGAGGAGGTTGCGCGTTACGCGAAAGAGGCCGCCGTAGTGACCGATGTCCTCACCAATGAGAAAGACCTCTTCGTCTCGCTGCAACTCCTCTCTGAGGGCTTCGTTCAAGGCTTGAATGTAGGTGGTTCTTCGCATAGCAAAGTTGTTTGCGTTTTCCGGGCTTGCTTATCCAATGGACGACTTCAGAAGCGATGAAGCTACCTTCCGCCAAAATTATCTTTCTTCTGACGTTGACTCCGAAAACATGTCCAAATAGGTCTCCGCCGCATCAGGCCAGGGACTTTTCTCGGCGAAGGAGACGGCTTCGTCGATCGCCTCGTCTACCTCCTCTTCGATATCGGAGATACGGGCCTGCTCCACTCCGCGGGCAAGGAGCTTGTTCCGTAGGACGGTCAGTGGTTCGTGGGCCAGCTGTTTCTCAACTTCCTCCGGAGGTCGGTAGGTTTCCAGGTCGCCGGCCATGTGCCCGGCAAGGCGATAGGTAATCCCTTCGATGAAGGTGGGCCCGTTTCCGGACCTGGCCCGTTCGGCTGCCTGGCTGACCGCGGCGTGTACAACCTCGACATCGTTGCCGTCAATCTGCATGGAGTTCATACCGTAGGCACGGGGAAACAGGTAGATGTCTTTGATCGACGACGTGCGCCAAATCGGGGTCATCTCTGAGTAGCGGCTGTTCTCGCAGTAGAAGATGAGGGGCAGCTTCCACTTGGCAGCCATGTTGAACGTCTCGTGCATCACGCCCTGGAACATTGCGCCGTCTCCAAAAAAGGTGATTGCCACTTTTCTCTCGCCGCGGAGCTGGCTGGCAAGGGCCAACCCTGCCGCGTGCGGAACCTGGGCCGCGACAATGCCGTTCGCTCCCATCATGCCGTGCTGCGGAGAGACGAAGTGCATTGAGCCGCCTTTGCCTTTGGCGAAGCCGTCGCGGCGCCCCATAACCTCGGCAATGGACCGCCCCGGATCCATACCCCACGCGATACCGTGATGGTGGCCGCGATAGGTGCATGTAATGTAGTCGCCGGAGCGCAGCGCGTAGGCCGCGCCAATGGCATTGGCCTCGTGACCGATTGCAGTGTGCATGGCGCCGCCAATCTGTCCTTCTTCGGCAGCGGCCAGCAGCGCCTTTTCCAACAGCCGAATCAAGAACGCCTTCCGGTACATGTCCAGAAGCAGTTCGATGTCGAGTTCGGGTACGTCGATGGCCGATTTCGACTCCGAAGGCAGGGCGTTGGTCGTTATCGAGGCGGGCAAAAGAGCGGCCCCCGTTTGGTCATCCGCCTCCGCACGAGGCTGTGCGGGGCCGTCTGCCAAAGTCTGTATATGTGAGGCCATTTCAGCCTGCTTCATACTGTTCTCTTCCTGTCACAAGGCACCAGTCCCCTCTTCCGTGAACTCAAGTCGACGGAGGGACGGGCGCGGCTTTCCCATAAGAAACGGAGTGCGTTGCCGCACCCCGTTCATTTCGCATTCTTTGTCTGGAAACTCGATTCTCGACGCCGAGACTCTGCTTAGAACGTTAGACTCTCCTGGACGAATGGAGTTTGCTTTCCAGAAACGCAACCGCGGTCAGCGGATGCCTGCCATCTCCTGCAAGAGATGCCAATTCGCCAGCCGGTCGGCCTGGGCCATCATGAGCACCTCCGACGGTTTGCCTTCCTTGTCGAACTGCTTGGAGAAACGTCCTTCCGAGCGCGCAAAGGTGATAAAGTCGATGGTTTCGCCGGTCTTCTTGATCGTGTACCAGTCATCCTTTACAGCCGGGTTGCCCTGAAGACTGAGGCGCTCGCGAATCGTATCGCCCTTGCGCGGGTCATAGACAAACATTGGAAACGCCCGGCTGTCTACCGCCAGCTTCGCCTGGTGACGGGCCATATTGTCGGCAACGCCATGCTCAGGCTGGCAGGTCGTGAACACGTTGACGATGGCCGGGCCCTCAAACTCGGCGGCTTCCAGAATCGACTTGTAGAAGTGATTGGGAACAGACTGAACCGTTTGCGAGACATACGTGTTGGGGTGCATCATCGCAATCCGTCCCAGCTCTTTGCGCATCTCCTGTTTGCCGGCATGGACCTTGCCGTGGGAGTACATCTTTGAGTCCTGTCCGGTAAAGGAGGCAGTGCTGGTCTGACCGCCGGTGTTCGAGTAGACTTGCGTGTCCAATACAAGCACCTTGATGTTCATGCCGCTGGCGAGCATTCGGCTGAGGGCCTGGAAGCCGATGTCGAGCATGGCTCCGTCACCGCCCATGACCCACAGCTGCTTGTCCTGCCATCCGAGCTGGTCCCATCTCATGCGCAGGCCCATGGCGAAGGTGGGGCCGTCCTCAAAGAGTGAGTTGCTCCAGGGAACGATGTAGGGGTTGTAAGGATAGGTGCTGCCGTAAACGGTGTTGCAGCCGGTGCTTGCCGCGATGCCGATGTTTTCCGAGCCGTACTTGTAGCCGAGCGCGGCCAGCCACATGCGAATCGCGGTCGCCTCGCCGCAACCTGCGCAGGAACCGGCGCCGCCAACGTAGAGCATGCTTTGCTCCGCCAGCATCATGTCCACCGCGACCCGTTCGTTGATGTACTCCTGGGGCGTTGGGGGCAGCTTGCGGAAAAAGTCGATACTCTTCTGGTAAATGGGAACGGTCGTGTCTTCCTTCTCGATCATCTTGAGGGCATGGTAGCCGAGGTCGTCACAGGCTTCAACACATTCGGCGCAACCCTTGCACTTGGTGGGATCGATAAAAATGCCAAACTTGCCAGGTGTCTTCTTTCGCCTTGCCGGGACCTTGTAGAACTTGCTGGTCTCCGCGAACTGCTTCGACATGAAATTGCGTTCGGCTTCGTCCTCTATTTCGTCCAAAGCGCCGGTGAGCGTATCTTCGGTCACGACCTTGCCCAGAATGGCGGTATCCGGGCACTGGGTGACGCAACTCATGCAGCCTGTGCAGTTTTCCTGGATATACTCTGGGATTTCGGGGGCGATGTAACTGAAATCGCGATACGCCCCGGTCCCCGCGGGAATGACGGAGCGTGCGACACCGACATCCGCCTCAAGTGATTCAGGACCCGGTCCTTCGTTATATTCCTGGACCACCCTTTCGAAAAAGTCGTGGGCATCCACCACGGCGGCCTCGAAGCCGCTGGCATAACCGTTGGAGCCGTTCGAGGGCGCGTCAGCGGCGCCATCGGTTTGGTCGTTTGAATCGTGCCCGTTCTCCGTACGCGTCAGGTTGCGAATGTCGAATGTATTTACCGTAACACCCATAGGAGTTACCGCCTTTCGGTTGGTTTATGCACCGGCGCTTCCGATGCCGTCAAAGGACTAAGAAAACAGAGTAATCTCAGCGCCCGGCACGAGTACCGGCGAGGTAATGTCCTGCGCAATAATCTCCGACGGAATCTCGAAGGCTTCTTCGTAACCGCGTCTCACGCAACGCATATTTGCCTGCACGACCGCCTCGCCGCGCTTGCCAAAGTACTTGCGTAGCGCCTGTTCCGAACGCTCCATTACATCGTCGTCATCAAGGTTTGCGTCTCCCGCGAAGGGCGTTACCTGCAGGAAGATGCCGAGGAGAACGATGCCCTGCATACGCACTTCCAGGTCCGCCACGGGCGCTTCTTCGCGTGCGATCTTTGCGCCGTCCGCGGCCACGACGCGCAGGTTCTTTTCGCGAATGAGGTCCTTTGCCTTGGGCGGTACATTTGCCCACACGTCTTCCGGCGTTGACTTGCTTGTCTGGACGAATAGGGTGCCTCCGGACTGAAGCCCGGCGAGCGGGTTGCTGGTGAAGAAGGCATTGATGTCGTTCATCGGGACGAACTCAACGTTGTTGAGTTCGCAGTGTGTCAGGATCGGCTCGTCGGCGACAGTCAGATAGTAGGTTGTGGGCAAGCCTTTCTTTTCAGAGCCGTATTTGGGGTAGGCCTGCACCTTTTTGCCAAAGATGTCACCGGCGATGGTGGCGATCACCTTGTTGGTGGTAACCGAGCCATAGCCGCCGACCGAATGGCCCCGCATCGAGAAGGCGCCGCGGGGGCGGACATCGGGGTCGCCGTTCATTGGCAGCGCGAGGTCATGTTTGATGCCTACGACAAAGAAACGGGAGCCGTCTTCAACCATATTGCGGGCGATGGAGATGAAGTGCCCTGGGCGCACGTCCCGGCTGCCCAAGCCGGCCGAGCCGCTGAAGATGGTCGGAATGTCGTCAATGGCAGGGAATCCGGGGCTGCCTGTATAGGCATCGGCGAATGCGGCCTTAATGTCATTTGTTACCGGGTTGTTCGGCGCAATCGGATCGTCCATCCGCTCCAGTACGGTAAAGCCCCTCAGGTGCTTCAAGGTTTCCACAATCTGCTGGCTTGGGAAGGGTCTGTAACAGGTAATGTGAACGACACCCACCTTGATTCCTTCTTCCCGGCGGATGTAATCGACCGTTGCCTTGGCGGTTTCGAGCATGCATCCCATGCCGACGATGGCGTACTCTGCATCTTCCATGCGGTAGGCGTCCAGCATCTGGTACCGCCGCCCGGTCAGTCGGTGGAACTCGTCCATCGCGTTCTGCAGCGCGCCTCCAACCTGGGAGTAGTACTCGCGCTGCGCGATCTTGCCCTTCATGTAGCTATCCTGGTTCTGCACAACGCCGGTCATGACGGGGTTGTAGGGGTTGAACAGATTGACCAGTTTGTCTTCAGGCTTGCCGATATACTCCTTCATCATGTCCGGTTCGCAGAGCAAAACATCCTCTACCGTGTGGGTTGTAAGAAAACCGTCCTGCACGTTAAAGAAGGGAGTGCGGCTGTCTTCGGCTGCGCGACGGGATATCAGGGCCAGGTCGCCAGACTCCTGGGCGGTGCGGCCAAAGAGGATGCCCCATCCGGAATCGGAAACGGACATAACGTCGTCATGGCCGGCGTGTACGTTCAAGCTGTGACTGGTGAGCGCCCGAGCGCCAATGTGAAAAACGACGGGCAAACGTTTGCCTGAAATCGTGTAGAGCACTTCGTGCATCAAGATGAGGCCCTGGCCGGAGGTGTAGTTGCTGACCCGGCCTCCCGCCACTGCGAAGCCCTCACAGGCGGCGGCGGCGCTGTGTTCGGACTCCGGCTCCAGAAACATCAGCTCATCGCCCCACAGATTGCGGGCGCCATTGGAAACGGCTGCCCCGTATCCGCCGCCCATCGTTGTGGATGAGGTGATGGGATAAGCGCAGGCAGCCTGTGTTATGTGCGTTTCGGCCCATACTACAGAACCGGCTCCATCCGTCGTGGTAGGGATACCCGGGTACGGCACATGCCCGTTCAGGTTTTCTGAAAGTTTTTCAGAAGAACCGGAAAGGTCTTTTGTGTCTGCCATGGTCATCCTCCTGATGCCAAATTGGCGTGCGAAATCGGGGCGGACTCAGTGACTGTTACAGTTTAATCCGTCCTTTTGATACAGTCTATCACAGATCAGCACAAAGAATCAACCCTTTGGTAATACCGATTCAGGGCAATCGCATCTAAATCTGTAGGCCGATTCAGTTGAAATTGTGGCCAGAAGAAAGCGAGAATAAGTGGAAATCACCCTGCGCTTACTGAATATCGACGGGAAGACGCCGCGGATCAGGCCCTCAGTCGGCGAGA
>JAJDZJ010000173.1 GCA_022824685.1 Caldilineaceae bacterium
TCAAGGTGGCTGATGCAGGCTTCTTGTGTCGGGAACTGGCGGTAAATTGCGGGGATGTTCACGGGCTATCTCCTGTAGTTGACTATACCTACAGTATACCCGATCCCCCTTCACTTGTCAAGCCCCAAACTGCCAATCGCCAACACGAAAGTGCTGGTCTTGTAAAGGGAGGCCATCAAGAACCCAAATGCGATCACATATGGCGCTCCCTGCAACGGCCGCACAACAGTAAGGTAGCCAATCAATCCCACGATTGCCACGCCTAATACATGTTGAGGAGTCCAGAGGTAGGCGCCGAATGGCATCTGAATCTGCACAAATCCATCGAACCACTTGAGATCGATCGGCCAGGAATCCAGCTGTGTTTGGCCTTCAATTTGCGGGAGGAAGAAGAGATCAAGGCCGGTGCCCACGTGAAGTGCGAGCAGCCCAAAGAGACGTGCAAGACTCGCCTCGATGTAAATATAGAGAAGGCGAGAAAGAAAAAGCGAGATCGCGAATGTCTGGATTCCAATGTGAATCACCCACGCCTGCGCAATGCCAACCGCACCCCCAGAGTATCTCACCAAGAGACCCGGAACGATGTAGTCAAGATCTGTAGTAACTGAAGGCAAAAAGAGGCTGTCGTGCATACAACGACGGCAGACCCGTCGCCGCGATGGAAGTCAGCTTTGTAAAGTGAAAATGATCGTCGGTGATCAGAGATTCATTGCCGCGAAATACCCCGATCCTTATTGTCAATACTGCTGCAGTCATCAAGGCCGAAAACAGCCAGGCTGCCATGTCAGCTCTGGGAAGCGCGCCAAAGTCAGGCAACCGAGCCAGGACACTTCGCCCTAAGAATTTTGTCCCTGCGAAGGCGATCGCGCATAGGGCAAGAAAACCCCCTAAGAGCCCAAAGTCGTTGCTCGGGAATATGCGACTCAACTGAGTGAGAATCAGGGGACTTGACACCAACGAGAGCAGGACTGCTAGGGCGCCATTCTCGAAGGGCTTCTCCTTGTAGCCAAACAACCTGCCCAAAACAAGTGTGCCAGGAAGAATATAGAATAGGACGACAAGCCCAACAACTGTTCCTAATCCCAGCAAGTATCAGTTCTCCATCTACCGAGCTGCACTGAGAGCGTCAAAACCCATGAATTCTACCATAGTGGCCCGCCAATCCTTCTACCCAGAGAGCGCAATCCAGTCTTGTGGTTGTCAGGAGAAACAGCCTGCAGGGCTCAGCCTGGATTCCCACACTTAGCCTGAAACTCGCCCCACTTTGCCCTGCCGCTTCAAAAGTCGCCCTGCGGCGCAAACGCGCCCCACCACCCCCTAACCACTGGCGCTCTTGCCCCTACCCCTCATAGTCCTCCTCCAATCATAGGCGCCAGCCCGTTCCACCCGCTTATGCCCTCCTACCGTTTCCTGTCCTCCCTACTCCCCCAAGGACGCACCTCATGGGTGCCCTGACCCCTTCCCCCACCCCATCCGCGGACCCAAATTGCGTAACCGTTCTCCGTGCCCCTCCGTGGATCAAGAAAAATGTTGCCGTTCGCCGTTGCAGTTCTTCGCGACCCTTCGCGGATCAATCCCCCTTCCCCCCGAAACAGGTCCCTTAACCCTACCCCCCGAATCCAGAGCAATAGGAAGACTGCCTCAACCGAACCATTCTCTGCATGAAATCAAGTACCTCTGTAAGAGCGTAAAACACAAAAAGCGCGCCAACCGAATGTCCGGTTGGCGCGCCTCACACCTCGCCCTGTGTATTCCTGCCCGTCGCTACCGCGGCTCAATTGGCGACAAGGGTATGACCCACTGAATCTCGCTTTCAGGCGGCGGCGGCCACAACAAATAGACATCAACCCACCGGCTCCACAGCACAAGGTTATGGTCGTCATACCCCAGGTCGATGCGCCGGTTCCTAATATTGCCGCCCGTGTCCAGCGCGTCGCCGATTCCATAGCCAGGTACATAGACCCTCGTACGCAGAGGCACGATTGCCGGGTCGACCGCCACCACACCTTTGCGCATCCGGTCTCCCGTCCGCGTATACCCATACCAGGGCACGCTCGGCGACACACCTGCCGTGGCCGCGCTGTAACTGGTTGCCCTCATCCTGATGACGCGCCAGTAAGTAAACTCCTCTCCTGTGTCGTCGACAAACGTCCTCGGTACGATCTTCTGTCCATATACCCGAACCCTGTCGCGCGGCTCCTGGGCTTCCCATACATCTTCCAACGTGCGGGCAACTTCCTCGCCATCTCGGTAAAGGACCCGGTAGCGCTCCCGTGTAATCCCGTATGCGCCCGGGCGCTCTTGCAACGTGTCGATCAGCAGGTCGCGATCGCCCTCCCAGAGAGTATCAAAGGGAGCAATCTCATCCTCAAACTCAATCTCTTCCCTAACCCGCACTATCTGTATCTGCATGTCAGGATACAGCTCGGCATCCAGAGGGGGGTAGACTTCGTCAAGCCCGCTAAACCCGACGCCTACCTCCGCCAGAACATCGCCAACACGATTGCTCTGCGTCCGCGTTCTGTAAAGTACGCCGTCCGCCAGTAGACTGACCGGCGTGCTCCGCTGTATCAGCACCCGCAGCCCCGTACTGACCGGCGTGCCCAGGCTTGGCTGGACCTCATCGCCAAGGTAGATCGTGATCTCAGCTTCCCGCAAGGCCTCGCCCACCGTTTCTGCCAGCGTATGGATCGTGTACGGTATGCTGTCCTCATACACCGTCAGCCGGACCGAACGGTTGACCTCGATTCGAAGAGGGTCCCGTTCCGTTAGTTCCCAGGCAGGACCGTCGCCTGTCCCACTTTCCCTCGCTCCATTCGCAATCTGCGGTAGAGGAGCATCCCATTCAGCTGCCTCTCTGTTGATGAGTAGCTGGTCCCGCGGACTGAATGGGATTCCTGCTTCGGCGAATACGTCAGCCGCCGATTCCGCCCAACTGGCGTGCAGCGTATCCCGGCCGTCCGCCAATATCCGGTACTGTTGCGGGCGCTCGACCGAGACCCTCAGCCCCTCCGTAACTCTCGTATCCAGATTGGGCGAAATGCGCAGTCGCTCTTCAGGCGCTGAAGGAACGCCTGATTCCGCAGCGGCCGCGACGGCCCTTCCTACTCCACTCTGGGTCTGAGATGCGGCGGCCGGCACGAATGTTATCCCCGCCGCGCCCTCTTCCACCTCCGTCTCCGCGCCCAGAAGGAGACCAACGTCCGAGAGCACTGCCCCCACAACCCGTCGGTGCGTCTGGACTGTGTCCCTAACACCATCCACCTCGATTTCCACCGTGGTTGCCGTTAAGCTCCAAAGCGCCCAAAGTCCCAAAATTGCGGCTGTCAACGCTGACACCTGTACCAGAATACGACTCCGTCGGTTGGGCCGCCGCCTGCCCGTCTGGCCGGCGACAGCGGTTTTTGGCCTGGTCCGTCGAGTGACAGTAGCCATGGCTCCATTCTATCCGTAGTCAATGGTTAGTGGAACGAACTCCTCCGTTCGCTGATATGACTACATTCGGTTCGAAAATGTTCCCTCCGCAGGGACAAAATGCATTCGAGTATCACTCTCGCATTCGCAAAGACCCATTGGAATGCCGTCACCGCCATGCCCAACCACGGTCCACTCAACCAACGTCAGCCCAACCACAGCCGCCCTTTTACGACCCCTCCCATACAAGTGCCTTCATCTCAATTCAGCCGGCAACACACCAAAGCCTCTGGCCCCCGCGCGTCTGCTTTCTACCAACCGCTGCTCTCTGCCGTTCTAGACCCTCCGCGGGCGATAAGCTGCGTCGTCGTTCCTCGCCCACACTTCGCGCCCAGCAGCGGACAATGAGATGTTGCCGTTCTTCGTCCCCTTCGCGGACAAAAAGATGTCGCCCTTCTCCGTGCCCCTCCAGCGAACACAACCGCCATCCCTTTGGGGTCAACCCGGCTGCCCTGCCCGCTCAGATCACGCCAGCCAATTCATCTCTCTCTGCGTCGGCCAGCGATAGCGCTCCTCCGGCCCGGTCTGCCGCGCCCAGGCCGTAAGTATCGGCTCGTCCGCGCTCTTCTCCGCCATCTTCCGCTTTACTTCATTAGGTTCCCAGTCCCGCAATACCTCGTCCTGCAACTCCTTTGCAATTGACCTGCAACCAGGATCCTCCGAGCGGTCAATCAGTTCTTCAGGGTCCTCCTTCAGATTGAACAACTGGCTGGGATACCCGTGATAATAGATGTACTTCCACTCCTCGAGCCGAATCATTCGCTGGAAGGCGCCCTCCGGGGGTCCGAACTTGTCCGTGCAATACTCCGAGAAGGCAGAGTTATCCCAGTTGGGCGCATCTCGCCGCCCGTCAACCTGGGGCAGAAAGCTCCGCCCGACCGAGTTGGGCAGCGCTGGCGCCTCCATCGCGTCAAGCATCGTCGCAGCAACGTCAACCGCGCTCACGACACGCTCGCAGCGCTGCCCACCCGCAATGCGGCCGGGCCAGCTGACGATTAGGGGTACGCGCGCCGACTCTTCGTAAAAAACATGCTTCCAGAAGAGGCCGTGCTCGCCCTGCATATCCCCGTGGTCCGACGTGTAGATGATCAGCGTATTTTCCTCCAGACCGTTCTCGCGCAGCGCCTGCAGAATCTGGCCGATCATCGCGTCCGTGCGGTACACCAACCCCGCATAGGCCGCACGCGCCCGCCGGACCTCAACCTCGTCCATCACCTCAATGCCGGTTGACTGCCGCCACCAGCGCAGAAAGGGATGCTGCTCCTCGACCGGCGGGGCCGACTTGCGGGGCGGCGTCATCGAGTCCGCGTACCGGTCGTAATCCTCCTGCCGGGCCACATAGGGCGGGTGCGGAAGCATCAGGCCAACCGATATACTGAACGGCTCCTTGAGAACGCCTGCCCTCTTCTGAACACCTAGCCTGTTCAAGCGCCCGACCGTAACCGCGGTCACATCTTCGTCATGGACCTGGTACGCGCTCTGGCCGGGCCCGGAGCGTTCGAGACTCAGATGATGCGGGCCCGCCGTAACACTGAGAACCCCTCGATCCGGCCCCGGATTTCCCGGATGGTTCGCGCCGTGATCGCCCACAAAACGGGCCGCGTAACCATGCAACTGATCCGGCCCCACCGAGTGCATCCGCCCAACGAGCTCAGGCTGATAGCCGGCCGCGCCCATCGCATGGGCTATCGTTGGAATCCTCGAATCAAGGCCATGTTCATTTGTCCAGACCTCATTCTGAAAAGGGTGGCGACCACTGAGCATTGACATCCGCGAAGGCACGCAAATCGGTGAGCAGCAGTACGCGTTGTCAAAGACCACGCCGCTCGCAGCCAGGCGGTCCAGGTTCGGCGTATCGACCAGTTCATCCCCATAGCAGCCTGTCACATGAGGACTGTGCTGATCGGAATGAATGTACAGTAGATTGGGACGATTTGACCCATTCATCTTCCTCTCCCGTCGTTGGCTATGCTTCGGCCTACAATCTCCAATCAGTACGATTGGCTTGCCTCTTTCACACCTCATTGCCGCCCAAAGGCCCTTCCATCTGGACCCATCCCACTTCACTCCTCCACAATAAGGACCGCAAGTTCGCGAACTGCCAGGATGAACTGGACAAAATCCAAAGAGAAACAAAGTCCCAAATGAACCCAAAGAGCGGCGCTATGGGGACCCACAGTCCTGCCCAAGGTGCAAGGGTAGCAAATACCCCCGCCCGAGGCAAATATACCCATGTTTCCAACTCCCTCCCCACACCAGTCACCCAGTCTGACCCGCCACCAACTGTTAGGGCTGCCCCCCAATGCCTGCCCTCCCAGCCACCAAAGTCTCCCCCTACCAAAGGCGCCAATGCTCCCTCCCCTCCCTGTCCCTCCGTGGAAAGAGGTCTCGCCGTTCTTCGCGCCCCTTCGCGGACAAAAGGATGTTGCCGTTCTCCGTGTCCCTCCGTGGACAAAAAGGTGTTGCCGTCCGCAGTCGCCCTTCGCGGACCAAAAAGGAGTTGCGCGCAAATCAGATTCGGAACTGTCACAAAGACCAGGCAGCATGACTCAGTCCTGACCACCTGGAAAAACCTAACGCGACCCCTTTTTGAACTGCCCCCCTTTCACACCTGACTTTGCCGAGCCCCCGGCCTATGTTACACTGCGCCCATTCTCCTTTGACAACCAACAGTCAAATCCTGCCTCCTTGCACACGGGACGACTATACATGGGACACCCCCATATATTGCTGATAACAACCGACCAGCAGCGCTACGACGCGGCCGGAGATGCCGCGCCCCCGTTCATGCGCACGCCCCACTTCAATCACCTCACCCGTGAGGGGATCAACTTCACCTCGGCCTACGGCGACTGCCCAGTCTGCGTCCCCTCCCGCATGTCAATCATGACCGGCAAATACGTCACCACACACGGTATGACTGGCAACGGGCCTTCTTCAAGGGTCCTGTCCGACTTCAGTGACTCACTCCCCTCCTGCATGAACAGACTGGGATACCAGACTGCCGCCATCGGCAAAATGCACTTCACGCCCCAGCGCGTCAGATACGGCTTCCAAGAGATGATTTTGCCGGAGGACTACTACCGTCACATGGCCTGCCGCGGCTACGACGTCCAGCCCATGCGCCACGGCCTCGGCCAGAACGAGCTCTACCCCGGCATGGCTACAGTCCCGGAAGCACTGACCCTCACCTCCTGGACTGCCGAACAGTGCGTCGAGTACATCCGCGAGCGCCGCGACCCCACACTTCCTTTTTTTCTCTGGTGCTCCTTCTCAAAACCCCATCCCCCCATCGACCCCCCTGAGCCCTACTACTCCATGTACCGTAACTGTGACATCCCGGCCCCGGTCTTCGGCGACTGGAGCGAAGGCGACGATGTGCCCTACGCCTTCCGACTCCTCAGGGAGAAACAGTCCTTCGATCTCGTACCCCCCGAGGTTATCCGTGAGGCGCGCGCCGCCTACTACGGCGTAATCACCCAGATCGACTACAACATGGGCCGCATCTTTGCCGCCCTCCAGGACATGAACATCTTCGACGACACCCTGATCATCTACACCTCCGATCACGGCGAATACCTTGGAGACCATCATGCCGGCGCCAAAAGCCTATTCCACGAACCTTCCGCTCATGTCCCCTTTGCCTTGCGTATGCCGCAGGGCTGGGACAACCGCCAGCATGGGACGCGCAACCCGTCCCTCGTCACCCTCGCCGACATTCTGCCAACCGCCGTCACAGCCGCAGGCGGTACACCCCCCAGTGACGTCGACGGCCTCGATCTCGTCTCACTGGCGCGGGGAGAGATCGAGCCGCGGCCCTACTTGGAATCTGCCCTGGGCAGCGAAGACAGACCCGGCAACTTCGCCATCACCGACGGACGCTGGAAATACATCTGGTTCCCTGTCGGCGGCGGCGAGCAACTCTTCGACCTCGAAAACGACCCGCAGGAGCTCCGCAATCTCGTCCGCGCCGCCGAAGCCTCGCCCCATCTCGAACGACTTCGAACCGAGCTCATCAGCCGGCACCAGGCCAGAGACTCTTCAGCCGTCCAGGGCGGCAACTGGGTGACGTTTCCTGTGCCGCAAGAAACCGAAGCCGACCGCCGCAACACCAGCTGGCCCGGCTACCATACCGAATACCACGACGTTGACGTACGCCACTGAGTGACCTTTTCTTGGCGGTGAATCCGGATGCCGCCTCCAAAGCCTATTTTCCAAAGTGAAAGGGAGGTTCTACATGTCCCCAATCCGTTCGAACCAAGCCCGCCGTCGCGCTTGGGCACTTTCGGTTCTGATGCTGGTGCTGTTCTTGGTGTTGGCAGCCTGCGCAAGCGACCAGCAACCCGCCGCGGAAGAGCCCCCAGCCGCCGAAGAAGCCGAGCCTGCCGGGGAAAGCGATGACGAGATGATGTCCGCCAAAGAGGCGCCAATGCTCGCCGAGATGGTCGCAGCCGGCGACCTGCCGCCTCTTGATGAACGTATTCCTATCGACCCATTGGTCGTCGACCTCCCCTGGATCGAGATCGGCCAGTATGGCGGCTCTCTGAGGCGGACGACCACCAGCAGTGACTTCCGCGATACCTCGCAGTACATGTACGGCCACTCGCCTCTGCATTGGGAGGAAGGCGGCGCGGCCGTAGGCCCCGGCTTGGCCAGGGCCTGGGAGAGCAACGACGATGCCTCCGAATGGACTTTCTACTTCCGTGAAGGAACCAAGTGGTCGGACGGGCATCCCTTTTCCGTTGACGACGTCATCTTCTGGTGGGAGGACATGGCAGCCAATCCGGACCATCCGATGGCAATGCCGGCTTGGACGCTTGTAGGCGGTCAGCCCATGACGGCTGAAAAAATCGACGACTACACAATCCGCTTCAGCTTCGCCGCCTCCGCCCCTCTTTTGGAAAGAGAGCTGGCCGCATTCGTCAATGGTGGCATCTCCTACAACTTCGGGCCCTATCCTCGGCACTATCTGGAACAGTTCCATCCGAACTACTCAGACGCCGCCGACTATGAAGAGTTCACTGAAAAGCAGGACTGGTGGAACAATCCGGATCGGCCCGTACTGAATGCCTGGATGGTGGTTTCGCTCGAACCCGGCAACCGCATGATCCTTGAGCGCAACCCCTACTACTACGCAGTCGATACCGCAGGTAACCAGTTGCCCTATATCGACAGGCTGGAAGTGTCCTTCGCCGAAAACGTCGAGGTACTGAAGCTCCGTATCTTCAACGGCGACATAAACTTCCACGCCCATCCACATCTCTCACTGCGCGACTTGGCGGTCCTTAAAGAGAACGAGAACAATGGCGACTATCGCGTCCTCCTATGGGACAACGGCGCTGGCGGAGCGCCGGCCTGGGGCGTTAACTGGAACAACCCCGATGACGGTAAGCGGGCCATCGTCCGCACCACCCAATACCGACGGGCGCTGTCCCACGCCATGGATCGCGAACGTATCCGCAAGATTACCTTCCTGGGATTGGGTGGCGAAGCCAGCACCGGCACCATGTCGCCTAACTCGGCACAGTTCAACCGCTCCGCAGAAGGCCAGGCAATCCTGGTCGCTTGGCGCGAGTCGGCCGTCACCTACGATCCTGAACTGGCCGCCAGCCTGCTCGACGAAATCGAGGTGACCGACCAGGACGGCGACGGCTTCCGCGACCTTCCCGACGGCTCCCCTCTGGAAGTGCGTATCGACTTCCCCGCCGGCAATACCGCCTTCATTGAAACGGCCGAACTGATGGTCGAAGACTGGAAAGCCATCGGCCTCAACGCCTACGTCAATGCCATTCCCGGCTCCCAAGTCGGTGTAATGACGACGAACGCCACTTACGACATTCGACTGTACGGCGGCGGCGCGCCCGACGGCCCCGACCTGTTGACCTACCCTGCCTGGCTAATTTCCTATGGCAGCGGCGGACGCTGGGCGCCTCTATACGGCGCTTGGATGGCCGCCGAAGGCACGCCCAAGGAAGGTACCGAACTGGATCTCGACCCCCGTGATCGCACGCCCCCGCGCGAAGAAATACCGGTTGACGACCCGATGTTCCGTATGTGGGAGCTATACAAGCAGGCCATCGCTGAACCGGACCTCGCTAAACGAGACGAGCTCACCTTCCAAATCATACAGATCCACATCGACGAAGGACCATTCCTGCTGGGCGGCATCGCCGACCCGCCTAATATCGTGATCGCCAGCAACCAGATTCACAATGTGCCAACGAGTGAAGACATCCCCCTCGGCGGCTGGCTGGGCCCATGGGTGTTGGGCATGCCCGGAGCGATGACCTATCCCGAAGTCTACTTCTTCGCTGAATAGCCTGGGCTGACCGGCAGATCGCCTGTGCCTGTGGTTGCGATTCTGCTCGACCCACAGAATCAACCCTCGCCGCCGCAGTTCAACTGACCGAGCGCTAAACCCCAGTCAGTCCTGGGATCGGCAAGGCGTGATTGAATCTTGGAGGAGAGAGGAGCGGCCTCCACGCTCCTCTCTCCGATGTAAAACAAGACAACCTGTTTTCGAGTCACCTGAAAAGCGGGCTTGTCGGCCGCGTTCTGGCATAATATGGCAACGTCAAATCCACACATGGCCGCCCTATAGGGAACTCCCTTGCAGAGATTCATCCTCTCCCGCTTTCTCTATATGCTGGTTACGATGTTCTTCGTCTCTATCGTCGGCTTCGTGATTATCAACCTGCCGCCAGGAACCTATATGGACGTCTATCGCGCCCAGTTGGAAGCCCAGGGTACGAGAACCACCGAGCGCCAGCTTGAGGCGATCGTTCGCCAGTACGGCCTCGATCAACCCGTCTACGTACAGTATTGGAAGTGGGTGTCCGGCTTCGTACGTGGCGACTTTGGCCGTTCATTTGCCTACAACAAGGACGTCAGCGAACTGGTCTGGGAACGTCTGACCCTTACGATGGTGATATCGATTTCAACGCTGCTTGTAACTTGGCTGATCGCCATCCCGATCGGAGTCTATTCGGCTACCCACCAATATCAGGCTAGTGATCATTTCTTCACGACCATCGGCATGGTCGGACTGTCCATTCCCAACTTTCTTCTTGCCCTCATTTTTATGGTAATCGCAGCAATGGTCTTTGATCAGTCCGTTGGCGGACTCTTTTCATCAGAGTATGTAGACGCCCCCTGGGACGTCGCCAAACTATGGGACCTCCTGAAGCATCTGTGGATCCCAGTGCTTGTCGTCGGCACCTCAGGCACAGCCGGGCTCATCCGTATGATGCGCGGCAATCTGCTCGATGTGCTCAAAATCGCCTACATCACGTCTGCACGCGCCAAAGGGCTCCCTGAGCGGCGCGTGATCCTTGTCCACGCAGTGCGCAACGCCATCCACCCTCTCGTCATGATCCTGGGCACGAGCCTGCCACAAATCATTTCTGGAGCGACAATCGTTTCGATGGTACTCAGCCTCCCCACTACGGGGCCCCTCTACTTCAACGCGCTGCTTCAACAAGACATGTATCTGGCAGGCACCTTTCTCGTCTTTCTGGCCGGGCTGTTGGTAATCGGCAATTTCCTGGCTGACATCCTGCTCATCTGGGTCGATCCCCGTATCCGTTACACCTAAGACATGGCGACAGGCGCAATTTCAGTCAATATACTCTCCAGCGATGAGGCACCGCAATCCGCGGCAATCTCGCCTGCCCGGCTGATCGGCCGCCGCTTCCTCCGCAACCGGCTTGCCATTGGCGGCAGTGTCGTCCTCTTCCTCCTCTACATGTCCGCCCTTTTCGCAGACTTCATCGCCCCGATTCCCTACACCGACGTCCATGAAGACTACGTTTTCGTCCCGCCCCAGCTGCCCCGCTTCCGCGACGAACAGGGGACTTTCCACCTGCGTCCCTTCGTCTATGGCCTGGAAAGCGAACTCGACATGGACACCTTTCGCTTTGTGTATGAGGAGATCAAAGACGCGAAGTATCCAGTCAAGTTTTTTGTCAGAGGGTACGAGTACAAACTTTTTGGACTCATCCCGTTCGATCGCCACCTATACGGAGTGGACGAGCCGGGCGTGTTCTACCTCTTGGGCAGCGACGATTTGGGCCACGACATGGTCGCCCGCGTCTTCATGGGGGCACGAATATCTTTGACGATTGGGCTTGTCGGCGTTATCCTCACCATTATCTTCGGTGCCACGCTCGGCACAATCTCCGGCTTCTACGGCGGCGGTCTCGACACCTTGATTCAGCGCGTCATCGAATTCCTGATGTCCTTCCCCGCGATCCCTCTCTGGGCGGCTTTGGCCGCAGCAATGCCTGCCAACTGGTCTCCCTTACAACGTTTCTTTGCCATCTCAGTCATCCTCTCCCTTGTCGAGTGGACCGGTCTGGCCCGGCAGGTCCGCGCCAAAGTGCTGTCCTACCGGGAAATGGAGTACACGCTTGCAGCCCGGGCCGCGGGCACCTCTGACTCTCGCATCATCTTCCGTCACATGCTCCCAAACGCCTTCAGCCACATCATCGTCGTCGCCACGCTCGCCATACCCGGCATGATCCTCGCCGAAACCGCGCTCAGCTTTCTTGGCCTCGGCATCCAGCCTCCCCAGACCAGCTGGGGCGCCCTCCTGAAGCAGGCCCAAAACGTCAGTGTTCTACTCCAGCAGCCATGGCTTCTGATCCCCGCCTTCTTCGTCATCGCGGCCGTCCTCACCTTCAACTTTGTCGGCGATGGCCTCCGCGACGCGGTCGACCCCTACTCCCTGTAAATGACCTGCATCCTGCGCCTCGAAGCTGCGAAAAGGGCACGGAACGCCATCGCCAACCCCAAACTTCGCCATGGCCTTGTCTCTGCGTTGGCTTGCCCCCTGCCGCCTTGGGATCGTGATCCGAACCCTGTGGAATACTTCTGAGTCAATGCCCGGAATGACGCCCACACCCCGGCCAGTGCCTACCACCCTACTGATCCTCCTTCTCTGCTCGTCCGCGCTTTACTCCGCCTGTCTGCCAGCTTCCCAGTCGACCGGTACAATTCGTGTCCACGACAAGGGCGGGCCATCAGCGGTGAACTCGATTGCGACCCTGTCACTTTCACTGGCTCAGGGCGATGCAAGAAACGAGAACTCGCAATTCCACCCAACCTTTGGCGTGAACCTCACGACCCATGCCTCCGGCTTGGCGTACAAAAATGACAGCGACGGACGCCAGGCGGTCGATGACCAGGCATATCTGGCGCTTGACGACGACACGGAAACCATCTGGAGTTCCAGCCGTCCCGCGCCCCAGTGGTACGCGATAGCCCTCGACCAGCTATACCTGGTTAACAAAGTAGAAATGGTCGTCACCCAATCGCCGCCTGGTCCCACGGCACACGAGCTCTGGGTCGGGAACGGGTCTGGTGTGCGCACACGCTTCCGCACGCTTTCCAACAGCCGGACTGTAGATGGCCAGACTCTGACTGTAGAAGCCCGACCTCCTCTCCTTGCCGACGAACTACTGATTCTGACCACGCGGAGCCCCAGCTGGGTTGCCTGGCGGGAGATTCGAGTCTTCGGTTCCGAACCTCCGGTCTCCCATTCGCAACATGAGACGCCGCCGCTGGAGGTCAGAAAAGCCGTCGCCGGGTTTAAGTTCCCGGTTCAGGCCACACATGCCGGAGACGGCAGCGGGCGCATCTTTGTCGTAGAGCAGCATGGCCGTATTCTGACTGTCGAGAGTGGCAGGCTCAGTGCGCAACCCTTCCTTGACATATCTGAACGCGTGAGTTGCTGTCAGGAGAGGGGGATGTTCAATGTGGCCTTCTCCCCAACCTATGCCTCAGATCGTACACTCTACGTAAGCTACACAAACTTGGATGGTGACACGGTAATCAGCCGCTTTTCTGCCACCGGCAATCCGGAAAAAGTAGAACCTGGCAGCGAACAATCCCTTCTAGTCATTCCTCAACCAGGCCCCATTCACAATGGCGGCCAACTTGCTTTTGGTCCCCTCGACGGATTTCTCTATATTGGAAGTGGTGACGGCGGTCACTGGCATCAGGATACTGCACAGAATCCTGGGTCTCTGCTGGGAAAGATCCTCCGCATCGATGTTTCAGGTACGCAACAGCCATATGGCGTCCCTGACACCAATCCCTATTCCTCGGAAGACGACCAGCGAGATGAAATCTGGGCATTGGGACTTCGCAATCCTTGGGGATTTGCATTTGACAAGAAAACGGGTGACCTCTTTATTCCCGACACCGGCAATACAAAACGCGAAGAGGTCAACTTTCAACCCGCCTCAAGCCAGGGAGGTGAAAACTACGGCTGGCTTCTCAGAGAAGGTACGATCTGCTTCGAGCTGTGGCACTGCGCCATGGCCGATACTGATCTGCGTTCACCTGTGGCCGAGTACGACCGTCCTCAAGGTTGCGCTATAGTGGGCGGCGTCGTCTATCGCAACAGCGGCAGCAGGAAACTCCAGGGGCAGTTCCTGTTTGCCGACTTCTGCAGCGGCCGTATCTGGGGTCTGAGAAAGCCCCAGCCTCTCTTCGATAAAATGTGGCAACCGCAACTGGTTGCCAAAGCGGACGTTCCTATCAGTAGCGTAGGCGAAGACGAAGAAGGCAATGTCTACGTCACCGGCTACCAGGACGGCGTCCTTTATCTCCTGGCAGAGAGATAGGCCGCAACAATGTTTTGCGCCCCGTCGACCAAAGTCGGTAGTCCACCGCCCGTAATCGTCAAGAGACCCGCCGGCCTGAGCAAATCCATGACATCCTCAAAAGCTTTATTCCGAACCCTGACGATTGCACTTGCCGCTCTGCTTTCGATCGCCTGCTCGTCAGCTGCAGAGAATACGCACGCAGATCAAGGCCCCGCCGCCGCCTTCGAGGGCGCCCGGCTGACCATCACCTTGTCTCCAGCCGAACCGCCCTACTCTCCGGCTAGACTCGGCCTCCCCTACGGCGAAAACATCGCGCCCCTGGCCTCCGGGCTCGCCTACATCAGGGGCTCCGACGGCCACCTAGTCGTCGATCCGGAAGCTTCTCTCGCAATCGATGGTGACCCGGATACAATCTGGAGCGCCAAACAGCCCGCGCCCCAATGGTATTCAATCTCTCTGGACCAAACTTACCTCGTCAACAGAGTGGACATGGTGATTACGCAAGCGCCCCCTGGCCCCACAACTCACGAGATTTGGCTGGGGCACGGCTCTGGAATGCGAACCTTCTACAAGCGCCTGGAGGATGTCCACACCGAGGACGGCCAGGTCCTGGCTGTCCCTATCGACCCTCCCCAGGCCATCGACGAACTCCTGATTCTGACCCTTCACAGCCCAAGCTGGGTCGCCTGGCGTGACTTCCGCGTCTTCGGCGCGCAACCCGAACCACCTGTCGCCGAAGACGAACGCCCCCCTTATCAAGTCGCCGAACTGGTTACTGGGCTCGACTACCCGGTCCGCGTAACACACCCCGGCGACGGCAGCGGACGCATCTTCATCGTTGAGCTGCCAGGCCGGATACGCGTCGTAAACGAATATACTCTGAACGAAATTCCCTTCCTGGACATCACCGAGCGCGTTAATTGCTGCAAGGGCGAGCGCGGCATGTTTGGGCTGGCCTTCCCCCCCTCCTACCCCGACACCGGCCGCTTCTACGTGAGCTACACCAACAAGCGAGACGCAACAACCATCAGCCGCTTTTCCATCTCAGACAACCCCAATCTAGCCGACGAAACCAGCGAAGAAGTCCTCCTGACCATCGACCAGCCCCACGAAAACCACAACGGCGGGCACCTTGAATTCGGCCCCCAGGACAGCTACCTCTATATCGGCAGCGGAGACGGCGGCCTCCCCCGCGATCCCGAAAACAGCGGCCAGTCCACCAATACCCTGCTGGGCAAGCTCCTTCGCATCGACGTCGAATCCGGCGAACTGCCTTACAGCGTGCCTGCCGCCAATCCCTTCACCCGCGCAGACGACTACCGACCGGAAATCTGGGCGCTGGGCCTTCGCAATCCTTGGGGATTCGCCTTCCACAAGCAGACAGGCGACCTCTATCTGCCCGACACCGGCAACTTCAAGCGCGAGGAGATCAACTACCAGCCGGCCGGCAGTGGCGGCGGCCAGAACTACGGCTGGCCCATCATGGAGGGCAGCATCTGTTTCGAACATGACGTCCTCACCTGCAACGCCGCCGGCCTGGCCTTGCCCGTCGCCGATTACGACCACACACAGGGATGCGCCATCGTCGGCGGAGCCGTCTACCACGGCGACAGCTTCCCGGGCCTGAACGGCGCCTTCATCGTCGCAGACTTCTGCACGAGCAGTATCTGGGGAATATGGCGCTCCGAAGAAGCTGTAACCAGAGGCAGAGCAACCCTTTGGCGCAGTCAGCTGCTGGCATCTGCCGGCCTGCCCATCAGCAGCGTAGGCTCCGACGAAGAGGGCAATGTATACTTTACCATTCACGCCGAAGGGAACGGGGCCATCTATACCCTTGCCCAACGATAGCGCAGGCTCCAGTCCCCTGAACCGCCAGGAAACACGGCAAAGGCACAATGAACAGGCCACCTACTTCACCAGAAGAAGAGTTCTGCTGACCCGATGAAGAGAACGTTCGGCCTCCTGCTAATTGCCCTTTCCACCCTGGTTGCATCAGCATGTGAATCTGCGTCCCGGAACGGCCGGTCCGCCCAGTCGCCAGGTCGGATCGCCAGCGTCTCCGTATCGCTTTCGCCCGCATCGCCCTGGGCTGCCTCCCCATTCGGGTCCCGCCCCTTCGGAGAAAACGTTGCCCTGCAAGGCTTCGCAACGGGCTCGACGAGAGACGCGGCCGGACTGCTGACCGTCGACGCCGCCACCGCGCATCTGGCAATTGACGGGATTTCCTCCTCAGTGTGGAGCGCGCAACAACCCGCGCCCCAATGGTTCTCCATCGCGCTTGACGAACTCTACCTCGTCAACCGTATCCAGCTTGAGGTAACGCAGACCCCCGCCGGTCCAACGACGCATCAAGTCTGGTTAGGAAATGGCTCCGGAACACGGACCCTCTTCGCAACTCTTTACCAGGTCCACACGGACGACGGCCAGCTTCTAGACATAGAACTTGACCCGCCCCAGGCCGTAGACGAGGTCTTCGTCGTCACCCTCAATAGCCCCAGCTGGGTCGCATGGCGGGAAATAAGAGTGTTCGGCCTCCCGCATACACAATCGCTTGCCTCTGTCAGCGCGCCTCGACTGTCACTCCAGCCCATCGCCTCCGGACTCCACATGCCTGTCCAGGTCACCCATGCCGGCGACCAGAGCGGGCGCCTCTTCGTCGCCGAGAAAGAAGGTCGCATCCGCATCGTCCACAATGGTGAAACCCTCGAAACGCCCTTCCTCGATATCTCCTCCCGCGTCCTCTGCTGCGTACACCGGGGACTGATCGACATCGCCTTCCCTCCCTCGACCGCCGCCCCCCACCACTTCTACATCAGCTACACAAACCTCGACGGCCATACCATCATCAGCCGCTTCCAAATCTCACAGGACCCTAACCGGACCGACCCCGACAGTGAAGAAGTCGTCCTCACCATCGAGCAACCGGCAGAGCACCACAACGGCGGGCACATGGAATTCGGTCCAAAAGACGGTTACCTCTATATCTCCAGCGGGGACGGCGGCCTCTTCAGCTATCCTGATAATCCGGCGCTGGAAAATGACACACTGCTCAGCAAACTGCTGCGCATCGATGTCGAATCGGACGCCAAACCGTATCGCGTTCCTGACACGAATCCCTTCACTCAGGTTTCCGAATACCGCGGGGAAATCTGGGCTTCGGGGCTCCGCAACCCAGGTAACTTCGCCTTTGACGCGGAGACCGGTGATCTCTTCATTCCCGATTCCGGAAACCGCCGCCGTGAAGAGATCAATTTCCAGCCCGCCTCCAGCCCGGGAGGCGAGGACTACGGTTGGTTCAGAATGGAGGCGAATCTCTGCTTCGACAACTTTGTCGTGCCCTGCAGCGCCGACTCACTGACGCTGCCCGTCGCCGAGTATGACCACTCGCAGGGCTGCGCCGTCTCCGGCGGCGCCGTCTACCGCGGCCATGAATTCCCCGCCCTCCAGGGTCTCTTTCTCTTCGCCGACCTCTGCAGCGGCCGAATCTGGGGCCTCAAGCGACCCGACCTTGCCAACCAGTCGGGATGGCAGAGCACGCTCCTGTTGAACGCGCCGATCTCAATAAGCAGCATTGGCCAGGACGAAGTCGGCAACCTGTACGCCACCAGCTTTGACGACGGCGTCCTCTATCAGCTCTCCCAAAGACCTGACGCCATCGCAAACGAGATAGCCTTTTCCGAGAACGTCGCCCTCCGGAGATCAGGTCGAGCCTCAGCCCGCGGGGACGAATTTGCCCTCGCGCTCGACGGCGATCCCGCAACTGCCTGGCATTCTGGCCTGCCCCCGCCGCAATGGTTCTCTGTCTTCCTGGATGACCTCTACCTCATCGATCAGATCGAGCTAGTCTTTCCCCCCGGCGAGCACGGGCCCGCAACGCTGGAACTCTGGCTGGGCAACGGATCCGGCGTCCGCACCCTGTACAAACGGCTCAGCGATGTCCGACCCAACAGCGATAGCATGCTGGCCATCCCCATCGACCCCCCGCAGCGAGCCAACGAACTCCTGCTGATCGCCCTGCACGGCCAGCTTGAACTCTCCTTGCACGAGGTCAGAGTCTTCGGTGCCCCAGCAGCCCACTCGCAAAAGGAAAGCCAGTTCCCGCAAGTGCGTCTCGACCAGACCGTGTCCGGCCTGGACCTTCCCGTACTGATAACCCACGCCAGCGACGGAACCAACCGTATTTTCATCGCTGAGCAAAAAGGACGAATCCGGATCTTGCAGGATGGCCGCCTTCTGGAACGGCCCTTTCTTGACGTAACCGATCAGGTCGCCTGCTGCGGAGAACAAGGCCTCTTCGGCCTTGCATTCCCACCCTCCTACGCCGACAGCCAGCGCTTCTACGTCAGCTACTCAAATCTCGATGGTGACACAGTTGTCAGCCGCTTCACGACCTCGGACGACCCCGACGTCGCCCGCCATGACACAGAGGAGGTCCTGCTGACCCTCGCCCAGCCGGACAAGATCCACAACGGCGGCCACCTGTCGTTCGGCCCCCAAGACGGCTACCTCTACGTCGGCAGCGGCGATGGCGGGACCTTTCGCGATCTCGAAAACCTCGCCCAGAGACCGGACACGCTGCTCGGCAAAATCCTCCGCATCGATGTGGAATCCGGGGCCCACCCCTACGCCGTCCCCACAGACAATCCCTTCTACCTTTCTGAAGGCTTCCGCCCGGAGATCTGGGCCCTTGGACTGCGAAACCCCTGGGGCTTCGCCTTCGATCGCGCAACGGGCGACCTCTACATCCCCGACGTGGGGGGCAGCTCGCGCGAAGAGGTGAACTTTCAGCCAGCCTCCGCCGCAGCAGGAAGAAATTACGGCTGGGCCGTCATGGAAGGCAACACCTGCTTCGAACATGACTCCCTCGTCTGCAACGCCGAAGGCCTCGCCTCGCCCGTCGCCGAGTACGACCACGCCCAGGGCTGCGCTGTCGTCGGAGGAGCTGTCTACAGGGGAGCCGCATTCCCCGCTTTGCAGGGCGTCTTCCTCTTCGCCGATTTCTGTCGCGGCGACATTTGGGGACTCAAGCAAACCAGCCTCGACGCAACCGGGCAAGCCGAAACAAGGTGGCGGAGCGCGCGCCTCGCCAACGCCGGCTTTCCCATTAGCAGCATCGGCCAAGACGAAGCCGGCAACGTCTACGCCGCCGGCTACCAGGATGGTACAATCTACATGATCACGTCGCGATGAGCCGCCGACTTGCCCGCCCTGCTCATCGGCCCATCCCGTTGCGGAGCCCCGACCATGCACGAACATGCCGTCTCACCAGAGAATTCGCCGACCGGCCCCATCCTATGAGCCTCCAATGAATAAAGCGCTCGCGTTGACAGGCCTGCTTTTCATACTGTTGCTAACCGCCTCCTGCTCCGCTCGCTCGGAGACTGAGCCCCCGGCAACCGCCGAAACCAATACCAGGACGCCCGCGGCAACCTCAACCCCCACGCCCACGGAAACACCCGCGCCCACTCCCACCAACACCGTTGCCCCCACACCTTTGAGCCCAAATGTCGCTCCACTGGGTACGGTACGCGTCTCCTCCGGGGAAGACGGCGTCCAGTACGCGATCGATGGCGACACTGAAACGGTCTGGAGCGCCCAAGACCATCCAGCTCAGTGGATTTCTATCGCCCTCGACGGCATCTACTTCGCCGAACGCATCGAGCTGGTTGTGGCGCAGGCGCCCCCCGGGCCCACGACCCATTCCCTCTGGTTGGACAACGGCTCCGGCGTTCGGACGCGGTACATACAGCTCACCGATATCCACACAGAGGACGGGCAGACGCTTACCATCGATATCAATCCGCCGCGGCCTGTCAGGGAACTCCTCGTTCAAACTCTCGACAGCCCCAGTTGGGTCGCCTGGCGCGAGGTCAGAATCTTCGGACTGCCCCCCTCTCCCGAGGATGAGAGTGGTTCGTCCCCCCCTCTGAAATTGGAAAAAGTCCTTGACAATCTGGTTCTCCCTGTGCAAGTCACCCACGCCGGCGACGGCAGCGGCCGCATCTTTGTCGTGGAGCAGCAGGGCCGTATCACGGTCCTCAACAACGGCGCCGCCAGCGGTACCCTCTTCCTGGATATAACCGATCGAGTGAACTGCTGCGAGGAGCGCGGACTGTTCAATGTCGCCTTCTCCCCAGGCTATCCTGCGGCCAATCGGTTCTATCTGAGCTATTCTAACAAGAATGATGACACTGTAATCAGCCGCTTCGCCGCCACCGCAAACCCCGACGTCGCCGATCCCGACAGCGAGAAAATCCTACTCACCGTCCCCCAACCCCACGAAGTCCATAACGGCGGACGCCTCGCTTTCGGCCCTCGCGACGGATACCTGTACGTCGGCATGGGCGACGGGGGAAGTGACGGATGCCCTGCCCACTTTCCCCAGGACCCGGCCCTTCTGCTGGGAAAGATACTGCGCATCGACGTCGAGTCCTCAATCCAGCCCTATGGAGTCCCCGCCGGCAATCCCTTCGTCGCCGACGACCGGTTCCGCCCGGAAATATGGGCCCTTGGATTCAGGAACCCTTGGGGTTTCGCCTTCAACCATCAGACAGGCGACCTCTACATCCCGGATACCGGGCACAACGATCGCGAAGAGCTCAACTTCCAGCCCTCGGTCAGCCCGGGCGGCGAAAACTATGGATGGCCCACGATAGAGGGCACCCGCTGCCCCAGGTTTGAAGACCTGCCCGTTCCCTGCCGCCAGGCCGGCATCTTCACCCCGCCTGTAGCCGAGTACGACCACACGCGTGGTTGCGCGATCGTCGGCGGCGTTGTCTACCGCGGCAGCCAGTTTCCCCACCTCAAGGACCGCTTCCTCTTCGCCGACTTCTGCCGAGGCGACATCTGGAGCCTCACAAAGCCTGACCCAACCAACAGTCCCTCCCAGGCTGAAGACGTCCTTTCCAACTGGCACAGCGAGATCGTCTTGAAGGCATCTGTCCCGGTCAGCAGTGTCGGTGAGGATGAAGAGGGCAACCTCTACATCACCGGCTACCAGACCGGCGCAGTCTACCTGGTCACCAAGGATTAGCCCCGTGAAATGCCGGTGTCCATTCAAATGGCCAACCTTGTCCCGCCTCCTGCGCGGCCAGGTCGCGGAGGCAACCTTCCCTCGGTCAGCCAATCCGGGCCTCAGAACACGCCACCAATGAATTACGCAAACTTGCTCCTCGTCCTGCTCCTGTGCCTTGCCGCCCTTACCGCCTGCGCAATGCAGCCCCTGCCCGAACCGTCCTCCCCGGCAACCCGGATTGCGCCAATCGCAGAACATGCCGGCGCCCCCACAAGCACGCCCCCAGCCGAGCCGCAACCTGCGCCGACTGCGCAGCCTTCCCCGCCCAGTCGAAATGTTGCGCTCGCGGGCGTTTGGCGCTCCTCTGAGGGCGAAGAGACTGCCCACCTAGCCTTTGACGACAATCCCGAAACCAACTGGAATGCAAACAACCTTGCCGCCCAGTGGATTGCCGTCACGCTCGACGCCCTCTATCTTGTGGACAGAATCGAGCTCGTCGTTGCACAGGCACCGGCTGGCCCGACAACGCACCTGATCTGACTCGGCCACGGTTCGGGCGTACGCACCCTTCACACCCGCCTCACGGACATCCATACAGAGGACGGCCAGACCTTGACGGTTGACTTTGACCCGCCCCGCCCGGTTGATGACCTTCTAGTCCATACCCTTGAAAGTCCCAGCTGGGTCGCTTGGCGCGAAGTAAGGGTGTTTGGCGTTTTGGCCAATAAAACTGATGTGACTGGCGAACTGCCCTTATTGAAAACGGAACGAATCATCGAGAATCTGGTTTTGCCGGTGCAGGTCACCCATGCTCGCGACAGGAGCGGGCGCCTCTTCATCGTCGAGCAGGAGGGGCGCATTCGCATCTTCAAGGACGGCGTGGAAAGCGATCGACCATTTATCGACATCAGCAGCCAAATCACTTGCTGCGGTGAAAGCGGGCTTATGAACATAGCCTTCTCGCCAAGTTTCCCATCCAACCGCCAGTTCTATCTGAGCTACACAGATCGCGCTGGAGACCTGGTTGTCAGCCGGTTTATCGCCGCCACTGACCTCGCGACAGCAGACCCTGCCACAGAGGAGATTCTGCTGAATGTCAGCCAGCCCCACCACGATCATAACGGGGGCAGCATCTTCTTCAACCCCCTCGACGGATACCTCTACGTGGGAATAGGCGACGGCGGCAGCGACGATCTCCCTCCCCACGAAAGTCAATTCCCGGATCAGCTTCTCGGCAAAATCCTCAGAATCGACGTGGAATCATCCCAGTTCCCTTACAGCATTCCACCTGGCAATCCCTTTGTCGATGTCGATGGCTACCGTCCGGAAATCTGGGCTTCAGGTCTACGGAATCCGTGGGGATTCGCGTTCGACCCGCAAAACGGGGACCTCTACATCCCCGATACGGGTCACAGTCAGCGTGAGGAAGTGAACTTTCTGCCATGGGATCGCCAAGGGGGCGACAACTACGGCTGGCCGACAATCGAAGGCACGAGATGTCTGAAGATTTCCGGCATGCCCGTCCCTTGCCACCAGGCCGCCATC
Organism: Caldilineaceae bacterium; assembly: GCA_022824685.1. Classification (GTDB taxonomy): domain Bacteria; phylum Chloroflexota; class Anaerolineae; order Caldilineales; family Caldilineaceae; genus Bin5. The sequence goes on from JAJDZJ010000173.1 coordinate 22,645, forward strand.
TTTACGTCGCCGGTCGCCGAGTATGGTCGCGACAGCGGCTGTGCCGTGGTGGGCGGCGTCGTCTATCGCGGAGCCGTGTTTCCCCATCTGGATGGCCGCTTTCTCTTCTCCGACTTCTGCCGGGGAGACATTTGGAGCCTGCATCAGCCCCCTCCACCCGAAGACCAGAGCGCGGGGCCGGTCAGCCGGGAGGGGTGGCGCGCCGACCTGGTCCTGAAAGCCTTCAACATTGTCAGCAGCATCGGAAGTGACGAAGACGGAAACCTGTATGTTGTCGTCTACCAGCCTGGCGCTATCCTCAAAATCACCCGCAACTGAACGAAACGGCCAATCTCTACTTTCCATGTCGCGCCGTGTTCGTGTTCAGATCGGTTCGCATTTCGATGACACGCGCCCGTTGACTGAACCAAATCGTCCCGTCGGGCCCTGCCATCCTTACAGGAAAAGAGGGCTGACACAGACGAAGGCCCGCCCCTTGCCCGAATTCGCAGCGATACCTGGAGTACAGCCTGAGCGCTACGATAGGAGGAGTCCCCATGACGCAAGAGAAACGCCCCAACATTCTCTGGTTCTGCACCGACCAGCAAAGGTATGACACTATTCACGCAATGGGCAATCCCCATATAAACACACCCAACCTGGATAGACTCGTCGAAGAGGGCGTCGCCTTTACCCACGCCTTCTGCCAGAGTCCCATCTGCACGCCAAGCCGGGCCAGCTTTCTCACCGGCCGCTATCCCGCAAACGTCCGCGGCTGTATGAACGGCAACGAAGAATGGGGCGAAGGCGCCCCTCTCGTCACGGCCCTCCTGGCGGAGAGCGGCTACGACTGCGGCCTCAGCGGAAAGTTTCATCTGGCTGGTGCAAGCGGACGGGAAGAGCCCCGCCCAAAAAATGACGGCTATCGAGTCTTCCACTGGAGCCATGATCCCGAAGACCGCTTCCCCTCCGGCCACGCCTACGCCGACTGGCTGGCCGCGCAAGGATACTCCCTGCGAGACCTGAGAGAGGACCCGGCCTCGATCCCGCCGGAACTGCACCAGACCACCTGGTGCACCGACCGCGCCATCGAGTTCCTGTCCGAAAAAAGGCGCAAGGGACCCTGGCTGATGAGCGTCAACGTCTTCGATCCCCACGCCCCCTTCGACCCGCCACAGGAATATCGCGATCGGTACGACTCGTTGAAAATGCCCGCCCCTCTCTTCCGAGAGACCGATCCCAATACCCAGGAGGCAGTGCCCGGCGACTTCCAAAACGTGTCCCGTCCGCCAGAGGAGTTTAATGCCCGCGAGGTGACCGCCGCGTACTACGCCATGATCGAGCTGATCGACGAAAACGTGGGGCGGCTGCTGGAAGCGCTCGACGAAACAGGACAGCGCGAAAACACCGTAATCATCTTCACCAGCGATCACGGTGAAATGCTGGGCGACCACGGTCTGCTGCTAAAGGGATGTCGTTTCTACGAAGGTCTGGTTAGAGTGCCGCTGATCATCAGTTGGCCGGGCCATTTCCCACCGCATGAGGAGCGGGAATCCGAAGAGAGTCCGGAGGCCGTCGGTTCCGAAAGTGAACAAGATGACACTGCTGAGGCATCCAAAGACAACGCGCTCGACGACGATTCGCCCGCCCCAGCCGGCTTCGTCAGCAACGCGCTGGTGGAGTTGGTAGACATTGCGCCCACGCTCCTCGAGCTGGCAGGCCTGCCCGTCCCGCTGCGCATGCAAGGCCGCTCCCTGCTTCCCATTCTGCGCGGAGAACGCCCGCCCGACCTCCACCGCGACTTTGTCCGCTGTGAGTTCTACCAAGCTCTCAATCCCGAAGTCCCGGGCCGTGAACAGTACGAGGGCAGCTACGCCACGATGTACAGGGACGCCCGCCACAAGATCGTCGTCTACCACGGCCACGAACACGGAGAACTTTACGACCTGGAGAATGACCCCGGTGAGTTCGACAACCTGTGGAATGACCCCGACCACGCCGAACTGCGCTTCGACCTGATGCGCCGCAACTTCGACGCACTTGCCTATTCCATCGATCCGGGACCGCCGCAGGTGACTCCTTTCTAACTTCAGTTTCTGTTACCTGAGTTCTGGAAAGAGCCGTCCTGCTTGAAACCAGGTCGAAACCGCTGCTTGTCAACCTGGCGTCTGATACGTGAGGTCGTATCCGCCTACGCTTTTCAACCGCTTGGAAGCCGGCGACAGGTCCGGCTCGCCCTGCCGACGCCATCGCTCTATCTCATCTCTGTGACCAAGGCGGCGCAGTACGTCCCAGCTGGCGCTGAAGTTGGTCCGCCCCGACGGCCCGGCCGAATCCCAGAAGAACAGGTTGTCAACGCCCTGCGCGTAAAGTGAGGCGGCCTTGCGGCGGAACGCCTCCGGTGACATGTGGCGCGGCATTACATTGAGCGCAAGTTGGCAGCTTGTGCCTTCCACCAACTCAACAAAATAGCTGACAGCCTCCACCTCCTCCCAGGCCATCCCCATGCTGTCCAGTTCCGGCAAATCCGTATAGGGAATCAACGTGTCGACCAGTCCCTCACCGACCCAGCTCGCCAGGTCCAGCCCGTTGCGCACATTCTCCTCTCTGTTCAGCACACAAGCCGAAACAGTGAGCCGCTCGCGCCCCTGCTCCCGCGCCAGCGTGTCGAGCGCATCCCGCAACTCGCGATGGAACTCCGTCAGGGCCGAGCTTCGATGGGCCAGCCAGCGCGGGTCGTCGTCCGCCAGCAGCCGCGGATCCTCTCCGTGGGCCGCTCTGAAGCTGTCTACCAAGGGAGGTTCATAGTCCACCAGGGGCGGCCGTCTGTTGTAGAGGATGCAGATGCCGTCGATCGGATGCTGCGCAACCTCCAGCAGCAGATCGATCACAAACCGGCGCGTGTCCGCAAACGCGTAAGACACCCGCGGCGCGATTCTCGCGTCCTTTCCCACCATGCGCAGGTCCGGTCGCGTAAAATAAAGACTGTCGGTATTCCACTGTTCCAACGGGGCAGGATAGAAAAACCCCGCCGTGCGATAGCTGGCGTGAAATGTGAGCCCCATTTCATGCGCGGCCTTCAACGCAACGACGAGGGGGTCCAGATCACTGTCACGGAATCTGCGCCACGTCTCGGCATGAAGACGGTCGCCCTGCCGTTCGAAATCTTCGATGTCGTCGCACGCGGGCAGGCGGCCGGCCTCCCCTAGGTAAAACATCAAGTCTCCCGCCCCGCACTCCCAATAGAGACGCGAAAAGTCAGTGTGCCGGTACGGTTCAATCTCGTTTCGAATGGCCGCTTCCGTCGCCGTGCCATATAGGAACAGGTAACCGTGCGCATCGTTGTGGGCGAAGAGTGTGCGTGTGTCCCTTCGTTCGCGTTCTCTCTCGAGAGTTTCAACCTCCTCCTCGGACAGAGGTACAATCTTTACGTATGCCACCTTTGTTCGTTGGCATGCCACCGCCGCCGGTTCGTCCGCAGCTCCTGTCGGTGTACAGACCTGTCGAATGAACAATTCCTGGCTGGTCAGGTCCGCCTCCTTCCACAAGAGTTCATAGACACTGTGCCCGTGTGGGTTCGAAGGCGCCCACTCCGAACCCATATTCAGATGCGTAAAGCACGGGTCTTTGCTCAGTTTCACCTCCACCGACGCGATTCCCCTGTGTTCAGGGTAAACGCCGATGTAGATGCGGTGCCATCCGCTCGCTTCCAGCCCGATAGCCACCTCAGGGGCTGCCGTCTCCTCCCCGGCGCTGAGCAGATTTCCCGAAAACGCCTCAGTCTCGTACGGCTGCACATGCCAGGCCCGCCGCCTCGGCGCAGCCGAAAGCGCGCTCTCCGGCTGGCAACGTCCCAGGTCGGTGATGTATACCGCAGCGTCTCGGTCAGCCATCGTTTACACCTCCATACGCGGATCGAATGCGTCCCGCAGCCCGTCTCCCACGAAGTTCATCGCCAGCACCGCCACCGAAATCGCGATCCCCGGCGGCAACCAAAGCCAAGGCGAGTTTGTTAGGACCGTTAGCGACTGCGCCGAGTTCAGCATGCTCCCCCAGCTGGCCTGAGGTATCTGCACGCCCAGCCCGAGAAACGACAGCGCCGACTCGGTCAGAATCGTGCCCGCAACGCCCAACGTCGCCGCCACCAAAATATACGGCTGCAAATTCGGCAGTATATGGCGGAAGACTATCCTGTAATGCGGCGTGCCAATGCAACGCGCCGCCTCTACAAATGCCTGTTCCCGCAGCGAGAGCACCTGCGCGCGCAGCAGACGCGCCAGCCCCTCCCAGCCCAGCACGCCAATCACCACCATCACATTGATAATGTTCGGCCCAAGCAGGGCAACCAGCATCAGGATCGCGAAGAAGGTGGGGAAGTTCATCACCAGCTCGGTGAACCGCATCAATATGTTGTCGACCCGTCCGCCAACATACCCCGACACCGTGCCGATCAACACGCCAATCGAAATCGAAATCACATTCGCGACAAATCCCACCGACATCGATATGCGCGCGCCGTAAACCATGCGCGCCCACATGTCCCTTCCCGCCGAATCCGTGCCCAGTATATGGTCCGCGCTCGGCGGCTGGCGGATGCTGTCCAGATCGACCGTATATGGATCTTGCATCGCTACGATCGGCGCAAAAATAGCGATCAATCCCAGAAACGCAATGATTACCAGACTCCCCACAGCCACCTTATGCCGCCGAAAACGCGACCCAACCGTATTGGGGCTCTTCCTCGCATTCAGGTCAACCTGCTCTGGATCGTTTTCCTGCAAGGGGGTGTTTGCCATGGAGGGGCGCCTGCTCATCAATGGTCCGAATGAAACCGGTGAAGAAGCAACGAGAGGAGAGAATACGCCGTATTCTCCCCTCTCGGTCATTCACAGTTCAACTACCCGTCAAACGCCCAGCCCTCCAGATTCGTCCACCAGTCCCGCTTTGCCGGCAGCGGGTTGGACAGATCGGAAAGACTCGACACCACGCCCTGGTCGGTGATCTCCGGAATGTACACGCCGCCGTTGAACACCCACACATTATTGCCCACGTAAAGCGGCGCATGGGATGGATTGTCGTTGAGCGTGCGCTGTAGTTCGAAGTAGATCTCCTGGCGAGCCGCCTGGTCGGTCAGCTGACCCGCCTCGATCACCTTCTCCTCGAAATCTCCCCCCAGCGCCTCCGAATAGCCGTTGGCGTTGCGCCCCTGCGTCGTCAGATGGAACTTGAGGAAGCCATCCGGGTCCGGGAACGAACCGAAGCCCACCCGCACCGCATCAAAGTCATGCGTGTCGTAGAACCTCTCCACCCAGACCGAACTGTCCATCTCCTCGATCTTGATCTTGAAGCCCGCCTCTTCCAGCATCTGCTTCTCCGCCGCAACCTGGGCGCGCGCCTCTTCGCTCCTCAGCGTGATCAGATTGACCGTAACCTCCTGGTCAAAGTCCCAGCCCGCCTCCTCCAGCAGACTGCGCGCCAGGTCAGCGTCGTAGTCGTACGGATTGAGATCATCCGGAATCGACCAGCCGTGAATCAACGGCGAATTGTAGATCGTCCCGTTGCCGCCCTGGAAGACCTCGATGATCTTCTTCCTGTCCAGGGCATGGAGCCACGCCTGCCGCACCCGCTTGTCCGCGAAGAACCCGCGCCTCAGATTGAACGAATACGCGGTGAACACCACGCCGGTCGTCGCCACAACCTTGAAATCCTCGTTGTCGATGAACGACTGCACCACCTCCGTCGAGCTTGTATTCAGCCCGCCCCAGGCGTTGAAATGGGCCTCGCCTCTCTCCAGCGCAATCTGCCCCACGTCCGGAGAGGCAACGATCTGCATGATGTAGCTGCCCAGCTTGGGCGCGCCCCAGTGCCAGTCGTCATTCGCCTCCAACCGGATGAACTGGTCCGTCTGGTACTCCACGAACTTGAACGGACCGGACCCCAGCGGATCCTCGAAGAAGAACGACTGATTCTCCAGCGTGTCAGGCGCCACGTCCCCCAATACATGCTTGGGAAGAATCGAATTCGTCGCCTGGAAGAGAAAGAGCCCGGTCGGGTACGCGGTCGTGAACTGAATCGTCTTCTCATCCACAACCGTGATGCCCGACACACTATCGGCCTCATCGTTCGAATAGGCCTCGGCGCCCTCGACCATGGCAAGATTGCTCACCTGGCGCGACTTGGTCGCCGGATTCAGATACAGTTCGTACGTGAATAGCACGTCCTCTGCCGTAAAGTCGGTTCCGTCGTGCCACTTCGCGTCCGGATGAATGTGGAACGTGTACTGCGTCGCGTCGTCGGATACCTCCCAGCTCTCGGCCATGATCGGCACAAAGCCGGTCTTGGGAACATTCTGCTGAATCAAGGGCGGCAGCACGCACTGAAAGAAGTGCGCCTGGAATCCCTGCACAGCTGTCAACGGATTGAAGCTGTTTATCGGTCCGCCGTAGAGGCCGATGAGATTTCCCCTCTGCATCTCTTCCGCAGCAGCGCCGTCCGCCGCTGCTCCGGCGCCTTCTTCGGACGCAACCGGCGCGCAAGCCGCCAGCGCCGCCGCTCCGGCCGCCAGCGCGCTTGCCTTGAGAAACGCCCGTCGGTTCATGCTACCATCTGCTTTACTTCGCATGGATCTCCTCCTGGAAAGTGAAAGAAACGTTACCGCTACCGTTAAAAATACGGAGAAAAGAAGCAACGGCGAGGGCATACGCCGACCTCGCGCTGCCTACCCTCCTCCTGGTCGTTTTGCCTGCAACTACATCAAATTCATATCGGTTAGCGCTTGGGATAACTCTTCCATCTGTTCATCGGTCAGCGAGTGGTATGGCGGACGTCGCCAGCGCTCGGCCAAACCGAGCAACTCGTAAGTCCCGTGCAACGCCGCATCAAAACTTCCTTCTACGTTCAAGACATAGTCAAAGTAGGGCATGTCGTATTCCCTGATGATGCGCGCAGCCCCACTCCAATCCCTTGTCAGCACAGCCTGCCAGTAGGTCTGCGTTATCTGAGGCGCAAAGGTGACAAACGTCGACAGATAGCCGTCGCATCCGTAGTGAATCAAATCAAAGTGATTCTGCTTCTGTCCTCCCGAAATGATCGACCAGTGGCCGTGGAGCAGAAGCGCCATCTTGCGCGCGAAAACGCCCACCAGGTCGTCCTTGATCGCCACCACGCCCTTCACCTCGTCCCGCAGCCGCCGCAACACGTCCAACCCAAGCCCGTGCGAACGGCTGAAAACATTGGTCACGACCATAACCGGGATCTCCGCCGCCGCCGCCGCATAGTGGGCCACAAAGCTGTCGGCGGTGCACGAACCCGCCCAGTCCGGCGGCAGCACCATCAGCAGATCGGCCCCCACCTCCTGTGCATAGCGTGCGAAGGCCACAGTCTTGCCCGTCCACCAAATGCGGTCTGCCGCTATCACCGCCGCGCGCCCCGCCGTCTGTTCAGCCACCACCCTGGTCACCTCGGCCACCTCGCTGTCGGTGAGCAGCGAGAAAAGGCTGTCCCCGTACGTCAGCATCATCGTCGTGCTGCCCGCTTCGATTCCAAGGTCCACCAGCCCCCGCAGGCCGTCAAAGTCGATCTCGCCGTCCTTCTTGAACGGTGTGTGCAACGACGTCACCGGCCCGGCCAGCAAAGTTCGCAACTCCTCCGAAGAACGCATTGATTTAACCCTCACCCGTGCCGAATGCGTGGATCGGCTACCGCATACAGGATGTCCGCGGTCAGATTGCTGAACAGGACCAGCACCGCGGCGATGAACGTCAGCCCCATCAGAACAGGATAATCCCGCTGCGATATCGCCTGAATCGCCATGCGTCCCATACCCGGCCACTGAAACATCGTCTCGATGATCACCGTGCCGCCAAACAGAATCGGCAGCCGTAACGTAACGATCGTGATCACCGGAAGCAACGCGTTTCGCAGCGCATGTCCCACGACCACGCTCGTCTCCTTCAGCCCCTTCGCCCGCGCCGTCGTAACATACTCCTGCCCCAACACCTCCAGCATGCCTGAACGCATATAGCGCGTCAGACCCGCCGTCAGATCCAGCGACAATATCACGCCCGGCAAGACCAGATGATGAAGGTTGTCCAGCAACGCCGGCGGCGCGTCAAAAGCAACCGAGCGCATGCCGAAGGTCGGAAACCACCCCAATTTCAGCGCAAAGACATAGAGTGCAAGGAGAGCCAGAAAGAAGGAAGGAATCGAGATCGAGAACAGCGCGAACAGCGTCAACAAATAGTCCCAAATCGTATACTGCTTCAGCGCCGCCAGCACCCCCAGGCCGATTCCAATCACTGAAGACGCCACCAACGCGAAGCCCATCAACTCTAACGTGGCCGGCAGCCGTACCGCGATCCGCCGCAGAACCGGTTCTCCCGTGTGATAGGAGTAGCCAAAATTCCCCCGCGCCAACTGCCCCAGCCATATCGCGTAACGCACGATGATCGGCTTGTTCAGGCCCAACTCCTCCTTCAGCCGGTCAAGATTGGCCGCGGACATCTCCTCCTCAGGATTGATCATCGCCATCACCGGATCGCCCGGCGCGACGCTGATAAAACTGAAAGTGATCAGTGTGATGCCAAGCACCAGCGGAATCGCCAGCAGCAGTCTGTTTGCAATATACGTTGCCATCAATAGGCCCAGTGCGGCGGATACTTGTCCAGCACATACCCGCCAACGCTCCGCAGGGGAACTGTCCTATGCAGACTCCCCTCCCCGTCATCCAACCTCTCCAACTGATCCCGGTGCCCCAGGCGCCGAATCATGCTCCACTCCTTCAGCCTCTGATGACGCCCATTTGTATCCCAGAAACACAGGCCGTCAGCCCCCGCCGAGTAACTCTCGAGCGCACGCGTACGGAACTCTTCCGGTGGCATCGTTCGCGGCATAATTTCAGGATAGTAATGGACCGCCGAGTTCCTGGTCAGCTGCGCGAAGTATCCGACATCGATCTCGTCATCCCGCCAGGGATAGGGGATCAGATTATCAATCAAGCCCTGTTCGACCCAGGTCTGAACGTCCAAGCCATAGAACAGGTTGCTTTCAGCGTCGTTCAGTACGTGCGCCGAGATTTCAAGCGGACGACCCCGCGCCTCGCCAATCTCCTGCATCGCCTGCCGCAGCTCCGCCATAAAGCCAGTCATCACCCTCGCACGGTAGCGCAGGTAGCGCTCGTCGTCCTCCACCAATTCTCTCGCGTCCAGCCCCGTGTCACTCTGGAACCCTTCGACAAGCGGCGTTTCGTAAAGGAGAAACGGCGCGCCGCGGTTGAAAATCGGGTTGACGCCGTCAATGTCGTAGCGGGTAGCCAACTCACGAAAGACACCCAACACTAGATCGCGCACACCAGGAAAGGCATAACTCATACGCGCAATCTCCCGCCCATCTATGTCCACGCACCGCCACTCCGGATGCGACAGGTAGAAGTCGCCCGTAAAGTAGTCCTCAAACGGCGGGCAGCACTGAAACGCTTCCATCCGCTGACTGATGTGGACCTCCAGACCGACACTGTGCCCGTACTCCACCACCGTCTCAACCGTGTCGATGCCTGCCCCGGCCAAAATCTGCATCGACTCGGCGATGTTCCTGTCAACGATTCGCGGAAAATCCCTCGTCTTGCTTCCGGTCAGGCTGCCGATTGCAGAAGGATAGGTAAGTACGTCCCCTCCTGCCCCCGGACACCAGAACATCTTCTGAAAATCCGTATCTCGGAACGGCTCCAGATACTCCCAAATCTCTTCCCTGCTCGTAGGGCGGAAACGGCCAAAATCACTGAAACCGTCATTCATGCAGATGAGTCGCCGGTTACTTCTATCCTCCCGGTCCGCTACAAGGCTGGCTACCTCCCCTTCGTGGAGCTGTTCAAGCCTGATATAGGCAACGTACGCTGGCTGCGACAGGCCGGCCGTCTGCTGCCCCACCACCAGGTCCTGCCCCGTGAGGTCGGCTGTCTTCCAATACCGTTCGTCCAGTGAATAGTTATCAGCGAAACTTCCGGGCTCGGCCTCCCGATTTACCTTGACAAAAGCGCTGTCTCCAGTCAACCGAACGCGCGCCAGGTCCTCGGTCCAGTTGCTCCAAAGACCCAGGAAAATCCGGTGCCACCCCGATACACCCAGCGGGACCGTGACCGGCGGCGCCTCCGTTTCCGGCCCCGCGATCAGCATCCTGCCGCTGAATTCTGCTGTCTCATAGGGAACAACCTGCCAGTGATACCTCCGTCTTTCGGAGGATAAGGCGATTTGAGGCAAACACTGACCCAAATCGGTCACGTAGATCGACTCTCTTACCGACATCTGAGGTTCCTCCCGAATAACTGGCCAGCCGCGTTTGAGGATCCAGAGGGGGACGGCGCAACTGCCCATCCATGCGCCGTCTGAACAGAATATAACCTATCTGACTGTTTCTTCGCAACCCGCCTCTACGAAGCCCGGCGACCGGTGAGCGGACAAAAATCGCCACCTCAACTGGGGGGACACCCGGGGCCGAGCGTCCCTTTGTCTCCTAAACCGCCAGCCAGAATCAATTAGAAACAGGCCATTAGCAAGCTCTCATCGCTCCCGCAAGGCATAGCAGATTCCCGCCCCCCGGCCAACCCCTGTAGGGGCGCCCCTTGTGGGCGCCCTCCCCGTCGAACAGCCAGGCGCCCGCCCCGCGGCACCTACCCGCCCCGCACCCCCACGTGGTCGCGCCGCAATATCTACGCCCCCGGTCACCCCCTGTAGGAGGGCGCCCCTTGTGGGCGCCCTCCCCCCACCGCCTACAACACTTCTACGCTCAAAGAAGCCAATCTCTCTTTCGAGCCCCTCCTCGGTTCCATAATATGCCATCCATCGTCACCCCCCTTCGCGGAAGATCAGCTGTTCTCCCTACCCCTCCGCGGAGCAATTGAATCAGCGACCCTGCGTTGTCCCCGCGCCCTCATTCGAACACCAGCACCGACCGCGCCACCTTGCCCGCCTTCATATCGGCAAACGCCTCATTGATCTCATCCAGCGGCCGATAACGCGAAATCAGCTCGTCCAACTTGATCTTCCCCTGCCTGTACAGTTCCAGAATCCACAGAAAATCAACCCGCGGTCGCGCCGCCCCGTGAAAAGCCCCCATCAGCGTCCGGTCCTCCAGCAGATGCCAGCCCTCCACCGACACATCCTGCCCCGTCGGCTGCACGCCTACCACGACCGCCGTGCCCGTCATCCGCACCGAATCGATCGCCTGCCTCACAATCGACGGAAAGCCCACGACCTCAAACGCATAGTCCGCGCCCCCGACCGTAATCTCCTTGATCCGTTGCACCGGATCCTCCTTGGCGCTGTTGACAAAATGCGTTGCACCCATCTGCTCGGCCAGCTCCAGCTTGTAGTCCACCGTATCCACCGCGATGATCTTGCCCGCCGCCGCCAGCACGCCACCCTGAATCACATTCAACCCCACGCCCCCGCAGCCAAACACCGCCATCGACGCGCCCGTCTCAACCTGCGCCCTGTTCACCACCGCCCCGATCCCCGTGATCACGCCGCAGCTGATCAAACACGCCTGCTCCAACGGCGTGTCATCCGGAACCTTCACGCACGCGTCCGCCAGTGCCAGCGTCTGCTCCACAAAAGTCGGGCGGATATGATAGATCGGTTCACCGTCCTGTTTGTACCGGCTCATCGCTTCCATCCGGTGCGTTTCGCACAGCGCCGGCCGCCCATTCGTACAGTTCCGGCAGCTTCCGCACATCGCATCCAGCGAGAGAATGATCTTGTCGCCGGGTGCAAAGCCCCGCACCCCCTCGCCAACTGCACGCACAACGCCCGCCCCCTCATGACCCAACAGCCATGGCAGCCGCCGCGGCGTTCGGTGGTCCGTAACATAGTGGTAGTCGCTGTGGCACACCCCCGCCCCAACGATGTCCAACAGTACCTCCCCAAACGCCGGCTCCTCCAACTCGACCTCCTTCACCGCTACCGGCGCATGCGCCTCGTACATAATTGCAGCCTTCATCCTGTCCCTCCTCAATTGCCTTCAAACCGCCTCCATTCAGTTGTCTGACCTCTGGCACGAAACCTACTACGAAAACCGCAATCAGTAAAGCCGCTCCAAAACGCCCTTCCCCCGCCCTTCCCCCCAATCCAACCGTTATGCCCACCCACCTGCCCGTGCTACAATACGCCCAGCCCAGCCTCTAGGACGCAGAGCGGAACGCCGTCATACACATGAACCTCTTGGCGGTGGCACAAGACCCTGCTCTAACCCGCGAGGAAAGATAATGGAATCAACAGAACGTCTGCAACCGGAATTGCGCGAACAAGAGGGCGCCGGCCCGGTCCCAAGCCGCAATGGGACCCGGCAGAGGACTCCCTATCGTATTGGCGATCCAGCCCCCGATGAAGGCCGTCGCGTCTCCAAGCAGGAATACCTCGCCAGATGGTACGAAAACCCTTACTCCGACATCGACATAAGTTACGAGTGGAACAATGGCATCTTGGAGGCCAAACCCTTGCCCACCCCCCCACAATTGGACCTCTACAACTGGTTCCTAAACCTCCTGCAACGTCACATTGCCACCTTCTGCAGCGCCGCTCTTATCAATCTGGAAACCGGTTTCGAGCTGAAAATGCCCGACCCGACCCAACCCTCCGGCCAGAAGGAAGCCATCCGTAAACCAGACATTGGCGTAATCCTCGACACAAACCCCATTCCTTGGGGCCGTTTCGACCAGCGTCACTACGAAGGCGTCTGCGACCTTGTTGTCGAGGCCGTCTCCGACTCGACTGCAGCGGAAGTACTGCGCGACACCCAGGAAAAGAGAATAGACTACGCGCGCAGCGGCGTAAAGGAATACTACATTCTCGACCCCAATGGCGAGCACATGCGCTTCTATCGCCTCGCCTCCAATGATCGCTATCGGACCATCCCGGAGGACGGAGAAGGAGTGATTCGCTCAGAAGTAATGGAAGGACTGCAGTTCCGGCTGGAGGACCTGTACCGCAAGCCGGACCTTGAAGTGCTGGCGCTCGACCCCATTTACAACGGCTATGTCCTGCCGGGATATCAGGTCCTGGCCGACAAGGCCGCAAGAGAGGCGCTGCGCGCCGACCAGGAAGCCCAGCGCGCTGAACGCGAAGCGGCCGTCCGTCAGCAAGCCGAGGAGCGAGCCGCAGCGACAGAAAGCGAGTTGCTCAAGCTAAGAGCGGAAGTGGCGAAACTGCGCAAAAGTCAGTCGTAAAACAGCGAACCTTCCGCTGCCGGACCTGCATTTCCCTCTGCTACACGGGTCCCGGCCGGCACGCCCACACCCCAACCGCTGAAAAGGAGCCAAAATGGGCATCAGCCTCGGAATCGTCGGTCTGGGAGCCTTCGGCAGCTCCTTCGCCGACCTCTTCATGAGCCATCCCCTCGTCGATCGCATCGCCCTCTGCGACCGCGAGCCTGACCGTATCGCACGCTTCGCCGGCCTCGAGTACTGGCAGAGCAAGTTCAACCCCCGCGACGCCTACGCCTCACTCGACGACATCTGCGCCAGCGATGTCGACGCCATCGCGCTCTTCACCCAGCACTGGCTCCACGCCCCACAGGCCGTCCAGGCAATGGAAGCCGGCAAACACGTCTACTCCGCCGTGCCTATCGTCACACTGCCCGACGGCGACGAGATTCTTGACTGGTGCGCACGCCTTGTCGAAACCGTCGAACGCACCGGCCAGCTCTACATGCTCGGCGAAACTACCTACTACCGGCCCGAGACCATCTACTGCCGTCGACGCGCCGCCGAAGGCGACTTCGGCAGCTTTGTCTACAGCGAAGGCGAGTACCACCACGATGTCGACAGCCCCGGCAGCAATCTGCGCCGCGTCATCGAACACCGCCTCGCCAGCGCAGCCGGACAAGAGTGGCTGGAGAAGAACCAGACCTACAAAGACAGGGGCGTTCAGAATGGCCCCATGCACTACCCAACCCACTCCACCAGCGGACCCATGAGCGTGATGAACGCCCGCGCCAGCAAAGTCTGCGCTTGGGGCTGCGCCAACCGCACCAACGACCCCTACTTCAAGGAACAGGGCGACGCCTTCAGTAACGAGACCGCCCTCTTCCAAATGAGCAACGGCTCAACCATGCGCATCTGCGAAACCCGCGAAATCGGCCTGCGCGGCCGCGAAACATTCCGTATCTACGGCACACAGGGCAGTTTCGAAAACGGGCGCTGGTGCGATAAGGAAAGCAGCACACCGCTCTCCGCCGAAGAGATGCGCCAGTCCCTCCCGCCCGAAGTCGAAGACGCATTCCGCGCCGTCAGCCGCACCTCCGAAGTCTACGGAGGCCACGGCGGCTCCCATCCCTTCCTCGTTCACGAATTCGTTGAAGCGGTAGCCCAGGAGCGCCAGCCCGCAATTCACGTCTGGTCGGCCGTCCGCTACATGGCCGCCGGCGTAATCGCCCACAAGTCAGCCCTGCGGGACGGCGAAATCCTGTCCGTCCCCGACTGGGGAGATGGGCCAGCCGGCTGACCGCCGGGCCATCCCAATCTGCGTCGCGTGCCATTTAACCTGCCGCGTCCCCTGCCCTCAAGAGTCGCGCAGCCCGAGCCTGTCTGACCGCGGCCCCTCGGTCCCCCTCAAACCATGTCCGCGAGCCAGGCCTGGTGCAGCGCCCATTCATCTTCAACCGGATCCCAGCGCAGTTCGAATGCGCTTGAATCCAACGTCTCCACCAGGAAGCAGCGAATCCGCCGCCCCTCCGTACTCTCCTCCCACCGCCGGCCATGGGCGGCAACGTAGTGCCACCTTCCCTGCCACTCGAAAGCCTTCACCCGCAACTCGCCCGACGGCCGCGCCTGCGCCTTTACCTGCACAGCCTCGTTGACCGCCGCCACCCGTCTCATCCCTCTTCCCCGGCCTCCGCATAAGAGCGCAGCATCTCCAGAGCAAGCTGCGCGCTCAATAGCTTATTGCCCCGCCGGTCTGCCGACCAGACCTCCTTCTCCGCCCGGTTGTACCCATCCCGAGCCGCCAGATGCAGGTACACGAGACCCATCGGCTTCTCCGCAGTGCCCCCGGGGCCCGCCACCCCGGTTATCGACACCGCCACGTCAGCTTCATACGCCTGAAGCGCGCCGTCCGCCATCTGCAACGCAACCGCCGCGTTGACAGCCCCATCGCGTAGCAACAGCTCGCCCGCCACGCCCAGCAGCCGTTCCTTCGCCGCATAGCTGTAAACGCCCGCGCTCCCCAGAAACCAGTCCGAGCTGCCCGGTATCTCCGTCATCAAGTGTCCCACCAGTCCGCCCGTGCAGCTCTCCGCCACCGCCGCTTTCAGTCCTGCCCGCTTCAGCGCGTAACCCGTCTCCTTCGCAAGCCCGGTCAGCGCCTGCTCGTCGCTTGGAATCCTGTTCTGTTCCGTCATATCGCCTCTGTCTATGCCTCGATTTGCCGTATCTGCCGGTTCTGCCGTCCCTCTGCAAAAAGAGAAAATAACCAATCACATCCGACAACACCCTCAAACGCAATTATAGACCGCCCCAATTCCCCCGTCCAACTACCCAGGACTACCCCCACATTGCCGTCCCGCCGTATCTCCCCGCCCCTCCGCGCACCCAAAGCAGTTCCCCACAGCCCCCCGTGCCCTCCGTGGATCTAAAGATGTTGTAGTTCTTCGCGCCCCTTCGCGGACTAAAAGATGCCCTCCGCAGTTCTCCGTGGAGAAAAAGCTTCCGATCGTTGTTAAGACTTTGTCTGCGCCGAACAACCGCGATCACAGTTGACAGATCCCAGCGATTCCTGTAATGTCGATAAACGGCCCGGAAACGAAAGAACAGCACCCAGCGCAGCCGTCAACCGCTCCGTTTCCCTACTGTTCCTGGAGCCGCGCTCGAAGGAGAGTGCGGGCAACTCTGAGGAGATTTCGATGGAACTCCAGACAAAACAGCCTCCCGAACTCGAATTCAGCATGCCGGAGGTCGAAGAGTCCCTCACCGCCTATCTCTCCGCCATAGGCGGCGCGATCATCGGCCTGCTCCTCACCTTGCTGGTCCTCGCAATCTGGAACGACGGCACGCTCAACTTCACCAACGCCTCCAAAGTCAACGCCCTTGAGGCCGGCTTGACGGATGTGGCCGCCGACGTCGAAATGGTGAATGCCAACTTCGACTCTCTCGGCCAGCGAATCGTCGTCCTCGAACAGGAAGCTGGCGCCGTCGCAGCGCTGCAAAACAGTCTCGCCGCGCTCGACAGCAGCCTCTCCGAACTCGACCGAACGCTCAACGACCAGGGCATTCACCTCGGCGAACTGAATAGCGCCGTTGAAGACCTCCAGGTAACCAGGCGAAACTTCGACATGTTTACCGCCGCCCTCGCCGACGCGCTGGCCCTGATGGAATCAGACGCTTCCGATCTGCAGCCGCAGTCCGCCGCCCCTTCAGAGAGGGGTCAATCCTCACTGCCTTCATCAGAGTCGCCTAGCGCAGACAATGCCGGATCCTCTATCCCGACCGGGACATCAGATGCCCTTACAGAGACCCGGATGCAGCCTGCCCTGGCCCTTCCCGAACCTGTTCGGGTCGTGGACCAGGAACTCGCTCCCGACGTCCTCCTCATCCATCTCTTCCTCGACGTCAACGCCGATGGCGCGATCGATGGCGACGAGAATCTCATCGCCGGCGCGACTGTGATAGTGACTGCCCCCGATGGCAGAACAGTCGCCCCGAAGAACAACGTCGGGTCAGCCGGCGCCCTCTTTGAAGGCCTTATGGCCGGAGAATATACCGTAACGGTGGACGATGTGCAGGGCTACACGTTCGCCAGCCAGAATACCGCCGCCATCACCGTGGACCCGGAAGCCGGGGCCGGTCAAGCTCTCTATTTCCCTGTCGTAACCACCGCCGTCGACGAATAGCCGTCGTCAAAAGCCTTGCTATGGCCGCGACGATTCTTCTACCACAACCTCGTAAAAGACCAGCAACACCGAGCCATAGCGCCTCCGGTCAAACTCGATAAGTCTGTCGAGCCCGACCGGCGCTTCCTCTCGCGGATGAATCTGGACGATGACAACACTCTCCTCCATCAGCAAGTCCGGCCTGGAATCCACCTTCAGCAGAGCCTCTCGCCACATCTCCCGGTACTGTGGCGGCGCAACATAGACCAGCTCAAACGGCTCGCCCTCATACTTGTCAATAAAGTCATAAATGTCCCGCCTGACCACGGTCGCCCGCTCCGACAGCCTGCAGTGGGCCAGGTTTCTTAGAATCATGCCAACAGCCGCGTTGCTGCGGTCCACAAAAAAAACGTGTCCCGCCCCCCGGCTCAACGCCTCGATGCCCACCGCACCCGTGCCGCCAAACATGTCCAGCACGCGCCGACCCTCAATCCAATTCCCCAAGATCGAAAACAGCGCCTCCTTCGCCCTGTCCGTTATCGGCCGCGTCCCCTTCCCCGGAACCGACCGCAACCTGTGTCCCCTGGCGCTACCCGCTATCACCCGCATAGCGCACTCGAAACACGCCCAAGCCCGCGCATCCCACTCACCGCCATAACTCTCCTCTCCTCACGTTCGACCTTCCCAAAAAATGAAACGTCCCCAACACGCCTGCCGGCCGCGCCACTTCCTCCAATGCCCGGAACTCCACCCCGCCACCGACCACCGACCACTGACCACCGACCACTGAAGTTACTATCGGCGAAGACATCGATTTCCGCAATTGCGCTTAGAACCGGGCTGCGCTACAATTGCCCCGGTGAACGAAAAAACCGCATAACGAGCTGACGCGCGACGAGAGAGACTTCACAGACGAAGCGCCGAAGGGGCAAGCCTGCAGGACAACCCACCCTGCAAGGTGACACTCTCAGGCAAAAGGATCGTCGCGATACGGCACCTTTGGAAAGCGCCGCCATCTCAATTCCAGCGGCCACCGACGGGGCAATCACGCACAGAAACGGTCAGTTGAAGTAAGGGTCTCCCTCCACTCCAACGTCGCGCCGCAACTGTGTGTGTCAATCTCTCAGGTCAAGGACAGAGGCAACGGGCACTCGTTTGAGATGCCCGTTTTTTCTTCCTGAATGGGAGTGCCGCTTTCGCAATTGCAGCCAATGAGCGAGCGAGAGCCAGAGACCAAAGGAGAGCCTGATGAGCCCCCAATCCCCAACTGCCCCCGCCAAAGCTGCAGACAACGGCCTCGCCCCGGCATCGTCCCCAAACAGCGCCGCGCAAGAGCTGCCCGATGCATCGAGCCCCGCCGGCTATGCCAGCCTGCTCCAGCGTACCGACTCCTTTGTGCCCCGCCATCTGGGCCCCGCCAAGGATGAGGTACAGGCCATGCTCAAGGCAGTCGGAGCCGGTTCGCTCGACGAACTGATCGACCAGACGATCCCCGCCGCCATAAGGATAGGACGCAGTCTCGAGCTACCCGCGCCGCGCCCCGAATCCGACGTTCTTGACGAAATGGCCGACATCGCTGCCCAGAACCAGCTCTTCCGCACATTCATCGGCATGGGCTACTACGACACCATCACGCCTCCCGTCATCCTGCGCAACATCCTCGAAAACCCCGGCTGGTATACGCAATACACGCCCTACCAGGCCGAAATCGCCCAGGGCCGCCTGGAAGCCCTCCTCAACTTCCAGACCATGGTCAGCGACCTCACAGCTCTCGACATCGCAAACGCCTCCCTCCTCGACGAAGCCACCGCCGCCGCCGAAGCAATGATGATGTGCAGGCGAGCGCAAAAAAGAGGCTCCACCGCCAATACCTTCTTCGTATCCGAAAAGTGCCACCCACAGACCATCGATACCATCAAAGTCCGCGCCGAACCCCTCGGCTACCAGGTTATCGTTGGCGACCACACGGAATTCCTGCCCGGTTCAGACACCTTCGGCATCCTCCTGCAATATCCCGACACCGAAGGGACCATCCATGATTTCCGCAGCCTTGTCCAAACGGCCCGCGCCGCCGGAGCCCTCGTCGTCGTCGCCACCGACCTTCTCGCCCTCACCCTCCTGAGCCCGCCCGGCGAATGGGGCGCCGATATCGCCGTCGGCAGCGCCCAGCGTTTCGGTGTCCCCATGGGTTACGGCGGCCCCCACGCCGCCTTCATGGCCACCCGCGACGCCCTCAAACGACAGATGCCCGGCCGGCTCGTCGGCGTCTCCCAGGACGCGCAGGGCAAACCGGCCCTGCGTCTCGCCCTCCAAGCCAGGGAACAACATATCCGCCGCGACAAAGCGACCAGCAACATCTGTACCGCACAGGTTCTTCTTGCAATCATGGCCTCGATGTACTGCGTCTATCACGGGCCCGAGGGCCTCAAAGAGATCGCAAGCAGAATCCAACGTCTCACAGCCCTCCTCGCCGCAGAGCTTGGCAAGCTGGGCTACCAGCTCAATCATCCCGGCGGCAGCCCCCTCTTCGACACCTTGAAAATCTCCCGCGGGCCCCGTACCCCCGATGAGCTCCGCCGCGCCGCCACTGCCAACCGGTTCAATCTTCGCTTCTATGACGACAACAGTGTCGGCCTCTCTCTCGACGAAAAGACCACTGCCGCCGAACTCGGCGCGCTACTGAAAATCTTCGGATGGAACGGGACCGCGCAACCCACTTCAACCGGATCGGCCACTGCGGCGAACTCCCCCGAGGCCGCATTGGCCCGCCTGGCCGACAAAATCGACCTCGCCTACCCTGCCCCATTCGCCCGCACAAGCCTCTTCCTCACCCATCCGATCTTCAATTCAATGAAATCGGAAACGCAGATGCTGCGCTACATCACCAAGCTGCAAAACCGGGATCTCTCTCTCGCCCACTCCATGATCCCCCTCGGCTCCTGCACCATGAAACTCAACGCCACCGCCGAAATGATCCCAGTCACATGGCCCCAGTTCGGCGGCATCCACCCCTTCGCGCCCCTAGACCAAACCCAGGGCTACCAGATCCTGTTCGACCGCCTGTCCCATGCCCTGGCCGAGATCACCGGATTCGCCGCCGTCTCATTCCAGCCCAACGCCGGCTCGCAGGGCGAATACGCCGGCCTTCTCGCGATCCGCGCCCACCATCTCAGCCGCGGCCGCGATCACCGCGACATCTGCCTGATCCCCTCCTCCGCCCACGGCACCAATCCGGCCAGCGCCGTCATGGCCGGAATGAAAGTCGTCGTCGTCAGCTGCGACAACGACGGCAATATCGATCTGCCCGACCTGAAAGCCAAGGCCGAAGAGTACAGCGAGAGCCTCGCCGCGCTTATGGTCACCTATCCCAGCACACACGGCGTCTTTGAAGAGGCCATCCAGGAAATCTGTGAGGTTGTCCACAGCCACGGCGGCCAGGTCTACATGGACGGCGCCAACATGAACGCCCAGGTCGGCCTCTGCCGCCCCGGTGACATGGGCGCTGACGTCTGCCACCTGAACCTGCACAAGACCTTCTGCATCCCCCACGGAGGCGGCGGCCCTGGCATGGGCCCCATCTGCGTCGCCGAACACCTCGCTCCTTTCCTCCCTGGCCATGCCGTCGTACCCGGCGTCGGCGGCGAAAACGCCATTGGCGCCGTCTCCGCCGCGCCCTGGGGCAGCGCCGCCATCCTCCCCATCTCCTACGCCTACGTCGCCATGATGGGCGCCGCCGGCCTCACCGAGGCCACCCGCATCGCAATTCTCAATGCAAACTACGTCGCCGCCCGCCTCGAAAACGCCTTCCCCGTCCTCTACAAGGGCGAGCACGGCCGCGTCGCCCACGAATGCATTATCGACACCCGCTTCCTGAAAGACCACGGCCTCCAGGTCGACGACATCGCCAAACGCCTTATCGATTTCGGCTTCCATGCCCCCACCATGTCCTTCCCCGTCGCCGGAACACTCATGATCGAACCAACCGAAAGCGAAGCCATGGATGAGCTCGACCGCTTCTGCAACGCAATGCTCGCAATCCGGCAAGAGATCCAGGCCGTCCAGGACGGCGAAATCAGCCCGGAGGAATCCCCCCTTCGCCAGGCCCCCCACACCGCCGACAACGTTACCGCCGACCACTGGGATCGCGCCTACTCCCGCCAAACCGCCGCCTTCCCCGCCCCCTGGGTCCGCGAAAACAAGTTCTGGCCCTCCGTGGCGCGCATCGACAACACCTACGGCGACCGCAATCTCGTCTGCGCCTGCCCGCCCCTTGAAAGCTACGCATAGCGCCAAACTTCCGCCCCGCCGCCCCCAATTTAGTGGACCCACCGTGCCCAACGTCTCCGAAATCCCCCGTAGGGGCGCCCCTTGTGGGCGCCCTTCCCACCGAACCCGCGTCCCTTGGCCCCGTGACACATCGCCTCCCCGCCGCCCCCATTTTGGTGGACCCTCGGCCCCTAACGTCTCCGAAATCCCCTGTAGGGGCGCCCCTTGTGGGCACCCAAGCCCCCCCGCACAGAAACCCGCCTCCAATCAAAGACGCCAGACCGTCCCTCGCGCCCTTCCCCTGCAGTTCTCCCCCGCCCTTCCCCTAAACAATCGCGGTTGACACATAGTTTCTAGGTGTATATATTATTACCTGGAGTCTGAGAGCGGCCAGGCCTTTAGCAAGACTTGGCGCCCTCCCCTCCGCATCCGGCTTTCACGTGGAGAAGAATCAGAAGAGGAGGCTTGAAAGTGTCTGATTACACGAATCGAAGACAAGAAGGAAGCCGCAGCACGTTGAACCGGCGCGATTTCCTGCGCAGCGCAAGCGCGCTGGCCGGGCTCGGCCTGCTTGCCGCATGCGCGCCTGCAGCCCAGCCCGCAACAGAAGTGGGCGCCGACGCACCGATGGAAAGGACGACAGTCCGCTACCTCTCCTGGTGGTTTGAAGAGGGCAATCGCGGCGAAACCTGGAACAACTTTGTCGATGAATTCAATGAATACCAGGCCGAAATCGAAGTCGTAGCCGAAAACATCCCGTTCGACCAGTACACCACCAAAACGATCGTCGGTACACAGTCCGGCCAGCTCGACGGTGACATCATCATGGCCACTCCTGAACTCGCGCCCCGCCTCATCCAGTCCGACCTCCTCGTCCCCCTCGACGACGTTCTGATTCGCAACGACATCACCGACCTGAGCTCTGCCCACGACGCGCTGCGCAAGGACGGCCACCTCTATGGCCTTGACATGGTCACGGTCGCCTTCGGCATCCTCTATAACAAGGACCGCTACGAGGAAGCAAATATCACGCCGGCAACGACACCGCAGGAGTGGGTCGACGTCAGCGCCGCCCTCACCGACCGTGAAAACCAGAAGTACGGCTTCTTCGCAACCCACCTCGTCAGCGAACCCTCCGACTTCTGGTTCCAGCTGGAAGTCTGGTGCATGCCCTATGACGGCATCTGGGCCGAAGGAACGACACCACTGCTGACCTCCGATCCCATCATTCAGGGCCTCAAACTGTTCAAGCAAATGTATGATGTCGCCATGCCGCAAGGCGCCGACAACCCAACCGGCTACCGGCTATTCCAGAACGGCGATGTTGCCCAGGGCCTCTACGTCTCCGCCGCAGTCGGCGCCTTTACCAAAGACGCGCCCGATGTGTATCCAAAACTGCGCAGCGCCCCCATCCCCTGGGAGACCAACAAGTCGATTGCCCGCATCCACCCGATGATGATCAACAAGGACTCCGAGGTCGTCGAAGAGTCCATGGAGTTCGTCACCTACATGTACCAGCCTGACAACTACCGCCGTATGGTTGAAGGCTGCGAGGACGTCATCTTCGCGCAGCCCTCAGCGGCAAGACAGGAGTATCTTGACGGTCTTGAATGGCTCAAGCCCGGTTTCTTCGGCGTCGACTATCTGACGCCCTTCGATATTGTCGGCGACTTCGTTTACAATTTCAATGAGTTCGGTCAAATCGTCATCACCAATTTTGCCGACGTGCTCATCGCCGGCAAATCAGTTGAGGAAGCAATGGAAACCGCGCAGGTGCAGGCCGAGGACCTGGCCGACCGCATTTCATAACACAGAAGGCGAGGCGGCGATGCAGTTTGAACGAATTCGTTCCCCTGCATCCCCCTCGCCCTCCTGCCTATAAGTCAGTTTTCCCAACGGCCAGCTGTTTGCCTGCAACGGCAAACCCAATTCACCTCCCGCAAGAGTTCGAATCTATTTCCCAATGAGTGAACATGTCGAGGCAGACGCCCTGACGGGACCCCCCAGAGGGGTGAAGGCGCGTCCCCTGCTCCGCCGCCGCTATCTCCTGCCCTTCGCTCTGGTCCTCCCCATCGTCATTTACGAAGGCCTCCTGATCGTCTACCCGATTGTTCAGGGCATCTTCGGCAGCTTCACGCGCATCGAACTCGCCTCCAGCGCAGCCACCACCTGGGTAGGCTGGGACAATTACGAGCGCATGTTCTCCGACCCCGCCTTCTGGAAAGTCATTCGCGTCACGCTTCTGTTTACAGGTCTTGTCATCGTCGTCGCCCTGACGGTTGGTCTGCTCACCGCGCTTCTCTTTAACCGCCCATTCCGCTTTCGTCCCTTCGCGCGCGGCATGTTGATGATGCCCTGGGCCATCCCCGAAGTGCCCGTCGTGATGATCTTCATCTGGATCCTCAGCCCCCAGTTCGGAGTTGTCAATATCCTTGCCAGAATGCTCCCAGGCGTCACCAAGAACCCGCAATGGCTGCAAGTACCCGAACTTGCAATGGGGTGGATGGTGTTGATCTCATCCTGGAAGGCCTTTCCCTTCTATAGCCTGGTCATTCTTGCAGCCCTGCAGGCCATCCCCCAGGAACTTTATGAGTCCGCCCGCGTCGATGGCGCCAACCGACTTCAACTCTTCTGGAACATTACTTTCCCGGGAATCGGCTCCACGCTAGAGCTGCTGGTCGTACTCGCCGCCATCTTCTCCTTCAAACAGTTCACCATCATCTTCCTGATGACCGGGGGCGGCCCGTCCGGCACAACCGAGACGATCGTGATACGCATCTTCAATACCGCCTTTCGATTCTACGACTACTCCTATGCCACCGCGCTCGGCGTAGCCGGTTTCGTCGTCTCACTCGCGGTCGCCCTCGTATTTATCATGATGCAGGTCCGTCGCGCCGAGGACTCCGCCTGATATGGTCGCTAAACGAGAAGACGCTCGCGTCGCAGCCGCCAAAATCGATGCCCGGCGTCTGTTCAACACCGCCCTACTCTATCTCACCGTAGCCGTTGTCTCCCTAATCATCGTCTTTCCCGTCTACTGGATGATGATCAGCACCTTCCAGCCCAGCAAGTACATCCTGCGCTTCCCTCCTCCGCTGCTGCCGCAGGAGCTCTACTTCGCTCAGTTCGCCGAGCTGTTCAGCGAACACCCAATCGCGAAGTGGCTGCGCAACTCCTTCCTCATCGCCGCCATGACGATGCTCCTCTGCATGGCCCTCTCAGTGCTCGGCGCCTTCGCGCTCTCCAACCTGCGCTGGCCGGGCCGCAACCTCTTCGGCCTGTTCCTGCTGGTGACCCAAATGCTACCCGAAGTGCTGATCCTGATCCCGCTCTACATCCTCTATCGCCGCCTGAATATGCTAAACAGCATTCCTTCGCTGGCCCTGATCGACGCCGCCTTCATTCTGCCAATCTGTATCTGGATTCTTAAGGGAGTCTTTGACAACGTGCCGCCGGAAGTCCTGGACGCCTCGGTCGTGGACGGCTGTACCGAACTCGGCGCGCTGTGGCGAATCGTTCTGCCCCTGTCGGCTCCCGGCCTGGCGGCAGTGGCAGTGGTCGCCTTCTTCTTCGCCTGGAACGAGTACCTTTATGCCGGCATTATGCTCAGCAGCGGCGAATTCATGCCGGCCTCTGTCGGCCTCTCCACACTCAAAGCGATCGCCCAGACGCCGGTGGAACAGTACATGGCCGCAGGGCTTGTCTTCTCCGTGCTGCCGGTCCTCTTCTACCTCGTTATGCAAAAGTACATTGTTTCCGGCCTGACTGCCGGTGCAGTGAAAGGTTAGGCGCAAGGAAAGCGCTTGGATTGCGCCGCCATCAGAAGTTCAGCCCGCCGCCAGTGCAGCCTCAGGAGCGCAGAAGAAACATGGTTTCAGGAACCATCCTCCTCGCCGGAGGCTCAGAATTCGGCGGCCAAATGGCCGACCCCGACCGCCGCGGCATCGATCTCGCCGGCGGACCCGACGCCCCCATCACCATCATCCCCACTGCCGCCGCGCCCGACAACAACCACCGCCGCGCCGGCGAAAACGGCCGCCGATGGTTCACCAGCCTCGGGGCGACCAACGTCCGGGTCGTCCCTCTCATCGACCGAAGTTCGGCTGCTGACAAGACCGTGGTGGACCAGATAATTGAGGCGAGACTCATCTATCTGCTCGGCGGTTTCCCCGGCTACCTCTGCGAAACCCTGCGCAACACACCCGCGTGGACGGCCATGCTCGCGGCCGCCGACGAAGGCGCCGTCCTGGCCGGTAGCAGCGCTGGCGCAATGGTCCTCTGCCAGCATCTCCACGACCCCCGCGGACAGGGCGTCACCGCCGGCCTCGGCCTTGTCCCCAACGCCTGCGTTCTGCCCCACCACAATACTTTCGGCCAGGGCTGGGCCGAACGACTGAGGGCGCTCCTTCCCGACGCAACACTCGTCGGCATCGACGAAGAAACCGCCATGATCAGCGGCATTTCAGCGCCAGACTGGCGCGTCCACGGCGCCGGCGACGTAACCCTCTACCTGCCCGGCCAGCCCCTCTCACACCCGAAACGCCTCCTCGCCGAACAGGAATTCCGGCTCGAATACCCGCAATGAACAGGCGCCTGTCTCCTCGTCTTCGTCGGCTCTGCGGAGCTCCTTCCAGGGGGCCTCACAGGCGCATAATGCGGAACTCTTCAAACCGGATCCAGTGCTCCGCATCCGGCGGCCCGTTATAGCACTGGATACTCACCTCCTCGTTGGCCGCCGCTGGTAGCTCGCCAGTCGCCGCCGTCCTGAACTCGCTCTCCCCTTCTGGACGGTACTGCGCCTCCCATGACTCGAAATCCACCACCAGCCGCAACCGCACACTCTGCGTCGGCATCGGCTTGCTGCCCGGAACAATGAGGATCGCCCCGTCCACCAGCTCCTTCACCTCCTTGAAGACCGGCTCTCCGTCCTGGTACCACGTGATCCCCGCTTGTTCATACTGCTGCGTTGGCGCCCGGTGATTGAAAACTGTCACCTCTATCGCGTACACGCCCGAGCTCCGGTCCGGCGCCGGCCGTACCAGCGCGTTCCGCACCGTCCCTGCAACTCCAGGCTCAACAATGATCTCCAGCCCCCCATCACGTAACCGCCACTTTTCGGGATTCTCGCGCACCCAGAACCATTCATCGTCCAGTCCACCGTCAAACTTCTCGCTGAATATCACCTCTTGTTTAGAGCTGCCCACTCTTGATGCTCCTTTCACGCTCTTCTCACTGTGTTGCTGGCCTGTGCTTGGTGGTCAGAATCGTCGCCTTTACTCTCCCTCGACGCAGGTTACTTCTCGCACAACAAGATTGGCATATTCGCCCACCAACGGCGCCATCTGCCTGAACCCAATCTTCCCGCCCCCCAACACCGGACCATAGCTGGCGCCATCGTCGCGCCAGTCGAAGATTGGCAGGTCGTTGATCGAGAACGCCACATGGGCCCCGCACTTGACAACCCGAATCCTGTACGGAGGCGTCGCATCCGCCACCGGCGGAATCGGGTCCGCGCCCTGCGCCACCATGTGAAAGCCGTAGCTCTTGCGCAGATTACACGTGTGGAATGCCCGCTCCTCCGGCCACCGCCGCCTGAAATAGGAAACATGCAGCGCGTTGATATCCCCATGGTGATACTGCCTGTACTCCCCCGTCCGCGCCGTCAAAGAAGAATCAAACAGGTCCTCCCCGTTGCGCCCATTAGCCGCGAAGAACAGAATGCACAGCCCCGGCTCCTGCACCGGCCAGAACTCCCATCCAATGCTCACATCCGCCGGAAACGTCTCCGGACACCAGAAGACGAAGTTCGACTTCTGACCCTCCGCCGGATCTACGAGATTCTCCATCCGCAACCCCCCGTTGGGAAAACTGATGCGCGCCTCACCCTCTAGCCGGAATCCGGCCGTGTCAGCTTCGGCCCCAAGAGCGTTTTCGTAGATTGTGTATCCATACTCGAACCGGCGCATGGCTTTCCTCTCATGAAGCTGTCGCTCTCTACAGCAGTGCATCCTACGCGCCGAGCGAAAAAGTGTCAAAGCGTCAAACGCCCATCCAATTGGGCAGGGCTGTATAACAAGCGCCTAGCTTTATTTCGCGTAGTCAATTCCAGGCCGGGCGCCTTTCTCCTCCAATAGTTCTCCTCCCCCTCTTCTACAATCCACTTGACATCACAATTCACAATCAGTATCCTTGTAACCGTGTTTGACCTCAAACAAATCATGAATAGATGTATCCGGCCCACGACCCTAGGGTCCGTTGACATTTTGTTTAAGCCAGATGAGTGTAGAAGCAAAATGTAAGAAAGCCATGTAATGTCGTGCGAGTTTTTCGTAGCGAGTGAAGATGCGGCGGCACCACTTGATTTTGTTGATGAAACGTTCGACG